>JBFWSE010000005.1:0-60210 GCA_050248535.1 Novosphingobium sp.
CAGTCGTGTGGTGTTGGGTTGTGGAGGGTGAATCCAGCGTGCGGATATTGCGCGGCCCCTCGGCCGCATCGCGTGCATTAAGCCAGTCACCTGCTGTGCCGGAAGGAGCCGGCGTACGGCCGGCCTGGGCCATCTCGCCGCGCCGGACGAGGTCATCGAGCTGGGAACCGTTACCGATCGCGGCGTGCTGGCTGGCGGAGGGTGAATCCAGCGTGCGGATATTGCGCGGCCCCTCGGCCGCATCGCGTGCGTTGATGGCATCTGCCGCTGTGCCATTCGCAGGCCGGGCCTGACGAGCCACCTCGCCGCGCCATTCGAGTTCGGCCATCTCGGCTTGGTGTTTCGCCATGGCGGAACGCGAAGCGTCGAAATCCTGCGCTGCGGCGGGAACCGCCATGGCGATTGCCGAACTACTGATGATCAGGCTCGAGATGATGCTTTTCATGTCCAATGCTCCGTTGCCGGGCGGCGATCGAGCGGTTCCGATCGCTTTCCACACATTGTGGATAGGGGAAGTCGCACCGGGCCAGTATGAGGCGAATACCCCAATTGGAGCGGTAAAGGATTCAGGCCTTCTTGAGCGACAGCGTGGCCGTCGTTCCAATCCCTGGGGCCGATGTAATCGCGAACTCGAAACCGTTCCGACGCGCCAGATCCTCGACTATTGCAAGGCCCAGGCCATCTCCGTCCGAAGCCTCGCCTTTTGCACCGCGTTGCTTGAGCGCGGCGAGCGCTAATGGTTCCATGCCCTTGCCGTCGTCGCTGACGGTGATTTCGCATCGGTCACCATGCCGCACGTCAAGCCGGATTGTCTTGGCATCGGCATGGCGCAGGGCATTGGCGACGAGGTTGCTGGTGGCGCGGATCAGCGCCAGCGCCGGAACGCGGGTTTCGCAATCCGAACTATCGATGACGAGTGCTATGCCCGCTTCCTCGGCTTCGGCGCCGAACATGTCACCCACCGCGCGTGTTATGAGATCGAGCGGGTATGCTTCTTCCTTCTCCGCCGCCGGCGCGTCTGTATCGCGCACTGTGCGGTCCGAGTATTCATTCGTCAGATGTTCGAGATAGTCTATCGCTTCCCCGAGCCGGCTCTGAAGCGGGACCGAAAGACTTGCGGCTTCGGTGGCCAAGGCGCTGCGCAGGCCGACGATAGGCTGGCGGATGTCGTGACTGGCTGCCGCCAGTTGCGCCTTTCGTCGCGCGGCCGCCTCCCTCGCACGGGCATATTTGCGCTCGGTCTGAAGCAACTTCCGGTCGGATTCAGTTTGCGCTTCCAGAGCAGCGATCCTGTCTCTTGCCGCTTCGATTCGTTCGCGGCGGCTGCGCTGAACATCCACCAGCAGCAAGATCAGGAGGCCAACGGCTGCCATGGTGCGCAGCAGATCGCGAATGAATTCGAGCGTCAGGTCGGGCAGCGATCTTCCCATGTAGAACGGATCGATCAGCACCGCGCCTGCCGACGCGCCGACCATCAGCAGTCCCGCGGTCAGTCTGAGCGGCGGCGCGATATCCAGCTTGAAGGTCATCGTGCAGGCAAACAGGAACAGGCCAAGGTAATAAGCCCACATAATGTCGGCCGTGGAATCCGATACATAGGCGACCCAGATCAACGGCAACGGCAGCAGGCAGGTCAGGACCGCGAGGGCCATGTTCGCACCGAGACGCAATTCGCGGCGAAAACTGAAGAGAAAGCAATAGTACAAATAGAATGCCGTGGTCAGCGTGATGGCTTCCCACATTTGCCGGGCCAACCATGGCGGATGCACGAAATTGGTCGTGAACAGCGATGCATCTGTCTGGATCATCGCCAGACAAAATCCGATTGCGAGCAGCAGGCTGATGCTCCGCCCGGTCATGACTGCAATAATGCCAAGCGCGATGCCGATGAAAAGCAGAACGAAGGTGAAACCAGCCTTGATCAGCGTCGCAACGATCTGATTGCTGCCTAACTCGCCTTCGCGAAACACGCCAATCGTCGGGCGATCCGCCTGCGATGTATGGATCAGGATTGTAATCCTGTCGCCCGGTACAAGGTCGAATGTGCGCGTGCGCAAGTAGGTGAAATAGCGCGGCGTCAGCTGTCCGTCCCTGTCTGCTGCCGTCGCCAGCACTTCCACCGGAGCGCCATCGTTGCGCACGATGAAGACTTCGGGAGGGACGACGAATATGCCCCCCAGTCCGATGACCCTGCGAATTGTACCCGCCTGAGTGGCGGCGGGATATTCTGCCGGGACGGCAATCCATAAACCCCGTTCGAATGCACTGGTGCCGCTGGCGGAGGAAAATTCGGGGGCAAACCGGCCGTTGCGGTATGCGTTCAAGGCCTCGGCGACATTCGTCGTGCGGCCCGGACCGCTGGTCAGGTAAACAGCGCGATCCTCGATCCGCTCCATGGAGCGGCCTGGTTCGATCCCGATTGCCGCAGAGAGGGCAGCCGCAGCGGGAAAACCCACTGCCAGCAGGCCCGCCAGAAATAATAACGCCATCAGCACGCCAGGTGTTCGCGATATCGGCCGGCTTGCGATTGCGTGTTCTCCGTCGAACATTGTCTCTGCCCTAACCATGACGCTTCGCCGCTTCATGGCAAGGTGCAACTTTGGCCGGATACCGGGAGAATCGGCTTTCCTCTCGTGCGACGATGTCTAGGGTGAGGTTTTCCTCGGGGGACGTGACAAGATGAGCTTTGGCAAGTCGTACAATGCCATCGTCGCAGATGACCATGCGATAATCCGAACCGCCCTTTCCGCCGCCCTCTGCGATACCGATGCCTTGTCGGGCTACACGATCGACGTGATTGCAGAGGTGGAAAACGGGATCGATGCAATCGCGGCAATCCGCAAGCATCGTCCCAGCCTGGTCATGCTCGATGTCAGTATGCCCCATGCCGGCGGAACCGAGGTGTTGATCGAGGCCCGGCGCTGGTCGCCCGAAAGCAAGATCGTGATCTTCACAGGCGTGGACGCCAGCGGCAAGATCGCGGAGCTGGTGGATGTCGGTGCCGACGGCATCTTCTGCAAAGCCGATGACATTCGAGAAGTAACAGAGGCCATTCCGCTGATTCTGGAAGGCGGCAGAGTCATTTGCGAGCGCTTTACCAGGATACTCGAAGAAACGTCCGATCTCGAACCGCTGACCGATCGCGAACGACAGGTTCTCAACCTCGTGGTCGCCGGCCAGACCAACAAGGAAATCGCGGCGACGCTGGGCATCAGCGCCAAGACGGTGGACCGCCACCGCACCAGCGTCATGAGCAAGACGAACGCGCATTCCGCCGCCGAACTGATTGCCTTTGCCTTGCGCGAACGACTGATTTCTCCCGATCGGATCTAGGCCCGCTCGTTTAGCCACCGCACTTGGGGATGGCGCTCGCAGAATCGCCGCAGCGGCGGCAAATCCGGGATCGTCACGAGTCATCATCCACCCCGAAACGGCAGGCTCAGCGCCTGATCCTCCAGCTTTGCGTGGCGCCGAAATGGCAATCCCACTGGATTACTCTTCCGCCATTGTTCCTGGCAGTGGGCCGGGCCGCGTCGAGGCACATGCCCGTCGCATCGTTGACGAAAGCATACATCCGGTTTTCAAGCCTCTGGCGCCGCCAGCGTTGCTCGGGCCTGCCGTCGCATCCAAAGGTGCGCACCGCCGCGCCCTTGCTTGAACCTGCGGCTTCCAGGCACATTCCGCTACCGCTGATGATCTGGCCTTGCCGGGCGTAATAGCCCCATTCCTGATTTGCGTTGCTCTTGCAGTCCCAGACCTGAATCCTGCCGCCCTGCGATGTGCGCTGCGTATCGACCAGGTCCATGCATTTTCCAAGGGCGTTCGTGAGCCAATAGGTACCTACAGGCAGCTGTGTGAGCGGACCGGGGCGCCCGGCCGGTGGCCGGGAATCCGGACCTTCGTCCGGGCCGCCGGGCACTTTTTCCAGCATGTCTTCGAAGGCGCGTGGACGCGCCAGCTCTACCGGCTCCATGCGAAAGCTCGGCGCCAGGAAGCCGGACCCGCTGGCCGAAATGCTCCTGTCGGCGTTCACCCGCCAGATCATGCGCTGCTGCAAGAGATTGTCGTAGGCCGAAAAGGTCCGCGGGCCAGCCCGGGTGATCGACGTGCTGACTACCTGGCCCTTATCCACCTTTACAGTGAACAGGTGAACCCAGGGGTCGAGGACGTAGGAATGCCCCTTCTCGATCAGCACGCGCTTGCCCAGGCCCACGACTTTCCAGATTCCATCGATTTCCAGCGCCTCGGCCGGCTCGACTTCTCCGAACACCGGCAACTGGGCAACGTTCTGGGCAATTGCAAGGTTAGCAGGCAGTGCGGCAGTCATCAGCGCAAAGCCAGCCAAATTCCGCATCGTGCGGCAGGCTAGTCCAGGGGCGTGGTTGTGAAACATTCGGCGTACTCCTCAAGTGGTGCTGAGGAAACACTGGCCGAATGGCGCGGCGACGCCATGGGGGCGATCCCCCAATTGCACACAGGCATTCTGGCTCTGCGGGATGTCCGTTTACGGCGCGGACAAATCCGGTTCGCGCAGATGACGGCGAAACTCGCGGCTGCCTTCGATCAGTCGATCCGTTCCGCCCAGGCCACACGGCGCCATGGTCCGCCATATTCGGTGCCGCCGAAAGGATAGCATGTAGCGAGCGCCAGTAGCGGCCTTGCCGGATCGAGGGGGTAGGCAAACTGGTTCCACCGCACGGTCTCGAACATGACGACGCGGTAGCTTTCGTTCTTGCCATCTGCCCATTGCAGGGTGATCTCGTCACCGGCGCGCAAGTCACGGATGAACAGGAAGTGCGTGTCGCGATGCGCCGCGATGATGGTTACCGGGCTCGCCGCATCGCCGCGTCTGATAATGGCGGGGCCTTGCCGCATTCGATCGTGCGTGGCCTCGCCCGCCAGCACGACTTCCCTGATGCCGAGTCTGCCGACCTCCAGCCGGGCGATCGGTGCTCCGGCCTGTGGTGTCGCCGCCGGAGGTTGTCTTTGCTGTGAGCCCGCCGGCAACTTCGCCACTTCTTCTGCCGCAACGGGCACTTGCGCCAGCCGACGGTCGAATTCCCGGTCCAGCCTTGCCTGGGAAAGCGAGGCAGTGACCGGGACTGCGAGACCTTGAGTCAGCGTCAGTGCGCCGTAGATGCACAAGGCTATTGCACCAGCCGCCAGCGTCACCATGAGCGCGGGTTCTCTCGCCAGGCGAAGGGGGGCGGCCATCACGCCCGGCCTCCCGTGCGGCGGCGGCGGAGAGTGAACAGGCTCGCCAGCCCGGCGGCCAGCATGGCAAGGCCCCGCCATACATTCCCCATATAGCCTGTCGCCGTCTCGGGAAGATCCAGCTCCTGCTCGGCCAAAGGCGGAGGCATTGGGACGTTCGAGCGCGCGACTTCGCCGCCGAACAGCCTCTCGAAATCCCAGCCCTTGGGCAGCAGCAGCGGCAGATCCTCTGGGATCAGCCGCGCCCCTGCCGGCCGCGAGGGCGTCCGATCGACGGCCACCAGGCTCGTCTGCGTCGTCACGAGATTGTAGGCGAGACCAAGCCTTGCAATCTGTTCGTTGGCTTCGTCGTCCTTGATCTGGCCGGACCAGCGCATGGCTTCGACGTCGGCGATGCTGCGGTTAGCCCAGAGCCGCGCCACAAGCGGGCTGTCGGCGGCATTGGCCAGATCCAATTTTTGGCGCCATTGCTTGCCGCCAACCATGCCGCTGATCAGCAGTGTGCCTTGCAGGCTCTCGCCCTTGCCCAGCAGGACCAGCGGCTCGCCGGCGTAAAGATCCGGCAGCCTGCGCGGCGTGAGATCGAGCGAGGCGCCTTCCACGTGCACGGCAATTTCGCGCAAGGCCGGCGCTTTAAGCCGGTCGAGCAGCGCGGTCATCTTGGCCGTGACTTCGTTGCCTTGGCCGACGTTCGTGTAGGTTCCGCGCCCCGCCTCTGCCATACGGCGCATCAGGAAATTGTTCGGCGCCGACCCGATACCGACCATGAACACCCGGCTGCGGCCGCCGTGCGCGGCAATCTCGGCCATCATTTCCGCTTCGTTGGACAGCGAGCCATCGGTCAGGAAGATCACCTGACGCACGTCCCTGGCTTTCGGAGAACTGTCGGCGAGGGCCGCCTTCAGTGCGGGCAGCATTTCCGTGCCGCCCGCCGCCTTGAGCTCTTCGGTAAACCTGCGAGCCAGCGCAATCTGTTCGGGCGAGGCTTCGGTCGGCTGTTCGAACAGTTGCGTCATCGTGTCGTCGAAGCGGATCACGTTGAAGCGATCCCTGGGGCGCAGCGTGCCCAGGGCGTAGAGCAGGCTCTGTTTCGCCGCCTCCATCGACTGCCCGCCCATCGATCCACTGTTGTCGATGACGAAAATCATCTCGCGCGGCGCAAGCACGCCGGGTTCGACTTCCGTCTGGGGTGTCAGCGTCGCCATGACGTACTGCTGGCCGTCAAGTGTCTGCCGGAACAGGGCAAGAGTAGGATCGGCGCTCGCCGAGCGCCAGCGCAGCTCAAAATCGCGATCCGCCGGCTCCTCGCCCGCGGCGAGAGTGACGGTGCGCGCTGTCGGCCCGGCATCGGCGACATTTATGCGGTGATAGGGGCTGATGATGTTCGCCGGCACGAAACCCGGTGCAAGGTGCACGGTGATCGAGACCGGATTGAGCGAGCGCCCCAAGGCGGGGGAGGCCAGCGGCGCGGTGACGCGGGCGGCATCCTCGATCGCCGCTCCGCTCGACAGGCCATGCGGCGGGACGTAGCGCGGACCGGCCACCAGCGGCAGGCGCATCGCGAACTCGCCGCTCAACTGGCGAACCGGCGCCTGATATTCGATCGAGATCAGCACGGTTTCGCCCGGGCCGACATTGGCGACATTGGAGCGGAAGAGATTGGCCCGCTCGGATTCGACCAGGCCCGCCTTGCGGCCTTCCGCCTTCGCCCGGTCATAGATGGCGCGGGCTTCCTGGTTGCGCTTGATGGCGCCGACGATAACGCGCTGGCCGACCACCATCTTCATCGTATCGACAGCGCTGTCGTCCGGCAGGGGATAGAGGTAGCTCGCCTCCATCCACTTGTCGCTGGTGTTGCGGAACGCCTGAGTCAGCCGCACGCGCATGATCGTGCCGCTGACCGTCACATCCATATCGGTGCCAAGCCGGACCGCGGGCATGGCAGTCGCCGTCCCCGCCCCCCGCAGCACAAGCGCACCGCCGGCAGCGGGGTCTCGGCCCTCGTCCGCACAAGCCTTGCCCGCGGCCAGGCCTGTTACCGTAATGACCAGGATGGTGATGATTCCGATCCGCAGGCGCTGCCTGGATTCGGCGCGTCTCGCTTTCCGGTTGTAAGTGCGCAACGACATGGGGCTTGCTCCGTTCTGTGTGGAGCCTTCCCGTTAGACAGCGCGCGCGCCGCACAGCCACGCGAAACTTCAGGCAGTTTCAGCCACCCCCATGCGGGAAGTGGCGCATTTCGGCGGCATTCCCGAATGTGCTTGACGGAATGTACGGTTATGTGCGGAATTGTGCGGAAGGGGAGCGCAATGTCTAACCAAAATGAATTGCCGGGTGCCGAGAACGCGGCGATCGCCGCACGACTGCGCGAGGAACTTGCGCGCCGCCGGATCTCGCGCCAAGCGCTCGCCGATATGGCCAGAATCAGCCTTTCGACGCTGGAAAAGGCGCTATCGGGCAGCCGCCCCTTTTCGCTCGCAACGGTGGTACGTATCGAGGATGTGCTCGGGACAATCCTGCGCGCGCAGGCCGAAATGCCAGCCACGGAGACATTACTCGCGCCGCAGAGCATGGGTTCGTACAGCCGTCCCGCGGTGCGCTGGATCGAAGGCGCCTACCTGACGCTGCGGCCTGCGTTCAGCCAACCCGGTGCGGTCTACGCCTACAGGACCGAAATCGTCTGGGACGACCAGTGCGGCCATCTGCGGTTTGCCGAAAGCGAACGTGCCGACAGCGCCTTCACCCAGGCGGGTTTTGTTTCGATGCCGAACCTCTCGGGCCATACCTACCTCGTCACCAGCGAGGAGGGGCAATATCGGCTGATTGTGCTTGGCCGCGCCACGCGCGAGCACCGCATGTACGGTTTGCTCTCGACGCTTCAAGCCGGCTCCGGCTCGCAACTCGTTCCGGCCGCTTGTGCGATTGCCCTGGTGCCTGTGGATCAGTTCGCCAACCCCAGCTTCGGAACGCTGACACCGGGCGACAAGGATTTCGGCGACTATCGCGAGATTCTGGGGCGGGCCGTTTCCGACGCTTTTTGCCGATGGTTTGAGTGATGCCATCTGGCAGGTCGAAGCCGTCCGGGAGATGGTGGGCGCCAGCCGCAAAGCATCGCCAGGACCTGTCGCACACACGGCGCACCGCTCATCCTGCGCGGTCTTATTGACACAAACAAAAAACCGCCCGCCTGTAACCAAACACGCGGTTCGTTCGAACAAGGCATTGTGACGGCGGAAAGGCCTCACGTCAGATTCGAAAGGAACTGCAATGAAAACCTCGACTGGTATCGCCGCCGCAGCAACGCTTGCTAGCGCGGCCATGTTTGCCGCTTCGTCCGCCTCCGCTGCCGGCGCAAACGCGGGCGCCAAGGAGAAATGTTACGGCGTAGCTCTTGCTGGGAAAAACGACTGCGCCGCCGGGCCCGGCACAAGCTGCGCCGGCACATCCACCGTCGATTACCAGGGGAACGCCTGGAAGCTGGTGCCGGCCGGCACCTGTGTAGCTCAGGGCGGCTCGCTGACACCCAAGGCGGGGAACGGCCGGCCGGTTCCACGGCAAAACTGAAACAAGGGAAAGGCATCGCCATGTCCGGACAACCTATCCCGCTGTCGGCGATTGCCGCAGCGCTTGCCAGCGCCGCCCTGCTTGCAGGCTGCGGCTCCGGCGGCGACACTGCGCAAACGCCATTGGCCGAAGCGAAAGGCCAGGGCGTTCAGGTCGCCGAACGCGAGAAATGCTTCGGCCTGGCGCTGAAGGGCCAGAACGACTGCAAGGCCGGCCCTGGCACCAGCTGCGCCGGCACCTCGACCGTCGACTATCAGGGCAACGCCTGGAAATATGTCGAGGCCGGAACTTGCGAAGCGAAAGGCGGTTCGCTGGTCGAGAAGGCCGGAAACTCCGCTCCCGTGCCCCGGCAGGGCTGAAGCCCTCGGGCCACGAGGATGCTGGCTGGCATGAATTTCCCGACACTGCTGCCCCCCCTGCCGGGAATTGGACTGAAGCCGCAGCATTACGCTGCGGCGCTGCAGTCCGTGTCAGCCAGCATTTCCGGGCCCTGCCCGCCCTGGGCCTGGCTTGAAGTCCACCCGCAGAACTATTTCGGCGCGGGTGGTCCGCCACATCGCTGGCTGACGACCCTGGCAGAAGCCTATCCGCTGAGTTTCCATTCGGTCGGCCTCTCCCTTGGCAGTGCCGGGGGCGTCGATTGCGACGAGCTGGACCAGCTGTCCGCCCTGTGCGGGCGATACGAACCGGCAATGGTTTCCGATCATCTGAGCTGGAGCGGAAGCGCCACCAACCGCTACCCCGATCTGCTGCCAGTTCCCTACACCGACGAGACCTTGCGGCATTTTATCACGCAGACCGGGCGGGTTCAGGACAGGCTTAACCGGCCCATCCTGATCGAGAACCCGTCGCGCTATCTCGCCTTTGCCGCCGACGATATGAGTGAGGCGCAGTTCCTGCATGACCTGTGCGATCACAGCGGCTGCGGCATCCTGCTGGATATCAACAATATCGAGGTTTCCGCGACCAATCTGGGCCTCGATCCCGCCGCCATGATCGATGCGATCGATCCCCGCCTGGTTGGCGAGATTCATCTGGCGGGGCATGCCCGCGAAGAACACGCGAGCGGGGTGCTTCTCATCGACGTCCATGGTTCGGCGGTCTCCAATGTGACCTGGGCGCTGTTCACGCGCTTTGTCCGGCGCGCGGGCCGCCGGCCGGTGCTGATCGAGTGGGATACCGATGTGCCGGATTTTCCGGTGCTGCTGGCCGAAGCCGCAAAAGCCGAAGCCATCATGCGCGAGTGGGCAAGCATCGAGCCTCGGGAGCCGGCCCATGCTGGCGCTTGAACGCTTGCAGACCGGCATGATGCGGGCGCTGGACTACGGCCCCGATTTCCTGCCGCAAGGCCTGTTTGCAGGCTCGCCCGAGCGCATTCTTGCGGGCATGAAAATCCATGCCAACACGATTTCGCATGCCCGGCTCGTCGCGATCGAGGACACGTTTCCACGCACGATGTCCTTGCTGGGACAGGCCCGGTTCAATGAAGTCTCCCGATCGTATCTCGAACAACCGGGCGTGACTGCCCGCTGCCTGGCGCGAATTGGCGAGGATTTCCCTGGCTACTTGGCTTCGCTCGACGAGGGCGCGGCCACTGGTCTGGCGCGGTTCGAGTGGCTGTGGCTGCAAGCCTACCACGCTGCCGATGCGGTCGCGCTGCGCCTCGCCGAGCTGGCCGGGATCGCGCCGGAGGATCTGATGGAAATCGCGGTGCAGGCCCATCCGGCCGCTTCGATTGGCCAGTTCGACGCCGCGCATCACCTGATCGGCTTGGAAATTCCCGGCCTGGACGAATGCGCCGCGATACTGCTGACCAGGCCCGAAGCCGATGTTCTGGTCTCGCCGGCCTGCGCGGGCATGGCGGCGGTCTTCTCCAGTTGCGAAAATCGCATCACCATCGGTAACCTTTTCGCCAGCGCGAGCGAACCCGGTTGCATGGTTCAACTGCCGCCCGACGACTTCATGCCCGCGCTGATCGCGCTGCTCGAAGCGGGCGCGCTGCAACAGGTGGCATAGCATGAACGGACTGTTTCGATTTTACGACCGCGCTGTCGCCTTGATCGGCCACTGCAGAGCCGAGAACCTGGCCTTGCTGTTCACCCGCATTGTATTGGCCGGAATATTCTGGCGATCCGGCCGCACCAAGGTCGACGATGGTAGTTGGTTTTCGATCAGCGACACTACCTATTTCCTGTTCCAGGAGGAATACAAGGGCGTACCCCTGCCAAGCGATCTTGCTGCGATCGTGGCGACGGTGTCCGAACATCTGTTCCCGATCCTGCTGGTGCTGGGCCTGTTCACCCGGCTCTCGGCGATTGCCTTGCTGGGCATGACCATGGTCATCCAGATTTTCGTCTATCCCGAGGCGTGGTGGCAGGTTCACTCATTGTGGGTGGCGATGGCGCTGGTGCTGATCGTTCGCGGCGGAGGAAGTATTTCGCTCGATGCGCCGCTGGTGCGCTGGCGCGTGGTCTGAAAGCCGGCACGGAGGGTCCGGGCCAGGCGAAACCCTCCTGCATAGGCTGTCCGCTGCCGCTCCAGCCGTCCTGTTCAAGCCATGAGTCCTTGCCGGGCCATTGCGTTCGGTCCATCGGGCAGCAAGCGGAACTGACGAGTTGCGCTGCAAATCCGTCTCGAAAGGTGCCTATTCATGACACAGCGCAGCCCCAGCCAGGGTATCCTTCCGATCCTGAGCGACCGTTGGTCGCCTCGCTCATTCGACGGCAGTCCGTTGTCCGGCAAGGACCTCGCCCTCATCCTCGAGGCGGCGTCGCTCGCGCCTTCGGCTTTCAACTATCAGCCGTGGGCCTTTCTCTACGCCTTGCGCGGCGATCCCAACTGGGATCGCTTCCTGTCGCTGCTCATTCCATTCAATCAGAGCTGGGCGAAAGATTCCGGCGCACTGGTATTCATCGTATCGGACACGCTAATGCGCAAGGAATCAGGCGCGCAGCCGTCGCTCAGCCACAGCTTCGACTGCGGGGCCGCCTGGGTGCAAGCTGCCCTGCAAGCTACCGCCATGGGATATCATACCCATGCGATGAGCGGCATAGACTTCGAAAACGCAGTCAAGGAGCTGTGCATTCCGGATGGTTTCCGGCTTGAGGCAGCGTTCGCGATCGGCCGGAAAGCGAGCCCCGAGCGGCTGCCGGAAGGTCTGCGCGAACGCGAAGCACCCAGTGCACGCAAGCCTCTCGACCAGATAGCAGTCGCGGGCAATTTTCGATTCCAGCCGGGTCCAGAGGGCGGCTGATACTCCTCTCTGTTAATGCTATTCCAAACAGGCGACCGCTGCTCAGCCCGCTTCCAGGAAGTGATCGGCCACCAGCCGGCGGAAGCGAACGCCCTGTTCGATCATGGTCCAGTGGCCGCAATTGCCAATCAGGTGCAGTTGCGAATTGCGCAGGTGCTGGTGCAGGTTCCACGAAACCTGCGGATCGACCACCCGGTCGTCGCGCCCATGCACGATCAGCACGTCATGATCGATACCCTGTAGTGCACCAATCGGCAGGCACTGCGCATCCAGCCAGCGCTGGCGCGGCGGGGGGAACAGGCGTTTGAAATGATCGAGCGCGCCGGGGCGCTGGCAGGCCTTGAGCCGCATGGCGACCAGATCGTCGGTGATCAGGTCCTGGTTCCATGCCATGACCGACATGGCCTTGCGCATGTGTTCGGCCGTGGGTTCGAAATCCCACAGCAGTTCCAGGTTGGCATTGACCAGGGCCGGCCAGCCGCCTGGTCCCATCAGCACCATCCGGTCGATGCGATCGGGGTGTTTCCAGGCAAGCCATAAGGCAAGCGACCCCCCGAAGCTGTTGCCGACAACATGGGTTTTTTCGATTCCCAGGGCGTCCAGCAAGGCGATCTGCTGTTCCACCCAACTGTCCATGAAGCGGAACGGATAGTCGGCCGGGGTCTCGGTATAGCCGAAACCGACGAGATCGGGTGCTATGATCCGGAAGCGGTCTTCCAGTGCCGGGATGAATGTGCGCCAGTTGGCCCAGGCGCAGACACCCGCGCCCGAGCCATGCAGCACGAGCATGGCCGGACCGGCACCGCGATCATGATAATTGGTGCGATAACCGCAGGTTTCGGCCATTGCGCCAACTTCCGGATTGTCGCTCACTGACAGTATCTCCCGAATCAGTATCAATAGAATTTTGATCGATTTTCGATTCAACGATAGCCGAGGATTCCGGCAGGCTCAAAAAGTTTCTGGACAGACCGCCAATTTAGTTTAAGCTTAAAATCATTGGATCGGAAGGGTTGGATTGCAATGCCGCGATCTACCGAAGCAACAGGTGCGGATCGGCGGGCTGTACTCAAGGCCGCCGCATTGGGCCTGTTTGCTTTTCAGGTGGCCGGTTGCGAAAAGCTGCTGTCTCCGGGCGCCGCGCGCAAGGCCGGCGCCGCGCTCAAGGTCCTGTCCCCGGAAGACGCGGCCCGGCTCGAAGCATTTGGCGAAGTCCTCGTTCCCGGCGCGCGCGAGGCGGGCCTGGCCCATTTCGTCGATGTCCAGCTTGGTCGCCCGCATGCCGAATCGCTGCTGACGGCGCGCTACCTCGATGTGCTCCCGCCGCACGACGAATTCTACCGCAACGGTCTTGCGGCGCTCGACGCGGCCGCGCACGCCATGCACGGCAAGGTCTTTGCCGGACTGGACGAAGCGCAGTCGGCGCAAGTGGTCGCTCCCATGCTGGCGAATGGCCTGAAGGACTGGAAAGGGCCGCCCCAGCCGCTGTTCTATCTCGCGGTGCGCAGCGATGCCGCCGATCTGGTCTATGGCACCAAGGCGGCCTTCGATCGCATGAAAGTGCCCTATCTCGCGCACATCGAACCGCCGGAGGCCTGGTAAGCCATGGCAATAGAGCGCGCTGATGCCGTGATTGTCGGGGCAGGAGCGGCAGGCAACCTGTTTGCCGCCGTGCTCGCCCGGGCGGGCAAGTCGGTGCTGGTGCTGGAACCGGGCCCGGCCTGGAAGACCGACGATCTCTATTCCTCGTCGGTCTGGTCGCGCCGGTTGCGCTGGGGCGGCCCGCCGGTGGAATCGACGGGTGGCAATCCGTTCGGCGCGGGCTTCAACGGCGGCTGGGGCACCGGCGGCGCGGCGCTGCATCATTATGGCACCTGGCCGCGATTGATGCCGGCGGACTTTACCATGCAATCGGATCACGGAAAGGGACTCGACTGGCCGCTCGGCTATGACGAACTGCGCCCTTATTATGACCGCATTCAGGAGGAAGTCGGCATCTCCGGCGACGCCGCGGAGGAAGTCTGGCGGCCGGCCGGCGCGCCCTATCCGTTGCCGCCGCTGGCCCAGTTCGCCCAGTCGCGGCTGCTGGCCCAGGGCTTCGAAAAACTGAATATGAAGACCGCGCCCAGCCCGATGGCCATCCTCTCGCAGGAGTACAGGGGACGGCCGGCCTGCATCTACGATGGCTGGTGCGATGCCGGCTGCCCGACCGGAGCGCTGGCCAATCCGCTCGTCACATACCACCCCATCGCCCGTGAACACGGCGCGCGCTTCGTCAACGGCGCGCATGTCACCCGGCTGATCAAGGGCAAGACTGCCGCGCAGGTCGACGGGGTGGAATATTACGACAGCGCCGGGGAACGTCACGAAGCGCGTGGCGATATCGTTATCCTCGCCGCTTCGACGATTTCCAACCCGGCGATCCTGCTCAACAGCCAGACCGACGGCTGGGACAAGGGCGCGGGCAATTCCAGCGGGCTGGTCGGCCGTTATTTCATGACGCATTCGATCTCCGCGATCTTTGGCTTCTTCGATGGCGAGGAAACGGAGAACTATCTGGGCGTCAGCGGCGCCCAGCGGACCAATCAGGATCATTACGGCAAGACCAGCCTGGGCGGCGGCGCCTTTGGCAGCCTGCAATGGCAGCTGGCGCCGACAATGAAACCCAACGACCTGCTCGGCGTCGCCATGAGCAGGGCGGACCTGTTCAGCAAGGCGCTCACGACGTTCATGGACCGCGCGGTGCATCATCTGGCCGTGATGTTCGGTTTTGGCGAAGGCCTTCCCAACATCGATAATCGGGTGGAGCTGTCATCGCGCCTGGGGCCTGGCGGCACGCGCAGCCCGCGCGTGATTCATACTTTCGCGCCGGAATCGGTCAGGCTGTGGGAGAAGGCGAGCGAACTGGGACTAAAGGTGGTCAAAGCGGCCGGCGCCGCTGATCCCTGGACGAACCCCATGGCTACAGCCCACATGATGGGCGGCACGATCATGGGCAAGGATCCGGCCCGATCGGTAACCGACAGTTACGGGCGGAGCCACGACATCGAAAATCTGGTCATTGCCGGCCCCGGACTTTATCCGACCGGCGGCGCGATGAATCCGAATTTCACCAACCATGCGCTTTCCTTGCGCGCGGCAGAGCACCTATTGAGCAATTGGCCCGGCTGAGAAGGCGCCGGATTCGGCCAGTTGAATGAAACATTGATTGACGTTTGATTGATTTTTGATTTAAGGCAATGAGGCCGAAAAAGCGTGCCCAGGCGCGGTAGATATCAACGGTAGTGTAAAGGGGAGTCATATGAATACCTTCAGGAAAACCTTGCTAGCTTCCTGTGCGGTTCCGGTTGCGATGCTGTCCATGCCGGTCATGGCCCAGTCGGGCGAGGACGACAATGGCGGCGTATTATCCGGCGAAATCGTCGTGACTGCCCAAAAGCGTGAGGAAAACGTCCAGGACGTCGGCATTTCCATCGCCGCTTTCTCAGGCGATCAGCTGCGCGCCATGGGCATCCAGAACAGCTCCGAGATCGCCAGCTTCACCCCCGGCGTTCACTTGTCCGGCAGCCTTGCCGGCCAGAACACGCAGTTCACCATTCGCGGCGTAACCCAGAACGATTTCAACGACGTGGTCGAAGCACCCAATGCGGTCTATCTCGATGAAGGCTACATCGCCATCGCCCAGGGCCAGTCGTTCGCCGTGTTCGATATCGACCGGGTCGAAGTGCTGAAAGGGCCGCAAGGCACACTGTTCGGCCGGAACGCGACCGGCGGCCTGGTTCACTACATCAGCCGCCTGCCGTCGCTGACAAAATGGGAAGGCTACCTCGATGCGAGTTATGGCCTGGTGGATTCAAAGACGACGCCCGGCATATTCACGCTGGAAGGCGCCGTGGGCGGTCCGCTGTCCGACAAGGTCGGCGTGCGGGTGGCCGGACGCTGGCACAAGCAGGACCCCTGGCTGATCAATCTCTATCCGCAAGGTGCGGTCGGCGGATCGCCCGGACCGGGCGCAGGCGCTAATCTGGGCGACGACGACACGCTGGCCGGCCGGTTCACTCTGTTATTCGAACCCTCCGCGACCAGCCAGATCATTTTTCCGCCAATGGCTCGCGTTCGCGGGTTTCCACCGGCCCTTACCAGCAGAAGCCTACTATCGCCGTCTTTGACGCCGCCGGCGAACTGATCAACGTGCAGGACGTTGCGCCAGGCGAAACCCGGGCTTCTATCGGCGTTGCCGGTGGTCCGGGCGTAATTGGCACCGACGCCGGTTCCGATCTCAATAATGACGGCGTCGTGGGCGGAGCGGGAGAAATCTATGGCCGCCCCGCGGGTGCCGATTTCTTCGGCTGGATCGATCCGGACGGCGCCGGACCGCTGTTCTCAAGCGACTTCGCCTTCAAGGATCAGGGTCACGTCGATACCTGGGGCCTGAATCTTCGCGCCAAGTTCGAACTGTCCGATTCGATCACCTTGTCGTCGATCACCGACTACAAGAAATACAAGAAGCTGCTGTTCATCGATGTCGATGCGGGTCCGGCAAACCAGCTGGCCAACTATGGCTCGGTCGATGCCGAAAGCTTCACGCAGGAACTGCGCCTGAATGGCAAGAGCGATCGCCTCAACTGGGTGCTGGGCGCCTATTTCCTGCATATCAATAACCTGTCGCGCAATGGCCTCAAGGCGCCGATCAACGGACTGGTTCCGGGCAACCCGATCGACATCGCTTCGACCGCCCGGCTCAAGACCACCAGCTTCTCGGCCTTCGGACAGATCGATTACGACCTGTCCGACAAGTTCCGCGTCGTGGTCGGCGCGCGGATCATCCAGGAGAAGAAGGACTACGACTTCATCCAGGAACTGTATTTCAATCCCGATTCGCTCTCGATCCAGCCTGCCGCCGGCTTGTTGTTTCCCATCGGGCCTATCTACCCGGGCGGCGTTCCGAGCCGTTATCTGGACAACGACAGCAGAACGCTGTTCGCGGGCAAGGTTCAGTTCGAATACCGTCCCAATGACGACACGCTGATCTATGTCGGGGTCAACCGTGGTGTGAAGGCGGGCAGCTACAACGCCCAGCTCAACGGCGGACTGCCGACGCCGGATTCAGCGATCAAGTACGGCGACGAGACCCTGTGGAGCTATGAAGGCGGCTTCAAGCTATCGCTCGCCAACAACGTCCGGCTCAACGGTGCAGTCTATTATTACGACTACAAGAACTACCAGTCATTCCTGTTCACCGGCGTCGCCGGACTGGTGGTGAATGCCGATGCACGCACCTATGGCGGCGAGCTCAGCCTCCAGGCAAATCCGGTGCGCGGGCTCGATCTCGCGCTGGCGGTTTCGGCCTTCGACGCCAAGGTCAAGGACGTGCCACTGCGTGTGGGCGGCCCGATCCGCCGCGACGTCAAGCCCACTTATGCTCCGGAAACCCAGATTTCGGGCATGGTTCGCTATGGCTGGGATGCTTTCGGCGGCGAAATGTCGGTCAAGGGCGATGGATCCTACTCCTCGTCCTATTACTACAACCTGCGCAACTTCGATGCCGACAAGTACCCTGGCTATTTCCTGCTCAACCTGGGCCTTGGCTGGACGTCGGCAAGCAAGAATCTGGAACTCGGTGTAGATATCCAGAACGTCACCAACCGGCAGATTGGCATCCAGGGTTTCGACCTTGCTACCCTGTGCGGTTGTAACGAAGTGTCCTACAAACTGCCGCGGACGTTCTCGGTTCATGCGCGGGTCAATTTCTGATGAAACTTCGGCTCCCGGCCAGCCCGGCCGGGAGCCACCCCTACTGAAGATCGGGATTTTCTTGTGACTGAATCCAGGCGCATCCTGATGATCGTGCCAGTGCCGGTGCCCGACGTCGCGCTTCCCGGTTTTGCCGCGCAGATTCCGTCCGAGCTGATCCGCCCGGATCTGAGCGTCGATTTCATCGGCACCCGGCACGGCGCGAACCTGCTCGATTCGCCCTACGAGGCCACGCTCGGCGACATGTGGGTACTCGAAGCCGGCGCCCGGGCCGAAGAGCAAGGCTACAGCGCGGTTTGCATCAATTCGATGAGCGATAGCGGCCTAACCGCCTTGCGCTCCCGCCTGACCATTCCGGTCGTGGGGCCGGGCCGGGCCTCGTTCCATCTCGCGGCCGACCTCGGCAAGCGCTTTTCGGTGATCACCATGTGGCCGCGCTGGCACTGGATTTACGAAAAACTCGCGCTCGAAACCGGCCTCGGCGACCGCCTCGTCTCGATCCGTGACATCGGCACCCGGCCCGACACGGCCGAATTGCTCGCTGGCAAGGAAGACATCGTCTTCGCCAAGCTGGAAGCAGCCGCGCGCAAGGCAGTCGACGAGGATGGAGCCGAAGTGCTGATCCTGGGATCGACCACCATGCACCAGTCGCATTCCTGGCTGGCGCCACGGCTCGAAGTGCCGCTGCTCAATCCGGGGCTGGTCGCCTTCAAGCAGTGCGAAATGCTGCTAGACCTGGGCCTCAGTCATTCCAAGCGGTCATGGTTCCCGCCCGAGGGCGCCAAGGACAGCCTGCTCGATCCTGTCGCCTCGCTGTTTTGACAAACCGGACAGCCGATAGCCGTCTTGCCGCCGGCGCGGCAAAAAGGGATAAGGTGCGCCCTTTCCGGAATGACCTGACGATGGGCAATCGATGAAATCGAAGTATTACCGCAACTGGCACCTCGCCAATGACGAAACCGAGTTCAAGGTAACCGAGCTTGAATTCGCCTTGATGCGCGTGCTCGAAGCCTTTTCCCGATGGGTCGCCGCGGCGGACGAGATGGTGGGGCTGAGCGAACTCAAGCACGCGGAACACGTTATCCTGCATGTCATCCGCATGCAGAACCGGCCCAAGAGCGGGGCGACAATCGCCCGCCTGCTCAATCGCGACGACTTGCCCAACATCCAGTACAGTCTGCGAAAGCTCGAAGGGGCCGGGCTGATCGAGAAGAACCGCGAGGCCGGGACCAAGAACCACACCTATTCGATCACCAAATTGGGCGAGCGGCTGACCAACGAATATGCGCGCCTGCGCAGCGAAATCCTGATCCGGAAACTGCGCAGCCTCTCCGAATTTGACCAGCGGGCGGACGACGCAACCGAACTGCTTTCGATCCTGACCGGAATCTACGAGGAATCGGCGCGGGCTTCGGCAACGCTCAACCGCGCGACAGATGGGTAGAGCGCTTTACAGCCCCATGTCCGATCGTGGCCGCATCAGGGTGTCGATGCAGGCATAGAGAATCTTGTCGAGGCAGGGCATCAGGTCGGGCACAAATGTCGCGCCCATACCGCCCAGCCCTTCGGCAATCGGTTCGGGCGAACCTTCGGCCGGCCAGGGCCAGCCAATCCGCGCGGTGGGCACGCCAAGCCGGCGCAATGCCGCGCCGTCGGTCTGGCCACCCAGCGGGTCCGGGGTGACATAGGGCTTGCCTTCGATATGCTCCCAGCCGCGCCGGCAGGACTGGATGATCCAGTTGCCGGGATCGGTCGTGCCTCCCGGCGCCGAGCCATACATTTCCCAGTCGCAGTCGATTTCGGGAAAACGGCGGGCGAGATCGTGCATGAAGGCCTCGAACTGCGCGCGGACTTCGCCGGGCGTTGTGCGGGGATTGATCCGCACGTCGAAGAATATTTCGGTGACCGCGCTGGGAAAGGCCGGCCGTTCCGGCCAGCCGCCGCGCACCCCGGCGATCCAGCCATGCGGCCAGACATCACCGGACCGGTTGCGGTCGGCATAGTCGATCAGCCACTTTTCCAGTTCGAGAATCACGGTTGCGGCCGGCACCACTGAGCTTCTGAAGCCCGGCGCATCGCGCGGAACCCCGGCATAGCCCAGCGTGCCTTTCACCTGGATCCTGAACCAGCCCATGCCCGGTTCTTCGTGATAGACCCAATTCCACGGCTTCATGATGATCGCGAAATCAGGCGCCATGCCGCGGCTGAGCAGATGGAAGACCCCGTGGCTCATCCCCGCGTTGTCGCGTTGGGGAATGGTCACGGGCATGCCGCCATCGGCAAAGCCGACGTTGAGGTTGCCGATCAAGGGAACTTCGGCTTCCATCAGCGCAGTCGCCACTTCCATCAGGCTCGAAACCATGGCCTTCGGGTTGGATGAACCCAGGCCATAGACCCAGTCGCCGTTCATCATCGCCGATGGCCGCAGGTCCGCGAACTGTTCCGGCCCGGCCCAGGGGAAATCGCTCTCGTCGCCTTCGAGATGGGTGTCGATCGGCGCATAGAGCAGCAATGTCGCCCCGCCCCCGCTACCGCGCGCCTCGCCCAGTACGTTCGAGGAAATCGGCGTCATCGGGTCGAGCGTGGGCTTGAGCCCGATTTCCGCCATCCGCCCGGCGACGAATTCGGCAGCCTGCCGCGTGGCGCCGGTGGGCGAATGGATATCGGTCAGCTGGAACAGGAACTGCTTGAGGCGGGCGGGATCGATCTTCTCCCGGGCACGGGCATAGGCATCCTCCATCTCGGGCGTGAAGGGCTTGGCGACTGTCGGTTCCATCACTGGTTCTCCCTGAATTCTGCAAGTTCGACAATATGCGCGGCATTGGCAAGAAACTGGCGGTCGCTGCCCGGACGCCCGATGACCTGCAGTCCCAGCGGCAAGCCATCGCTGCGCCACTCGGCGGGGAATCCCAGGCACGGTGCGCCGATCGCGGTCCAGATGCGCTGGAAGGCCGGATTGCCGGTGGCGTCGAGACCTTCGGGCGCTGCTCCCGGCGCACCGGGCACCAGCAGCATGTCGATGCCGGCAAACAGGTCCGGGCACTGCGCACGGCAATCGCGTTGCAGCGCAAGGGCAGCCCGGTAATCGGCTTCGCTCTCGGCCTCGCCCTGATCGATCATGGTGCGGAAGGCATCGCTGACCCGCTCCGGATGATCGCGGCGAATATGCCCCATGGTCATCCAGGCCTCGCGGCGGTGAATCAGGGCCTGCGCCTCAGCCAGGTGCCCGTAGGTCGCCGGGAGGGTGGTTTCAGTCACTTTGTGCCCGGCCAGGGCGAGCTTGCGGGCAAAGGTGTGAAACGCCGCCTGCATCTCTGCACTCGCCTCGGGCCAGGCAGGCGATGGGCACAAGCCAATGGCAAGGCTCCTGGCCGCTGGCGGCTGCCCCTGCTCGCCGATAAGAACAGCGTCGGCTGTCCGCAACAGCTCCAGATTTCGGGCGAATAGGCCCAGCGTATCCAGATTCGGCGAGGTTTCCAGCACGCCGCCAAGCGGCCAGCGCCCGAACGAAGGCTTGAAGCCCAGCACGCCGCAAAAACTGGCAGGACGAATGACCGAACCGGCGGTCTGGGTGCCCAGGGCAAAATCCGCCTGCCCATCCGCGACGGCCGCCGCCGATCCGCTCGACGAGCCGCCGGGGGTATGGCCGGGCTTGCGCGGGTTGACGGTCGGACCGGGGTGGTAGGTGGCGAATTCGGCCGTGACGGTCTTGCCAAGAACCACGGCTCCCGCCGCGAGCAATCTCGCAACGCATTCGGCATCGGCGCCGGCCACATTGTCCGCGAAGATGGCCGATCCATGCGTGGTCGGCATGCCGGCCACATCGATCACATCCTTGACGCCCAGCACGGCGCCGGCCAGCGGCCCTGCTCCGCCCGCCGCCTCGTGGTCGATGAAGGACCAGGCGCGAACCTGCGCATCGCGCGCGTCGATACGGGCCAGGCAGGTCTCGAGCGACACCTCGATCAGGCCGCGACGAAGCGGTGGCCCCAGAGCATGGGCTGGTCGTAGTGCCGGATTTCCCAGTCGGGCCCGATCTCGCGCCCGCCGAAGCCGTATTCCATCCAGAAGCCCGATGGCGTTTGCAGGTAGAAGCTCTGCATATGGTCGTTGCTGTGCTTGCCCGGTTCGATCATCACCGGAATGCCCAGATCGCGCACCAGATCATAGCCGTAACCGACATCGTCCTGCGAGCTTGCCTCTACCATGATGTGCATCAGCGCACCGGCCGGCCCCGCCCCTTCCTGCATCAGCGCCAGCGTGTGATGGCGCGCGTTGCAGTGCATGAAGACGGCGTCGTTATCGTCCCAGGCAATGTAATCCGAAATGTCGAAGCCCATGACCTCCTGATAGAAACGGGTAGCGGCGGGCAGGTCGGCCACCCAGAAGACGACATGGCCAAGACCAAGCGTGCCGGTCTTGTAACCGCTGATCCCGCGGCTGGGCGAAAAGGCGGAATTGGATACCAGCGGGCCATAATAGATTTCGTTGTGGTTGCCGATTATCGGGCAGGTGAAAGTATAGAGCTGGCGCACCTTGCGTCTTGCGCAAAGCTCGGCCGAGCCGGGCGTAACTTCGATCTGCCGGTCGCGAAGAGTCTGGACCAGCGCTTCGAGCTGTTCGGTGGAGCCCACTTCCCAGCCCACCGCGGCCACGCCGTCGCTGCCGGAAGGGCACAGCGTAAAGCGATGATGATAGCTATCCATGCGATAGTCGATCGCGCCGTCAGGCCCACCCGGGCGCGGCTCCATTCCGAACACCCTTTCCATCAGCTGCCGCCATGCGTCGAGGTTCGAGACATCGAGGACGACGTAACCCAGGCTGTCCACACCCATTGCCCTATCTCCCTATCCTGATTCAGCTCGCAACGAACTGCTCCGCGTGAATATTGCTTCTGTCCAGCCCCAGCTTGACGAGGTGCTCGCGCGCCGCCGCGATCATCCCGGGCGGCCCACACAGGTAAGCGACCGAAGCGGGATCGACCGGCCCCGCCGCACCGACTGCCTCGACTGGATTCCCCACTCGAACGCCGTCGGGCGCGGGGCCGCGGTCGACCGATAGCACGACATCGAGTGTAGGCAGCCAGTGCCGCCGCAAATCCAGCGCATCGCGGTGAAACAGGCCTAATTCGCTCTGGCAGCCGAAGCTCAGAACTACCGGCGGCTTTCGGCCCGGCCTGGCGCGCAGGCTATCGATGATCGACATCATCGGCGCAAGGCCGGTGCCCCCGGCGATCATGATATGCGGCGCCTTGATGCCGTCCTGCAGGAAAAACGCGCCGTAGGGGCCGGAGATTTCCAGCACGTCATCTACTGCCGCCTTTTCCAGCAGCCACTGCGACATTGCGCCGCCCTGCAACAGGCGGATCAGCAGCTCGATGCGCGGCAGGTCCGCAGGCGTGGTCGCGATCGAATAGGAGCGTGCGACATCAGTTCCGGGCACTTTCACCTGAATGAACTGGCCGGGCCTGAAATCGATCCAGCTGCCGTCGGCAAGCTCCAGTTCGAGACGGATGACATCGCTGGCGATGCGCTCCACCGCATTGACGAAGGCATGGCCTTCGACCGGGCGGCCGGTGCCGGCCTTGCTGTCATAAGCCAGCTCGAAGCGGCAATCGCCCATCGCCTCGGTCACGCAGAGCAGCCGCTGGCCCGCGGCACGTTCGGAGGCAAGCAACGTGGAACTGGCGCCGGGTAACGGCTCAGCCTGCCCGGCCGCCAGATGCGCCTCGCAAGTCGAGCACGTGCCCGACCGGCACTGGTGCAGAAGAGGCAGACCCGCATCGAGACCGGCATCGAGCAGCGACTGCCCAGGCCGGGCCGTCACCCGGTGCTCCGCTCCATCGCTGAAGGCGAAAACGACCTCAGTAATTGTTCACGTCCTCGATCTTTTCGACAAAATAACCCGGCGCCTTGCCCTGGGCGATCCGCCGCATTCGGATAGAGGAGGTCTTGGTCGCATTGGTCACGCCCTTGCCGGGCTTGGCGATGCCCCGGTTCCAGCGCGAGGAAACCTTGCGCCAGGTGATCGGCGAGACGTCGGTCGAGACCAACTGCTCATCGTCCCAGCCGGTTCCATCGGCATAAAATTCCTCCATCGCCTCGCGCGCATAGAGGTCGCAATCGTTGAACCCGCGAATGCACAGCGGCATGAAGACCAGATCGAAACGCTGCTTGAATTTCTGCCGTTCCTCGTCGGTGTTGCAGACCCGGACCAGCACTTCCCAGTACTCGTACATGTCGTCGGTGATCGGGACATACCATTCGTACTGGACGACGTGTTCCTCGGGCCAGTTTTCCACCATCAGGCAGCCGGGCAGGACCACCGACGTGCGATAGAAGCGGCCCTTCAGCCCTTCGATCTTCAACCCGAGCGCCTCGTTTTCCAGCACCGGTTTCCAGCGATCGGTAAACAGCCACTGCATCATGCCCTTGGGGCCATCGTCGTCCTCGATGAGCGTGATCGGTTCCTCGTGGTCGGGCAGGATGCCCAGCGGCAGAACCCAGTCCATGGCATGGACGATGGTGTTGTCCATGTGGACCAGGATATGGGCGTTATCGAAGCCGTTCTCGCAGGCAATCCGCCAGTTGGACTGGCCGGTGCGGTGCAGGCCGAGCGCCACGGCGCCCTCATCGAGCAGGCTTGGCGTATCGGGCCAGAGCGGGTGGGGGAAGCGTTCGTTGTTTTCGGGAAAGCGGATCGGCAGGTCGTGCGACAGCGGCGGCACATCTTCCAGCGGATAGTCGTCCTCGCGCACGAAGACGAAGATCATGCCGGCTGCTTCTTCCACCGGATAGCTGGTGATGCCGGTCGTGCCGACCAGCGGATCGTCGGGATTGGCGACGATAGTGGAAAGCTTGCCGTCGTCGAGATCGAAAGTGAAGCCGTGGTACCAGCAGGTGATCGTGCTCTTGTTGAAGCAGGTCGGCTTGGCCGAAAGCCGCACGCCGCGATGCAGGCACTGGTCCTTCAGCGCATAGACCTTGCCGTCGACGCGCCGCAGCACGATCGGAATGCCGCAGATCTGGATGCCCTCGACCTTGTCTTCGCCCAGCTCCTCGCTGAACAGGGCGGGATACCAGTGATTGATGAAGCCCCAGGCCGCATCCTTGTAGGGCTGGTACTGGCTTTGGGTGCGGGCATCGTTGACCCGCTTGTCGCTGGTGACATTGAGACGTCCTGCCTGACGGCGGCGGATCGGGGTGCTCTCATTCATCGCGCGTTTCCTCTCACAGGTTTCCGGTAAGAAAGCGGGACACGACCTGGTCGTGCTCTTCGGGCCGTTCCCATTGCGGCCAATGGGCGCAGCCCTGCATGATGTGTTTCTTCGCGCCCGGGATGATCGCCTCGAGCCGGTCGGCTGCATCGACGCCGTGGATCGGGTTCTTGTCGGTCCACAAGACCAGCGTGGGGCAGGCGATCTTGCAGATATCCTCTTCCTGCCAATAGAATTCGGCGATGTTGGGGGCGAACAGACGATTGTAGTATTCGAGCAGCGCGGTGCGGGTTCCCGGGATCGACCACAGCGCCTGGCGCAGATCGACCAGCTCGTCGGTCACTCCACCCAGCGGCATCAGCCAGTCGAGCCGCTTGCGCAGCAATTCCTTGGTCGGGTTCATCAGGGCATTGACCGAAGTCTCGCGCAGGGCCTCGAGATCGGAATCGCCTTCGTAAACGTGCGCGGGATCGAGGTGCATGCCCCAGGCGGTATTGAGGATGACTTTGGATGTGCGGTGCGGGTGGTTGATCGCCATGTCGAAGGCAGTCCAGCCGCCCAGCGATTCGCCTTCGATCACAGCCTTTTCGATGCCCATATGGTCCATCAGGTCGATCACCTGGTCGGTGAACTGAGTCAGCCAGTTATCCGGCGCGTCCGGCCCCGAATTGGAATAGGCAGGGCGCGAGGACATGCCGTGCCAGATAAAATCGATGGCATGGGGCTGGCAAACGGCGGAGAGCTGCATCAAGTTGCGCGAATAGGTTTCCGCATGACCGCCACCGCCGTGCAGCAGGATCACGTGCTCTCCCTGCCCGGGCCCGGAAATGCAGCGGGTCCGGTATTTGCCGGTGTCGATGAAACGGGTTTCGGTGCCGAGCAGGTCGACGTGAATGGACACGGAACGTTCTCCCCTTGCCGCCATCTGGTTTCGCGGTCGGCCTGGGGCATGGATGGCAGAGTATGAATCAAAGATCAATTGAAATTCTATCAATGCTCACGTGCCGCCTTGACGAATCGATTCGGACAACTATGATATAGTTTAAACTTAAAATAAAATGTCCGCCTGGGGAGATGCATCCAGAGGGAGCCTATGATGTCGATTGCCGAAAACCGCATGCGCCGAGCCGATCATTTCAAGCTCGGCACCTTCTCCACCAACTGTTCAAGCGGCATGTCCGTCACCAAGATTCCCGAACGTTGGGACGCTAGCTGGGACAGCAACCTGACACTGGCCCGCCTGCTCGACGATGCCGGGATCGACTTCATGCTGCCGATCGCGCGCTGGATCGGCTATGGCGGCGAAACCAATTTTCATGGCCATGTGCTCGAAACCATGACCTGGGCGGCGGGTCTGCTGGCGGCGACCAGCCGCATTTCGGTAATCGCCACGATCCACACCACCGCCAACCATCCGGTCGTCATCGCCAAGCAGATCGCCACGATCGACCAGATCGGCCATGGCCGCGCGGGGCTGAACATCGTCGCCGGGTGGAACAAGCCCGAATACGAGGCGCTGGGCCTGACGCTGCCCGATGACCACGAAACGCGCTATGCCTATGCGCAGGAATGGTTCGACATCATCCAGGCGCTGTGGGACCGCAAAGGCGCTTTCGACATGGCGACCGAGCATTTCGATCTGAAAGGCGTCGAGGCCGAACCCAAGCCGGTCAATGGCCGCCCGCCGATCCTCAATGCCGCAGGCTCCGAACTGGGCCGCGAATTCGCCACGCGAAACGCCGATTTCCTGTTCACCTCTGTGATCGACTTCGACCGCTCGCGCGAGGAAATCGCGGCGCTCAAGCAGCAAGCGGCCGACGAGGGGCGCAAGGTCGATGTTCTCACTTTCTCGCACATCGTCTGTCGCCCGACCGAACAGGAAGCGCAGGACTATCTGCAATATTTCACGCAGGACAATGCGGACTGGGAAGCGGTCGACAACCTCGTGCGGCTGCAATTCGCCCATGCGCAGAGCTTTCCGCACGACCTGCTGGCGCTGATCCGCGATCGCTTCGCCATGGGCCATGGCGGCATCCCGATGATCGGCACGCCCGAACAGGTTGCCGACAAGCTGTGCGAGCTGCACGAAATCGGCCTGGGCGGCACCACCCTGTCCTTCGTCGATTACACCAAGGAATTTCCCTATTTCCGGGACAATGTCCTGCCGATCCTCGAGGCTCGGGGGATCAGGCAGCCAGGGTAAGGCAATGCGTCAGCCCGCGTCCGGCATATCGGGCGCGGGCGGTTCGAAATAGCGGTCCATCCGCTTCCTGAGGTCCGCCGGGATCGGCACCGATCCCTTTGCATTGGCGTCGGTGAACAGCAGGGTCTGCTTCACTTTCATCCGGTTTTCGCCCCGGCAGGAAACGTCCATGGCGAGATCGAACGAGGAATTGCCGAAGCGGGTGACGGTGAGCTCGAAAGTCAGCCTGTCGCCCATCATCGAGCGGCCGGTGAAATCGACCGTGAAATGGACGGTTGGCGTCGCCAGGTTGCGGTGGAACAGCAGGCCCGAGAAGCTGGTTTCCAGCGCATCCTCGAACCAGTCTTCCACCACCCCGTTGATCATTTCGAAATAACGCGCGTGAAAGACGATGCCAGCCGGATCGCAATGGGCAAAGCGGACCAGAACTTCGCGCTGATAGGCAGGCATTCGACGAACTCCATTTTCAACCGGCAGGTGCCAGGCTATGCCCGGCCCCCGCGTTTGGCACGCACCTGCCTATATATGCATTGCCCCTGTTAGGAATAGGTAACGATTGCGAGTGTCGCTGCAGCAGCGAAGCGCGCCATGCGCACTCAATCCGCAGGCGGGAGGTCTTCCAGCTTGGGCCGTTTAAGCGAAAACAGGTCGTTCGAACGGCTATACCACTCTGCGCCGTGCATCCGCGCAATCAATTGCATGGCCGGCGTATCGACCCGCTGCCTTTCGCCTTCGAGCAGATCGTCGCGAATGTGAAAGTGAATGACTTCGCCGATCAGCACAACGGCATTGCCGGACTGGTAATCGTGCGCCAGGCGGCATTCCATCGAGACCGGGGCCGTCGCGATCAACGGCGGAGCGACTGCTACCCCTGGTTTGGTCGACAGTTCGGCAAGGGCAATCTCATCGAAGTGCGGCGGAGCATCGACGCTGGTCAGGTTCATCGCAACCGCGTCGTGCTCGGCCACCAGGTTCACCACGAATTCGCCGGTTTCCAGGATATTGCGTGCACTGTCCTTGTAGCTGCCGTCTGGCCGAAGCATCATGCCCACGGCCAGCAGGGGCGGCGAAGAGCCCATCGCGTTGAAAAAGCTGAACGGCGCCGCATTGCGGATTCCCTGGCGGTTCTGCGACGTGATCCAGGCTATCGGGCGCGGCGTAATCGACGAACACATGAGCTTGTAACGCAGCCCCGCATCCGTTTCGGAAAAGTCAAAATGCATGCCGGTTTGCTTCCCTGTCTTGGTCCGCCGCTTGCCATGACCCCCTGGTGCAAGCCAGTCAGCCGGAAGCCATGGTAACGAGAAATTTTCCGCCGGAACTCAATTTCATGTACGCGGAACAGTTCGCCAGATCCAGGATCGCCGAGTGAGGAATTTGCCGCGCGAACTGCGTGGCGAATGTTGTTTCGATCTCTCCGGCTACTCTGGCCTTCATTGCCGCAACCCGTTCCTCGCCGAAACGGGCGAGCGCCGATTGCAGCAGCCAGCCGCCCATACCCCAGGCCATACCGAAATCGCGGCGGAATTGCACTGGCTCGGGGTTCAATCCGCCGAAGAAATAGAGCTGCTTGTGCTGCGTCGAGCCATAGTGGCTGTAAGCCCCTGCAGATTGAGACAGAGCCCGGTCCATGGCGCGCAGGATGCGGCCGGCGAGCACACCGCCGCCGGTCGCATCGAAGGCCAGTGTTGCGCCGGTATCGGCAATGGCCTGTTGCAATTGCTGATCGAAATCGGGCTGCGACGTATCGCAGACTTGGGTTGCTCCCTCCCTGCGGAGCAAGTCCGCTTGCCGAGGCGCGCGCACCACATTGACCAGCGCTATGTCCTCCGCCCGGCAAAGCCGGTTCAGCATCCGGCCCAGGCTGGATGCGGCGGCTGTCAGGAGGAGAGCCTGGTGCCCTTCCCGGCGCATGGTTTCGATCATCGCCAGCGCAGTCAGCGGATTGACCCAGGCCGCTGCGCCGTGCGGTGCGGCCAGATGCTCGCGCAGCACAATGCAGTCGCGCGCCGGAGCGATGCGATAGTCCGCGAACATGCCGCCAGGCGAAACGGCGACGCGCCGTCCGATCAGCGCCTGTGCCGCCGGATCGGCTCCCGCCGCCACGACCAGACCCGCACCCTCGTTGCCGCAGGGCAGCGCCACGCCGATCCGTCCCGCGTGCTGGGCCAGCGCCTGCGGCTCCAGCCTTCCTCTTGCCCGCGCGGCAAAACCCTCGCCCTCGACTGCCAAGGCAGCGGGAGGCAGCATGCAGAACATGTGCTTGATATCCGAGGGATTGATCGGTGCCGCTTCCAGACGGATCAGAACCTCGCACTCACCCGGAGAAGCAAGCGGCGCCTCGTCGAACCGCAGTTCTAGCGTCCCGTCAGAGGCGAGCTCCGTCACCAGCCTGCGGCACGAGGAAGGTATCACCCCTCACCTTCGCGCAGCATGTCGAGCGCAACATCGACGATCATGTCCTCCTGCCCGCCAACCATCTTGCGGCGGCCAACTTCGGTCAGGATGGCGCGCGTGTCCAGGCCATAGTCAGCGCTGGCCTTCTCGGCATGGCGCAGGAAGCTGGAATAGACTCCGGCATAGCCGAGCGTCAGCGTCTCGCGATCGACGCGCACCGGACGATCTTGCAGCGGACGCACCAGATCTTCGGCGGCGTCCATCAGGGTGTAGAGATCGCAGCCGTGCTTCCAGCCCATGCGATCGGCGGCGGCGATGAACACTTCGAGCGGGGCATTGCCGGCGCCCGCGCCCATTCCCGCCAGCGACGCATCGACTCGCACCGCGCCGTTCTGCACGGCCACTATCGAGTTGGCGACGCCCAGGCTGAGGTTATGGTGGGCGTGAACCCCGCGCTGGGTGTCGGGCTTGAGCACCCGGTCATAGGCCTGAAGCCGCGCGGCATATTCGTCCATGTTCATCGCCCCGCCGCTGTCGGTGACATAGACGCAATGCGCGCCATAGCTTTCCATCAGCAAGGCTTGCTGCGCGAGCGGTTCGGGCTCGGACATGTGGCTCATCATCAGAAAGCCCGAAACGTCCATGCCGAGATTGCGCGCGGCCTCGATATGCTGCTTGCTGACGTCGGCCTCTGTGCAATGGGTCGCGATGCGCACTGAGCGCACACCCATGTCGTAGGCGCGCTTGAGGTCGTGCACCGTGCCGATGCCGGGCAGCAGCAGCGTGGTCAGCACCGAATGCTCCAGCACTTCGGCGACCGCGCCGATCCAGTCCCAATCGGTGTGCGCCCCGAAACCGTAGTTGAACGAGGAGCCCTGCAGGCCGTCGCCATGCGCCACTTCGATGGCGTCCACCTTGGCCCGGTCGAGCGCGCGGGCAATGTCTTTGACATGCTCGATGCCATATTGGTGGCGGATCGCGTGCATCCCGTCGCGCAGGGTGACGTCCTGGATGTAGAGCTTGGTGCTGGCCGGATCGAAAATCATGCCGGTGCTCCTTCATGCATGCGATGGGCGATCTTTTCCGCTGTGCGCAATGCCGCCGAAGTCATGATGTCGAGATTGCCTGCATAGGCGGGCAGGTAATGCGCCGCGCCTTCGACTTCGAGGAAGACCGAGACCTTGAGTCCGGTATAATCACCGCTCATCTCGGGGATGTGCAGCGGACGGTTCGAACCGATGTGCTCGAACTGCACCGCCTGCTTGAGCCGGTAGCCGGGAACATAGGTCTGCACTTCGGCGACCATGTCCTCGACCGACTGACGGATCGCTTCCTGGTCGGCCTCCTCGCACAGGCAATAGACCGTGTCGCGCATGATCAGCGGCGGCTCGGCGGGATTGAGCACGATGATCGCCTTGCCGCGCGTCGCGCCGCCGACATCGACGATGGCCTGGCTGGTGGTCTCGGTGAACTCGTCGATATTGGCGCGGGTGCCTGGCCCGGCGCTCTTTGAGGCAATCGAGGCGACGATCTCGCCATAATGCACCTTGGCCACGCGATTGACGGCATGGACGATCGGGATCGTCGCCTGCCCGCCGCAAGTCACCATGTTGACATTGGGCGCATCGAGGTGCGCATCGCCGTTGACCGGGGGGATCGTATAGGGGCCGATGGCCGCAGGCGTCAGGTCGATCATCCGTTTGCCGGCGGCGAGCACCAGTTCAGAATTGCGCCGGTGCGCGCCTGCGCTGGTCGCGTCGAAAACGATGTCCACATCGGCGAATTCAGGCATCTCCAGCAATCCGTCGATGCCGTCCGCAGTGGTGGCTACACCCATGCGCTTCGCCCGGGCGAGGCCGTCGCTCTCGGGATCGATCCCGACCAGCACACCCATTTCGAGCACCTTCGACAGGCGCATCACCTTTATCATCAGGTCGGTGCCGATGTTGCCCGAACCGATGATGGCTACCTTGGTCGTTGCCATGTCATGCCACTCCATAAGTGAAACCGGCCTCACCGATACCGCCGACCGAGGCGCGGACACAGTCGCCGGGTGTCAGGGCGACCATCGGCCCCAGCGCGCCCGCCAGAAGAACATCGCCCGCCTTGAGCGGCTCGCCGCGCCGCGCCAGTGTCTGCGCCAGCCAGGCCGCGGCATTGAGCGGATTGCCCAGCGCCGCCGCGCCAATGCCGGTGGAGACCACCGCGCCGTTGATCGTCATCTCCATTGCCGCGCCTTCGAGATCGAGGCCGGCCAGCGGCAGGCCTTGCTCCGAAAGGACGAAAAAGGCTGACGAGCCGTTGTCCGCCACCGTGTCGGCGAATGTGATTTTCCAGTCGGCAATCCGGCTGTCGACGATCTCGATCGCGGCATGAACCGTGGCGACGGCGTCGGCGACCTGCTCGGGCGTCGTGTCGGTCGAAGGCAAGTCGCGAGCCAGAACGAAGGCGATCTCCGCTTCGGCCTTGGGCTGAAGCGCGCGAGCCGGATCCAGCATGCCGCCATCCGAAACGCGCATGTCGTCGAACAGCACGCCGAAATCGGGCTGATCGACGCCCAACTGCTGCTGCACGGCCTTGGCCGTGAGCCCCGCCTTGCGCCCGACAATGCGCCGGCCCTGCGCCTGCCAGAAGCGGGTGTTGATTTCCTGCACCGCATAGGCGCCATCGGCGTCAGTGGGGTCGAGCCCGTCGCGCAGCGGCGGCACGGCCCCGCTCGAATAGGCCTGGCGCAAGCGCAAGGCGAGTTCGTCCAGAGATGTCGCTGTCATGTCTGTGGTCCCGTTTGCATGCCGGGCAGATAATCCGCAGAACCGCTTGGCGCTATCCGGCTCAGCTGCTAATTTCTCACATAATGAGAAATCGAACGCCCCAGATAGGCTCGCTCGGTCGAACCCTGGCCACTCTGGAAGCCGTTGTTCGCGATGCGGGAGCCAGCAATGTGTCGACGCTTGCGAGGGCCAACGGCGTGCCCATCGCCACGGCCCACCGGCAGGTTGCCACTCTGGTCGCCGAAGGCTTCCTTACCCGGGTCGGCCATGGCCGCCATATGGCCGGACCGCGTCTGCTGGGGCTGCTTCATTGCCTCGATGAAAAACAGATTGTCACCTGCACTGCCGAACCATTGCTCGCGAGTCTTGCATCCCGGCTTGGAACCATCGTCCAGCTTGGCACCTTCGAAAACGATATGGTCACCTACCGGATAAAGGCCGGGCATGGCGCAAATGCGTTGTTCACCCGGATCGGCATGCAACTGGAGGCCTATTGTTCGGGTATGGGCAAGGTGCTGCTCGCGCATCTGACCGATACAGAGCGCGCCGCCTATCTTGCCGGCGGCCCTTTCGTGCCACTGACCGCGCGCACGATTACCGATCCGGCGAAACTTGCCGAGGAACTCGCCAAGGTTCGCGCGAATGGCTTCGCGATCGACGATGGCGAGATCGACGACAGTCTGTTCTGCATGGCGGTTCCGCTTCGCAATGCGGTGGGAGAGGTACTGGCTGCGATATCCGTGTCGCAAAACCGATTGACCGCGAGCAGGATTGCGGACGACCAGCTGCTGCCCTTGTTGCAATCCACCGCCCGGCAGATCGAAATAGAGACATTCGGCTGACAGCTGCAGGCCCGGTGTGGTCAGATCAGGCCCCGCTTGGCGATGCGCTGGGCGATCGTGCGATGAATGGGCAGGTCGAGGGCGGATTCGGCGGCCATGCGGACCGCCGCCCCTGTCAGAAAATCGTATTCGGAAGGCCTGCCCTCCTCCAGATCGCGCTGCAGCGAGGTCGTTGCATCGGGAGGAAATGTGGCGGCGAATGCGAGAGTCCGCTCCACGCAATCATCCACCAGGGCGACCCCTTTCAAGAGAGCAAGCCGTTCGATTTCCAGCATGGTGTCCCTCAGCATCGTCCATGCTGCTGCGTCCTCGCGAATCCGTCCCGCGGGGATGCCGAGCGCCGCACCCACACCGCCCAGCGATGAGGCCAGCAGGAACTTTTCCCAGAGCTCGCGCCGGATATCGGGCGACCGGCTGAAGGCGATGCCCGCTTGCGCAAGGCGGGAAGCCAGCAATTCTTCCACCCCCGAAGCGGGCCCCGCAAAGCGTCCAAAGGCAATGGACGGTTCTACCCCCACATGCCGCACGACTCCTTCCTGCATTTCGAAGAAGCCATGGACCCGCGCGGCGATGACGCCTGCCTCGGGACAAGCGCGAGCTGCGATTTCAGGAGCATCGACGCCGTTCTGCAAGGTCAGGATGCCCAAGTCTCTACCGGCCAGAGGCTTCAGAAGTGCCAGGGCGCCCGGCAAGTCCTGCGCTTTGGTGCAGAGCAGCGCCAAGGCCGCGCCCTCGCAACCCGCCAGGTTCTCGCGCACATCGATCTCGAACCGCGAAGTCGCGCCATTCCGCGCAAGGACAACGCCCCGTTTGCGGATTTCCGAAAACCGCGGCTCCCGGGCGACCAGCGCGACCTTGCCGCCGCCCGCAGTAATGCTTGCTGCAAGAAAGCTTCCAAGCGTTCCGGCGCCGATGACGAGCAATTCCTTCATTCGCTCCCTCAAACCCTGCGGCACGGAGAAATTCCACGGTTGAAATAATTGACCAATTGCGTCACGCCATTTTCATTCCGCCACCCGAGCGCGAAGTGAGAGATTGCCTATGGCCATAATCGACGAGCCCTTGCCGGAAAAGCTCGGATCCGGGCACAGCAAGCAGGCCCTGAGGCTGTGGCTGCGGCTACTCACGTGTTCGAACGAGATCGAAAAGCTGATCCGCAACAATCTCTCGCGCGAATTCGGCACAACCCTTCCCCGCTTCGATATCCTTTCCGCGCTCGATCGTAATCCCGAAGGGCTGACGATGGGCGCGCTGTCCAAATTCCTGATGGTCTCCAACGGCAATGTCACCGGGCTTGTCGATCGGCTGATGCAGGAAGGCCTGGTCGATCGCGAGGCCATGGAGCACGATCGGCGCACTTACAAAGTCACAATGACCCCAGCTGGAGAAAACGCTTTCCGGTCGATGGCCGCGCGTCACGAAGAATGGCTGGACGATATGCTGGAGGACTTGCCGAACGAGGATATCGAGCATCTGCTCGCCTTGCTGAACCGGCTGCGCGTGTCGGTATCGAAGCGAAAACTCAGCCGGGATTAGCCGGCGCTTTCGCCGCCATCCAACGGCAAGGCCACGCCGTTCACCGATGACGCGCCCTCGCTGCACAGCCAGGCAACCGCATCCGCGACTTCTTCGGGCGCGATGAGACGGCTCATTGGATTGTCGCCGGTGAAGGCAATCATGGCCTCCGCCTCGCTGCGCCCCGTCTTTTCCACGATAGTGCGCACCGACTGGCGCACGATCTCGGTGTCGGTGAAACCCGGGCAAATCGCGTTGCAAGTCACGCCCTTACCCGCCAGTTCCAGCGCCAGCGTACGGACCAGGCCCAATACGCCGTGTTTGGACGCCGTGTAGGCCATGGTGTAGCGATAGGCGCGCAGGGCCGAGGTCGAGGCAATCGCGATGAAGCGCCCGTGCCCGGCCTCGACCATGGCCGGAAGCGTCGCCATGGCCAGATTGTAAGCGCCGGTAAGATTGATCGCGAGCACTTCGTCCCACAGTTCGGGGCTTGTCTTGAGCGCCGGTGCAGTCGGCGCGATGCCGGCATTGCTGACAACGACCGCGAAGGGACCATGTTCGGCAACCGATTGCGCTATCCCTGCACGATCGGTGACGTCCAGCACCGCATAGTCCAGACCGGTTTGCTTGAGCCGGTCCTCTCCACGCCCCGCGACGACCGGACAATAGCCTTCGGCGGCAAGCCTTTTCGCCACGGCAAGACCGATCCCCGATCCGCCACCCGTTATCAGCGCCTTTCCCTTGTCCCGGCCCATGCCTGCTGCCTTTCACACCCACCCCGATGGCGATTTGGTTTAACCATGAAGCAAATTCCGTCAACGCCCTTGCCTTGAAGCGGCTTTTCGCCGAATATAGTTGAATATACAATATTTCATGTTAAAAATAAATTGTCCGGCAAGGAGCAGCGGGCATGGCCGAACGATCGTTTGCCAAGGAAGTCAAAGACCTGAATTTGGGAAAGGGCGAGGAATTCCGCGGGGAAGGTATCCTTGCGGTGACCAAGGCCCTGCTCGAATCGGGCATTGCCTATGTCGGTGGCTATCAGGGCGCACCGATTTCGCACCTCATGGACGTGCTTGCCGACGCCAGCCCAATCCTGACGAAGCTGGGCATTCATTTTGAATCGAGCGCGTCGGAAGCATCGGCGGCGGCCATGCTGGCCGCTTCGGTCAATTATCCGCTGCGCGGCGCGGTCACCTGGAAATCGACGGTGGGAACCAATGTCGCCTCCGACGCGCTGGCCAGTGTCGCTTCGAGCGGCGTGATCGGCGGCACGCTGATCATCATTGGTGAAGACTATGGCGAAGGCTCGTCGATCATGCAGGAGCGCTCGCATGCCTTTGCCATGAAATCGCAGATATGGCTGCTCGACCCGCGCCCCAACCTGCCTTCGATCGTCACTATGGTGAAACGCGGGTTCGAACTGTCCGAGGCGTCCAACACGCCGGTCATGCTCGAACTGCGGATCAGGGCCTGCCACGTCCACGGACGATTCATGGCCGACGACAACCAGGCCCCGCCCTTTGCGCTGCGCGAAGCGATGGAAAACCCGGTCCGCGACTACGACCGGGTCGTTCTGCCGCCCAGCAACTTCCTCCACGAGCATGAGAAAGTGGAGAAACGCTGGCCCGCCGCGGTCGAATACATCCGCAAGCACCGGCTCAACGAATTTCTCGGAGGGGCGACCGGCGAGGTGGGCATCGTCACCCAGGGAGGAATGTACAACGCCTTGAACCGGGCGATGGTGCTGCTGGGTCTGGCCGACGAATATGGCAACAGCGACATTCCGATCTATTGCCTCAATGTCACTTACCCGCTGATCGATGCCGAACTGGCCGGCTTCTGCGCCGACAAGAAGGCCGTGCTGGTGATCGAGGAAGGCCAGCCTGAATATCTCGAGCAGAACATCGCGACGATCCTTTCGCGCAAACAGCTTTCGACGCGCGTACACGGCAAGGACTTTTTGCCGCTCGCCGGGGAATACACCAGCCAGGTGATCAAGGCAGGCTTGCAGGAGTTCTTTGCCGCTTACCCATCAGCCAAGGTGGAGGACCGCACCGATGCGCCGATTCCGGCGGGCGCGCTCGCCACGCTGAAGCAAACCGTTCCCGCACGTCCGGTTGGCCTTTGCACCGGCTGCCCCGAACGGCCGGTCTTCACGGCGCTCAAGCTGGTGCAGAAAAAGCTCGGCCCGGTCCACGTCAGCTGCGACATCGGCTGCCACTTGTTCTCGATCCTGCCGCCCTTCAACATCGGCAACACGACCATGGGTTATGGCCTGGGATGGGCCGGCGCTTCGGCGTTCAATGTCAAGGCCAACAAGCGCACTGTCGCGATCATGGGCGATGGCGGGTTCTGGCATAATGGCCTGACCAGCGGCGTCGGCAATGCCGTGTTCAACCGCAACGACAATATCCTGATCATCATCGACAACGGCTACTCCGCCGCCACCGGCGGGCAGGATCTGCTGTCGTCGCGGGCGAGGAATTCCAACCGGTCGACCAACAACCCGATCAGCAAGGCCATCGCCGGGCTCGGCGTCACCTGGCAGCGCACGGTGCAGACCTACGACATCGGCCGGATGATGCGCACCATGACCGAAGCGATGACGACCGGGGAAAAGGGCCCCAAGATCATCATTGCGCAGAACGAATGCATGCTGAACCGCGAGCGCCGCGAAAAGCCGATCCGCAATCGCATGATCGGCGAGGGCAAGCGCGTGGTGCGGACCCGCTTTGGCGTCGACGCGCAGACCTGCGTCGGCGATCACGGCTGCATCCGCCTCTCGGGCTGCCCATCGCTCACCATTCGCGACAATCCCGATCCCTTGCGCGAGGACCCGGTCGCCCATGTCAACAACGATTGCGTGGGCTGCGGCGTTTGCGGCGAAGTGGCGCATGCCGCGGTGCTCTGCCCGTCGTTCTACCGCGCCGAACTGGTCTACAACCCCAATGCATGGGACCGCTTGGCCAACACGGTCCGTGGGGCCGTCATCCGTTTCCTGCAGGGGCTGGTCGACCGGCGCCGGGCGCGCTTCAACCTTGAGGGTGCGCTCTGATGGCACAGCGCCCGGCCGACCGCGCAATCAAGATCGCGATCATCGCCATGGGCGGTCAGGGCGGCGGCGTCCTGTCCAAGTGGATCATCGATCTGGCGCAGGACTGCGGCTATGTTGCGCAATATACCTCGGTGCCGGGCGTCGCCCAGCGAACCGGCGCGACGATCTACTATATTGAGCTGTTTCCGCTCAGCCTTATCGAACAGAGCGGCAAGGAACCGGTGCTGGCGCTGACTCCAGTCGAAGGCGATGTGGATATCGTCGTCGCCTCCGAAATGATGGAAGTGGGCCGCGCGGTGATGCGCGGTTTCGTCACAGCCAAGACCACGCTGATCGGCTCTTCCCACCGCGACTATGCCATTGTCGAAAAGCTGGAACCCGGCGATGGCCGGCGACCCTCGGCCGAAGTCGATGCCATCGCCCGCGAAACCGCGGCGCGCTACATCTGTTGCGACATGGACAGCGTCGCGCGCGAAAGCGGGGCAGTGATTTCCGCGGTTCTGTTCGGCGCTCTCTGCGCTTCGGCCGCCCTACCGTTCGGGCGCGAACAGTTCGAGGAGACAATCCGCAAGAGCGGCAAGGCAGTAGCGCTCAACCTCAAGGGTCTCGCCGCCGGAATCGAAGCCGCTGGCGGCATGGCCGAGCAGCCCCTAGCCCCCTCCCCCACACCCGATTTTCGCGAGAAGCTCGATCCCGCCCTCGCCGCGCTGGTCGGCGATTTGCGCACAGTCGCGCCAGACTCCGCTTTTGACTTTGCCATTGCCGGCCTTTCCCGCGTCATCGATTTCCAGGATCTGGCTTATGGTCGCGACTATGTCGAACGCCTGCGCAAGGTCCGCGCGGTCGACCGTGAGTGCGGCGGGCAGGACAAGGGCTGGGCGCTGACCGGCGCCATGGCGCGCTATCTGGCGCTCGCCATGGCCTATGAAGACGTGATCCGCGTTGCCGACATCAAGACCCATTCGGGCCGGTTCGAGACATTCCGGTCGGATGTCAGGGCTGAGCCCGGGCAGGTCGTGCGCATCCGCGAATTCATGCACCCGCGCTGGCAGGAAGTCTGCGAGATTCTGCCCAAGGGGATCGGCAGGCGCATGCTCGCGAGCAAGGCATGGAACCGAATGGCCGCACCGTTTTTCGGCAAAGGCCGCCGTATCCCCACGACGTCGCTTTGGGGCTTCACCCTGCTTTTCCTGCTTGGCCGGATGCGATGGATGCGGCGCGGGTCGCTGCGTTTTGCGCAAGAGCAGGCGCGGATCGCCGAATGGTTCGACGGCGTTCTGGCCATCGCGCCCAAAGACTATGCGCTTGCCGTCGAAGTCGCCGGCCTGCAGCGGCTGATCAAGGGCTATGGCGACACTCACGCCCGGAGCCTCGCCAACTTCGAACGGATTGCCCGCGCCGTGCCGGCAATCGCAGGGCAGGACGACGCGGCAGCGCAGCTTCGCAAGCTCAAGCAGGCCGCGCTGGCAGACGAAGCAGGCGCCGCCCTCGGCAATCAGATCGAGCCATACGAGGCGGCGGCATGATGGCAAGCGCACCCAAGGGCGCCGGGCAAGGCCTGGTACGGCCAGCCGACGAGGACTTCGTGCTCGACGACTACATCTTCTACAACGTCAACCACGCCTCCAGCCAGTACGGCGACCGGATGGAAAAGGCCTTCGGCCTGATGGATATCGATCAGACCGCCTGGCGCGTGCTCAGCCTGCTGAGCCATGATGAAAACAGCCGGCTCAGCGACATCGCCCGGCGCGGCATGATCAAGGTGCCGACACTCAGCCGCCGGATCGACCGGATGGTGGAGGAAGGCCTGGTCCTGCGCGAGGTTGGCAAGGACGACCGGCGCACCGTGCGAGTCAGCCTGACTGCCAAGGGCCAGGCGGAACTGCGACGCGCCCGCCAGGCCAGCACCGACATCTTCGATGCGGCGACAGCCGGAATTCCCGCCCAGGACATCTGGACCGCTGTTGCGGTCCTCCAGCGGATACGCCGCAATCTCGATGGCGAAGAGACGGGTTGAAGAGGGACCTGTCATGTGGAAACCGCCGCAACGTATCGAATTCGTCCCGGCCCCCGGGGCATGGCCCAGCGCCGCAGAAGCGCGAGCTTCGCACCTGTTCAGCCCGGTCCGGATCGGCCCGCTCGAACTGCGCCATCGCACCTGGATACCGGCAATGGTGCCCTGGCGCGCGACCGAGGAGGGGGAAGTCAGCCCGGCCGTGATCGAATGGTACGCCCGGTTCGCCAAGGGACGCCCGGGCGCGATCGTGGTCGAAGCCACTGGCATACGCGACATCCCTTCCGGCCCCTTGCTGCGTATCGGCGATGACAGGTTCGTCGATGGGCTGCGCAAGCTGACCGATGCGGTGAGGCAAGCCAGCGGCGGGCAAACCCGGCTGTTCATCCAGCTGATCGACTTCCTCTCGATCCGGCGCCGGCCGAACAAGGGGAAGTTTTTCGAGAGCTATCTCGAAGTGACTGGCGCCCACCGCGCCCAATTCCCCGGCATGGACGACGCGGCGATCCGTTCGGCCCTTGCCGCAATGGACGACGAGGCGTTGTCAGCCGCCCTGACCGACCGCGCATTCGAAAGCTATTCGCGCGGTTACCGCGAGCGGGTGACGGACATGCACCTCCCACACGTCGCGAACCTGCCGGAAGTCCTGCCTGACCTGTTCGCGCAAGCGGCCTTGCGCGCCCGGGCAGCCGGATTCGACGGGATCGAGCTGCACTATGCCCATGCCTATACCATGGCTTCGTTCCTGTCGGCGCTCAACGACCGCGCCGATGGCTATGGCGGTTCGCGGGAAAACCGTGTCAGGCTGCCGCTCGAAGCCTTCGCTGCCGTACGCAGGGTCGTGGGGGACGACTATGCCGTGGGCTGCCGGATGTTGAGCGAGGACTGCATCGAGGGCGGCAGCACAGTCGAGGACGCGGCCTGGTTTGCCGAACGGTTTGCTTCGGCGGGCATGGATTTCCTGTCCTTTTCACGCGGCGGCAAGTTCGAGGATGCACTGCAGCCCGCGCTGGGACAGGCCATCTATCCCTACACCGGGCCGAGCGGCTACGAATGCATGCCGCACTACCAGTCCGACGAGCGTGGACCTTTCGGGCGCAACCGCGGCGCGGTTTCAGCAATCCGGCAGGCCCTGCGCAGGGCCGGGCACCAGGTGCCGGTAGTGCTGGCGGGCGGCATCCACGGCTTTGTCCAGGCCGAAGCCTATCTCGCCAATGGCGACGCCGACATCATCGGCCTGGCCCGGCAGGCTCTGGCCGATCCCGACTGGTTCCTCAAGGTATCCTCGGGCCATGGCGGCGAAGTGCGTCAGTGCAAGTATTCGAACTATTGCGAAGGCCTCGATCAGAAGCACAAGATCGTCACCTGCCAGTTATGGGACCGCGAAGCGCTCGACACCCCCGGCGCATCGCTGACGCCTGACGGCAAACGCCGGATGGTAGCGCCCGACTGGACGCCGGGCTGAACCGGGAGTTTTAAACCCGAATAGTCGGGTGATAAGGATAGATCACTTCACCTCAAACCCGCCCATCCTGAGCCTGTCGAAGGATTGTTTTTGTCTTCAAGCCGTCACGCACGAGGCACGAAGAGAAGTGCAGTGCTTCGACAAGCTCAGCACAGTCGGAGTGGGATCAGATTGACCGCACCTTGCCCTAAGCCGCCTGGCTTTCCCCTTCGGCGCGGCGGTAATGCCGCCGGTTGGGGCGGGCCTTGGCGGCGAGATCGAATTCCTTCTCGTTATCCTTTTCCGCCTCGCGGTAGAGCTGGTACTGACCGGAGGCTAGCTGCACCGGCCAATGCGGAACCTTCACCCCATAGTGCGCCGCCGCCTGACGGGTGAAGAACGGCGAATTTAGGTGAGGCCGGCCCAAGGCGCAGAGATCGGCCCGGCCGTCGCAGACGATGGTGTTGATCTGCCCGGGTTGCGTGATGTCTCCCACGGCAATGGTCGGAATGCCGGCATACTGGCGCACATGTTCGGCAAAGGGAGTTTGCCACATGCGGCCCCAGACCGGCTTCTGCCACTTCACAGTCTCGCCCGACGAGCAATGAACGATATCGACGCCCGCATGCTTGAAGGCCGTGGCGATTTCGACCACGTCATCGAGCGCAATGCCGCCCGGCGCCCAGTCTGAGCATGACAGGCGCACCGACATCGGCTTGTCCACCGGCCATGCCTCGCGAACAGCGCGGAACACTTCGAGCGGATAGCGCAGCCGATTTTCGACACTGCCGCCATATTCGTCGGTGCGGACATTGGTCAGCGGAGAGAGGAAGCTGGCGAGCAGGTAGCCGTGCGCGCAGTGCAGCTCGATCATGTCGAACCCGGCCTCGTCGGCGCGGTGCGTCGCCGCAACGAATTCGTCGCGGATCTTGTCCATCTGCGCGCGGCCGATCTCGGTCGGTGTATCGGAGAGGCCTTCCAGATAGGGGATCGGCGAGGCGGAAAAGATCGGCCAGTTCCCATCGGACTTGGGCTGGTCCATGCCCTCGGCCGGGGTCCTTGTCGATCCCTTGCGGCCAGCGTGGCCGATCTGCAGGGCGATGCGGGTGTCGCCCTGCAAATGGACGAAGCGGACCAGTTCCTGCCAGGCCTGCGCCTGTTCGTCGTTCCAGATGCCGGTGCAGCCATCGGTGATCCGCGCATCGGGCGATGGGCAAGTCATTTCGGTGACGATCAGGCCGACCCCGCCCATGGCGCGCGAGCCGTAGTGCGCCTTGTGCCACTGGTCGGGCATGCCATCGACGGCGCAATACTGCGCCATTGGCGACATGACGACGCGATTGGCAATTGTCATGTCGCGCAGACGGAAAGGCGTGAACATCGGCGTCGGCCGGCTGCCCGAAAAATCGATCGCGGTTTCCTTCTCGTAGCGGCGATAGAAATCGTCCTCGCAGGCTTCGAGAAAGTCCGCATCGCGCAGCTTGATATTGTCCCAGGTGATCGATTTGGCGCGCGACATGCAGGAAAAGGCAAAATGCTTGGCACTCTTGCGCCAGTGCATATCCATGTTCTCGAACCACCGCAGCGAGACTTCGGCATTGTGCTGGATCACCTCGACCGGCACGCGGCGCTCATTCTCGTATCGCGCGAAGACCGCTTCGATGTCGGTGCCGTGCTCGATCACCGCGTCGGACAACGAAATCGCGCATTCCATGGCAAGCTTGGTGCCCGACCCGATCGACCAGTGCGCAGTGGCCTTGGCGTCGCCAAGCAGGACCACGTTGCGGTGATGCCACTTGCCGCAGACCACCTTGGGGAAATTGCGCCACAATGACCGGTTTATCAGGAACGGCCGCCCGCCCAGGTCTTCCTTGAACACTTCCGCCAGTCTCGCCGCGTTCTCCTCCTCGCTCAATTCGCCGAAACCTCCGGCCTTCCAGCATTCCGGCGTGGTTTCCACAACCCAGGTCGAGCGCCCTTTCTCGTATTCGTAGGTATGGGCGCAGAACATGCCGTGTTCGGTTTCGCGGAAGAAGAACGTGAAGGCGTCGAGCGGCGTTTCCGCGCCCAGCCAAGTGAAATAGTTGCGCTTTTCTTCGATCGAGACTTCGAACTCTTTGGCGAAGCGGGTGCGGATGCGGCTGTTGATGCCGCTGGCATCGACGATCAGGTCGGAATCGGGGAATTGCTCTTCCAGCCGCTCGGCATCGATCATGGCCTCGAAATGCATCGGAATGCCTTCTTCAGCACAACGCCGCTGCAACATCTGCAACAGCGTCATACGGCTGCATCCGGCAAAGCCGTTGCCGCCGATGACATGGCGATTGCCACGCTCGGAAATCACCATGTCGGTCCAGTAGGCGAAGTTCTCGCGGATCAGCTCGTAGCTGGCGGGATCGGCGGCGAAGAATTCGTCGAGCGTTTCGTCTGAAAAGACCACGCCGAAGCCAAAGGTGTCGTCCGCCCGGTTCTGCTCGTATATCTCGATATCGACATCCGGGCGGCGCTTCTTGGTGAGGAGCGCGAAGTACATGCCGCCGGGGCCGCCGCCGATAACCGTAATCTTCATCTCGTCCTCCATGCTCGCGCCTGCCCGGCGCGGCGCGGCGTGCCAGCCGGACTCATTGAAACGCCTGCAGACCCGTGATCGCCCGCCCCATGATCAGCGCGTGGACATCGTGGGTGCCTTCGTAGGTGTTGACGGCTTCGAGGTTCATGACGTGGCGGATTACGTGGAATTCGTCGGATATCCCATTGCCGCCATGCATGTCGCGCGCGGCGCGGGCGATCTCGAGCGCCTTGCCGCACGAATTGCGCTTGATAAGCGAGATCGCCGGCAGGCCGAGGCGCCCCTCGTCCATCAAGCGGCCTGCGCTGAGGCAGGCGTTGAGGCCGAGCGTGATCTCGGCCTGCATGTCTGCCAGCTTCTTCTGCCACAGCTGTGTCGCTGCGAGCGGCTTGCCGAATTGCTTGCGATCGAGGCCATACTGGCGCGCGGCGTGAAAACAGAATTCGGCTGCCCCCATCGCGCCCCAGGCAATGCCGTAGCGCGCCTTGTTGAGGCAGGAGAAGGGCCCGGTCAGCCCTGAAACCTCGGGAAACCGGTTCTCTTCGGGCACGAAGACCTCGTCCATGACGATTTCGCCGGTGATCGAGGCGCGCAGCGAAAACTTGCCTTCGATCTTGGGGGTCGAAAGCCCTTCTATGCCGCGTTCGAGCACGAAGCCGCGGATATCGCCCGCATCGTCCTTGGCCCAGACGACCATGACATCGGCAATCGGCGAATTGGTGATCCACATCTTCGCGCCCGACAGGCGATAGCCGCCCTCGACGCTCTTCGCCCGGGTAGTCATGCCCGCAGGGTCGGACCCGGCGCCCGGTTCAGTCAGGCCGAAGCAGCCGACCCATTCGCCGCTGGCCAGTTTGGGAAGGTATTTCTCCTTCTGCGCCTCGCTCCCGAACTCGAATATCGGAAACATCACCAGCGAACTCTGCACCGACATGGCCGAGCGATAGCCGCTGTCGACTCGCTCCACTTCGCGGGCGATCAGGCCGTAGGAAACGTAATTGGTACCAGCGCAGCCATAGCCATCGATGGTGCAGCCGAGCATGCCCTGATCGCCCAGCTCGCGCATGATGGCGCGGTCGAACGTCTCATGCCGGTTGGCTTCCAGCACGCGCGGCATCAGCTTGCCCTGGCAATAGGCGCGCGCCGCGTTGGAAATGATCTTTTCCTCTTCGCTCAGCTGATCGAACAGGCACAGCGGATCATCCCACTGATAAGGCGGCGTCTTGCTCACGAACAGGCCTCCTCGGAGATGACGGCAGTGGTTTCGATCTCGATCCTGGCGCGCTCTTCGACCAGCCTCGTGACCCCGACACAGGCCATGCAGGGATAGGTGCGGCCGAACACCTCGCGCCAGACTTCGCCCACTTCCTTGAGACGGGCGACGTATTCGTCCATGTCAGTGGTGTACCAGGTCTGCCGGACGACATCCTGCGGGCCGGCCCCGGCCGCAGCCAGGATATCGCGGGTATTGAGCAGGGTCTGGCGCAGCTGCGCGACGAAATCGTCGCTCTCGAATTGTTCCTGTGCGTTCCAGCCGACCACCCCGGCGGTGAAGACCATGGTTCCGCGTGCGACGATTCCATTCGAATAGCCCCGCGGCCGCACCCAGCCTTCGGGCAGCAATGCCTGTTTCATGCGTGGTTTCCATCCCTGTGGCCCGAAAGATGCTGCCGCGCGATCACGACTTTCTGCACTTCGGACGCGCCTTCGTAGATCCTGAGGGCCCGGATCTCGCGGTAAAGCTCTTCGACCTTGCTCCCCTTCCTGACGCCAAGCCCGCCGAACAGCTGCACGGCCTTGTCGATCACTTGCTGCGCACGGTCGGTGGCAAACAGCTTGGCCATGGCGGCCTCGCGCGTGACACGGTCCTTGCGCGTGTCACGTGTCCAGGCAGCGCGGTAGACTAGCAGCGCGGCGGCATCGACATCCACCACCATTTCCGCCAGCTGCTGTTGCGCGATCGGCAGGTCGGCCAGTTTGCCGCCGAACATCTCGCGGTCGAGACAGCGATTTGTCGCTTCATCCAGCGCGCGTCGCGCAAAACCCAGTGCAGCCGCACCCACCGTGGTGCGGAAGATATCGAGCGTGCCAAGCGCGATGGCCATGCCGCGTCCCGGCTCGCCCAGCATGTTCTCCGGCGCGACCTCGCAATTGTCGAATTGCAGGGTGGCCAGCGGGTGCGGGGCTATGACTTCGATGCGTTCGGCAATCGACAGGCCCTTGGCATCGGCATCGATGATGGCGGCGGTAAGCCGCTTGGTATCTTCCGCGGAGCGCGCAAACAGCGTGTAGAAATCGGCAATGCCGCCGTTGGAAATCCAGGTCTTCGTCCCGTTGACCAGGATTCTGCCGTCGTCGTGGCTGAACGCCGTGCGCATCGCGGCCACGTCCGATCCGGCATCGGGTTCGGAAAGCGCAAATGCCGCGATCTTCGCACCGCTGGCGACGTCCGGCAGATAGGCCTGCTTCTGCGCTTCGCTGCCGAACTGGCTGATGGCGCCGGAACCAAGGCCCTGCATGGCAAAGGCGAAATCGGCAATTCCTTCGTGCCGCGCCAGTGTCTCGCGGATCAGCGAGAGCGAGCGGACGTCGAGCTTGTCGTGAATGCCGCCAAAGGCCGCGGGAACGGCGTAGCGCAGCCAGCCCCCCTCACCCAGCTTGCGCACCAGCGCCCGGCACACCGCATCGACATCGTCATGCCCGCCGCCGCAGATTGCCGGCAGGTTCGCCGCGGCCCAGTCGTCGAGCCGATCCGCGAGGTCGCGGTGGGCGGGCTCGAAGAACGGCCAGTCGAGGAAGCTGCGGTCCACGGTCAATCGCCTTCGAACACCGGCGATTCCCTGGCGACAAAGGCCTTGTAGGCGCGTTCGAAGTCCTTGGTCTGCATGCAGATCGCCTGGGCCTGGGCCTCGGCCTCGATCGCGGTGTCGAGGCTCATGTCCCATTCGATGTTGAGCTGGTTCTTGGTAATGCCGTTGGCGAAAGTCGGGCCCGAAGCGAAAGCGCGGGCCATGTCCATCGCCGCAGCTTCCAGCTCACTCTCTTCGACTATGCGGTTGAAGAAACCCCAGCGCTCGCCTTCCTCGGCGCTCATGTTGCGGCCAGTGAACAGCAGATCGCTGGCCCGCCCCTGCCCGATGATGCGCGGCAGGATGGCGCAGGCGCCCATATCACAACCGGCAAGGCCGACGCGGTTGAACAGAAAGGCCGTTTTCGCCCGGGGTGTGGCAATGCGATAGTCCGACGCCATGGAGACGATGGCACCGGCTCCCACACTGATCCCGTCGACCGCCGCCACGATAGGCTGCGGGCAGCCGCGCATGGCCTTGACGAGATCGCCGGTCATCCGTGTGAACCGCAGCAGGCCGGGCATGTCCATCTTGGTGAGCGGCCCGATAATATCGTGAACATTGCCGCCCGAGCAGAAATTGCCGCCGGTGCTCCCGAAAACCACTGCCTTGGTCTTTTGGCAGTAAACCAGCGCACGGAACAAGTCGCGAAGCTCGGCATAGGATTCGAAAGTCAGCGGGTTCTTCTGCTGCGGCAGGTTCAGCGCCACTCGGCCCACGCCATCGGCAAACTGCCACAGGAAGTGGCTTGGTGCATATGTCTCGGGGTCGAAATCCATCTCGCTCCTGCCTTCCGTCAAACTGTTTTAAGTTTAAAATATGTGCCCGTCAATCGTTGCGGCAAACTTTTTGACCCTTGGAATGCTTTATGGCCGGGTCAGGACGGGACGAGCGCAAGAACGCGCAAGGGGCTGCCCGATCCACCCTGGATCTTCAGTGGGGCGGCCATGATAACCGCGCCCGTCGCCGGCAGCCTGTCCAGGTTTTCGAGGCATTGCAGGCCATAACGCCCCGCCCCGTGCAGCAGGGTATGGGCGGGATAGGGCGGCTCGAGGAAATGGGCCTGCCCGGCATCGGTGCCGATGGTTTCCACGCCGAAGCCGATTACGTCGCGTTCGCTGAGCAGGAACTCGACCGCATCGGTTGCCGGCCCCGGGGTATGGGCGCCATCCTCGCGGCGGTTGCAATAGGCATCGACATCGCGCTTCGACCAGTCGGTCCGCATCAGCACCCAGCTTTTGGCCGGAATCGTGCCATGCCTCGCCTCCCATTTGCGCAGAAAATCGGCGGTGAGCAGAAAGTCCGCATCGGCCTCGCATTCGGCCGAACAATCGACCACAACGGCCGGACCAATGAAATCGCGCGGCGGCACTGTGTCCAGCGAATTGTTGTCGAGGTCCTTGCCGGTCACCCAGTGCACCGGTGCATCGAAATGAGTGCCGGTATGCTCGCAGACGCTGAAATTGCTCCAGTACCAGGCCACACCGCGCTCGTCGTAACGCGAGATCTCTTCGCGCGAGAAGCCGGCGGCCTGGCCGAATTCGGGAGGGAGGACCAGCGTGGGCGTAGATTCCGACAAGGTCTGGGTCAGATCCACCACCTCGATCCCGCCGCTTGCGATGGCGCCCATGAATTCGCCCAGCAGATTGGAATTTGCCGACATGACCAGGTTCCTCGAATTTATTTTAGGCTGTAACTATTGCTTGCACAGGGCCGCGATTGCAAGCACTTCCCCAGGTGGCGTCATAGGCTGCGCGAACATGGTCACGCGCCGCGCCCAGGCCCCCGGCGCAGGAATTGCGCCGGGGGGGCCTGTGATATCTCGGCGACATGATCATACGGGTCGCGGACAGGCATCTTGAAGCCATCCTGATGGGACCAGATCAAGCAGGCTCGCATGCCCGCACCCCGGGACGGCAAGACCGCTGACAATTACCTTGGTTTTGTCCATGTAAGCTCAATCCGCGTGTTGAAGCGGGAAATTTCCAATGCTTCGCAGGAGAAGGCATGTTCCGTCACATGATCATCGGTGCCATCAGTTGCTGTTTGACCGCCTGTGCGGGGCAGACGCCTGGCGCGTCCGGTCCATCTGTACTGCAGGTTCGGGTCGATGCAGACGTCCCTCACACAAATGTACCGTTTTTTGATAACCAAGCGGACTTTCAGTTCGCCATCGTTGGCGATCGCACAGGCGGACATCGGCCGGGAGTCTTCGAGGGTGCGCTCAGCAAACTCAACTTGATGAGGCCGGAATTTGTCATTTCGGTTGGCGACCAGATCGAAGGCTACACCGAAGATCGCGCTCGAATCGAGCAGCAGTGGGACGAATTTGACGGCTTTTTGAGCAGGCTCGACATGCCGTACTTTTTCGTCGCAGGGAATCATGACCTCTCCAATCCAGCCATGACCAAAATCTGGCAGGAACGTCGCGGCGCGACCTATTACCATTTCATCTACAAAGGCGTCCTCTTCATTGCGTTGAACACGGAAGATCCGCCCGTGCCGCAAGATGCGGCAACCCTCGAGAGCACACATAGACTCGAAGCAGCCATGGCGCGCGCTGCCGAAGAAACACAACGCAAATTGCTTGAAGCTGTCCGAGATAGGGGAGCTCCGCCAAAATTGCCCGGATCGGTAGCAATCAGCGACTCCCAGCTTTCTTATGTGGAGAAGGTGTTGGCGGCAAACAGGGATGTGCGCTGGACGATCGTGCTGATGCACAAGCCCGCCTGGGCCTATGACAGCCCGGCATTCGCGCGTATCGAGACCATGCTCAAGGATCGCCCCTACACGGTGCTTGCCGGGCATGAACATTACTACGCCCATGATAGTCGCTTTGGCCGGGACTATATCGACATGGGAACAACCGGCGGAATATGGCTTCGCGACGGTCCTGGGAGGCCAGACCACATCGCCTGGGTCACCATGACGGACAAAGGGCCAGAGTTTGCCATTATCAGAGTAGATGGCATCCATGGGAAGGAAGGCGCTGAAGCCTCAACGGCCGAGTGAGTTGGTCAACCTGAATAGCCCCTAGTTTTCTAGACGCCTTCCGCTTTCAAAATCTGCTGCCGTTCGAACTCGACGGGTGGCAGCATCCCGCTCCTGACCTGCTTGCGCACCGGATTGTAGAACATTTCGATGTAATCGAACACCTCCTGCAAGGCTTCCTCGCGAGTTTTGTATGTCCGACGCTGGATGCGCTCGCGCTTGATCGACAGGAAGAAGCTCTCGGCAACCGCGTTGTCATGGCAGTTGCCGCGTCGGCTCATCGAGTGCTCAAGATTGTGAACTCTGATGAACGTTGCCCAGTCCATGCTGGTGAACTGCGAGCCCTGATCCAGCAGATCATCGTGCAGCTTGCGGTAGCCAAAGGCCGAACGCGTTTCTGGGCCGCTGTCGCTCCAGGCCTGCCGGATCGACTCTGTCTGCCGAGCATCTTCCCAAGCCCGCTGGCTCAGCGGACTCTTCTGCCAGGCATGGAAGCCACTGGGTTGGATGCACAGGCACCGACACATGGAGCGAACCCTGAACTGGTCACGATGCTCGGCAACGAACGCGTATCTCACTTTGCATCCCTGGCGGAACGAAGTGACCATGGGTCAAATACGCGGTGGCTTTTTTTAGGATGTCGCGCTCCTCGGTCACCCGGGCCAGCTCGCGCTTCAACTGGCGGATCTCGGCATCCTTGCTGGCATCGCCCGACACAACATTCGCCAACTGCCGCTTCCAGGCACACAGCGAGTGCGGACTGACCCCGAGCCGCTGCGAGCCGAAGGCCAGCGCAGCAAGACCTCCGCTACCCGATACCCACGCTCGGGGATCTGGGCCACCGCATCACGCTTGAACTCATCATTGAAATTGGGCTTCCCCATCGTCGCCTCCTGTCATCAAAATTGGGATCGAAGGCGTCCAGAAATCTAGGGGCTATTCATACAGTGCCGTTAAGCAGGCGCTTACAGTCCAGGACAACCGCGCCGCGTTTGTCGACCGGTTTCCTTCGGGTTTGGTCGAAGTCCGTCAGTGACGATGCTCTACTGCCGCGCGAGCGATTCCCGCCCGAACACTCGAACCGCGGGTCATGGCAGTCCCGATCAGGAGGATCGCCGGGCCATCGCCAAGCGTGCAGGCCGCAAGAGCCAGCAGGTCGAGCCGGGTGAGAAGAGTTCGTTCGTTCTGTAAACTGGCGTTTTCCACAAGCGCTGCCGGCGTATCGGGGGCCAGGCCGGCGGCGATCAGCTGCGCGGCGATTTGCCCGGCGGCGGCCTTGCCCATGTAGATCGCCAAGGTCGCCTGTGGGTCGCTCAACACCTTCCAGTCGAGATCGAGCGGCTCGGCAGCCCGAACATGCGCGGTGACGAACACCAGTTTGCGCGACAGCCCGCGCAAGGTGAGCGATGTGCCCAAAGCTGCCGCAGCGGCGCTGGCAGCGGTTATGCCGGGACAGATAGATACCGCTATTCCTGCGGCCCGGCATGCCTCCAGCTCTTCGCTGGCGCGGCCGAAAATAGACGGGTCGCCGCCTTTCAGACGCACCACACGCTCGCCAGCTAGCGCGGCCTCGACAACAAGGCGGTCGATTGCCGCCTGGTCCTTCGAATGGCGGCCGGAACGCTTGCCGACATGGACGAGGCGCGCAGTCCCGGAGGCAAGCGCGATCACACCGGGCCCGACCAGGGCGTCATAGAAGATGGTGCTGGCGGCACCGATAAGCCGCGCCGCCTTTCGCGTCAGCAGATCGGGATCGCCGGGCCCACCGCCAACCAGCCAGACCGTTCCGGGAAGGAAATCGCTCACTCCGCAGCCTCCAGTTCGCTCGATTGGAAGGTTTCCAGAATCCTGGCGATGATCGGGCGGCAGGAACCGCAATTGGTCCCGGCGCAGGTTGCTTCGCCAACTGTGGCGACTGTGTTTGCCCCGGCAAGCACGGCTGATTCGATCTGGCCTTGACCGATTCCATGGCAGATGCAGACAATTGGACCTCGGTCCGGCGTTGGCGTGCCAGGCCGGCCGGCCAGAAGTTCGCATGACACGGCGCCGGTTTGGCCAAGTCGATCAGCGACCCAGTCACGCGATGGCAGTTCGCCGGTTCGCGTGACAAAAAGCGCCGCAATCAACGCACCCTCCATGTCGAAAACCGCAATGCGCCGCATGCCGCGTACCAGATCGGCTGCTTCGGACCGCTCACCCGCCGGCAGCAGCGGATCGGCATCGATTTCGGCTTCGCCAGCCAATTCGTATAGCCAGCCATGCGCTATGCGTGCCTTGCTCCACCACAGCAGGCCCTGCGGCTCAACAGGGTCGCGCGTCACCAGGAATGCACGCCAGTCAGGCACGACCGGCACCACGCGCGCCGGCGTGTCCTTGAAGCCCGGCTGCCCGGAAATCGGATCGTTATCCTGCCCGGACAAGCGATTGCTGCGCCCCTCACCCGACATGGCATCGGTCCAGTGAATGGGCACAAACACGTCGCCGGGCCGTTGGCCGGCGCTCACCGAGACCCTGAATGTCGCGCAACCTTGTGGCGTTTCGACACGGGCCAGCCCGCCGTCGCTCAGGCCACAAACCCGCGCATCGGCAGGGTGTATTTCGAGCAAAGGTTCACGCCGATGCAGGCTGAGCCTGGGCGACAGGCCACTGCGCGTCATGGTATGCCATTGATCGCGATAGCGGCCAGTGTTGAGACGCAACGGGAATTTTGCGGCCGCGCGCGGATCGGGCGGGACGACTGCCACGAGGCGAGCCTTGCCGGAAGGCCTCGGAAATTCCGTTGTCAGCGGATGCTCTCCGCCCCAACGAAAGGGCTTCATCGTCTCGTATGCCAGATCGTCGATAGCGGCATGGCCGATCAGATCGAATTTGCGCCCATGCCGCACCGCCAGCGCAGTCATCGCGGCATGCTCTCGGAAAATGCTGGCGGGCCGGGTAAAGGCAAATGCTTCCGCCCAGCCCAACCGGGCCGCGACGTCGCAAATGATGCGCCAATCTGCGCGGGTCTCACCGGGATGGGCGAACAAGGGCCGCTGGCGGCTCACCATCCGCTCCGAATTGGTGACCGTTCCATCCTTTTCGCCCCAGGCCAGCGCGGGCAGACGGATATGGGCGAGGCGGGCCGTGTCGGTATCGGCGATGACGTCCGAGACGACGACTGTGGGGCAGCGCGCCAGCGCTTCACGCACGAATAGCGTGTCGGGCATCGATACGGCCGGGTTTGTCGCCATGACCCACAGGAATTTGATTCTGCCGGCGTGTACCGCGCGAAACATATCGACGGCCTTGAGGCCGGGACCTGCGCAAAGGCCTGGCGCCTGCCAGAACTTCGCCACATCCGCACGTTCCGCATCGGAAAAGCCGAGGTGGCAGGCCAACATGCTGGCGAGTCCGCCAACTTCGCGTCCGCCCATTGCATTGGGCTGACCGGTGATGCTGAATGGCCCCATACCGATCCGGCCGATCCTGCCCGTGGCGAGGTGGAGGTTGATAATCGCATTGCCCTTGTCGGTGCCGCCGACCGACTGGTTCGCACCCTGGCTGAACAGGGTGACCATGCGCGGGTGCCCCGCGACCAGATCGGCAAGCGCGGCGAAAGTGGGCCTGGACATGCCGGGATCGCACGCGTCGATGCCGTCCCAAAAGGAGTCCGGGACTTCGCAGGAATCGCTGAGAAACGGCCAGTCTATCAGACCCCGCGCCCGCATCTCCGCCAGCAGAGCGTTTAAAAGCGCCACATCACCGTCGGGCGCGATCTGGACGTGAAGATCGGCCCGCTCTGCCGTCTCGGTGCGGCGCGGATCGATCACGACCAGTTTGGTTCCGCGCCGCTCGCGCGCGCGTTCGATGCGCTGCCAGATGACCGGATGGCACCAGGCCGTGTTCGATCCCACCAGCAGAATCAGATCGGCCGCGTCGAGATCGTCATAGGTGCAGGGAACCACGTCCTCGCCGAATGCGCGATTGTGCGCCGCGACGGCGCTGGCCATGCACAGGCGCGAATTGGTATCGATGTTGCCGCTGCCGATGAAGCCCTTCATCAGCTTGTTGGCGACGTAATAGTCTTCGGTGAGCAATTGGCCGGAGACATAGAAGGCGACGCTGTCCGGTCCATGCTGTTCGATGCATTGGCGAATGCGACCCGCGACCAAATCCAGAGCTTCGTCCCAGCCGGCTTGGCGTTCGCCGATCATCGGATGCAGCAGGCGGCCTTCCAGGCCGACCGTTTCGCGCAGATGGGTGCCCTTGCTGCACAGCCGCCCGCTATTGGCCGGATGGTCTGCGTCGCCTTTTATCTCGACGGTGCGATCGCCCTTCACTGTCGCGCTGATACCGCAACCCACGCCGCAATAGGGGCAGGTGGTGCGGACGGTGCGCATGAGTCAGGCGACCTTGCGGCCCACGACCGCCTCGCGCAGCAGATATATCCGGCCCGCATCGACCCGCAGCGGAATGGTCGGGACGCACCCCTTGTCGTCGCCCAGCGCCTCGCCGGACTTGAGCGAAATGTTCCAGTTGTGCAGCGGGCAGGTCACGATATTTCCGTGGACGATGCCCTGGCTGAGCGGCCCGGCTTTGTGTGGGCACTTGTTGACCAGTGCGTAGAAGCTGTTGTCGAGCGTGTGGAACACGGCGATCTCGTCGCCGCCCGCCACCGGCAGAGTGCGGGCCGTACCCGGGGCGATCTGGTTTACCGAACCGATATCCAGCCATTGGCCAATCATTTCGCGAACTCCATGCGCGTGGTTTCGGGAGACAGCGGACGCACTTCGGCGAGGTGCTGGTGCAGCTCGGCGTGCTTGCCGGCGGCCCGTTCGGCCCAGGGGTCGTCCTGCATGAATTGCTGCGAATAGCGGAATCGCGCGGCAAGCCGGCGGACGGCGTCCGGATCGTCGAACAAGGCGGACTTGACGTGATCGAGCCCGACACGCTCGATCCACGGCGCGGTGCGCTCGAGATAGTGCGCCTGTTCGCGATAGAGCTGGATGAAGGCGGCGCAGTGATCGAGCGCCTGCTGCTCGGTTTCGACCTTGCAGAGCAGATCGGTGGCGCGGACCTTGATGCCGCCGTTACCCCCGACGTGTAGTTCGTAGCCGCTGTCGACGCAGACCACGCCAAAATCCTTGATCGTCGCCTCGGCGCAATTGCGCGGGCAGCCCGAAACCGCGATCTTGAACTTGTGCGGCATCCAGCTGCCCCAGGTCATCCTTTCGATCGTGACGCCAAGACCGGTCGAATCCTGCGTGCCGAACCGGCACCATTCCGACCCGACACAGGTCTTCACCGTGCGCAGGGCCTTGCCATAGGCATGGCCGGAAACCATGCCCGCCGCGTTGAGATCGGCCCAGACCGCGGGCAGGTCTTCCTTCCTGATCCCGAAGATATCGAGCCGCTGGCCGCCCGTGACTTTGACCATCGGCGCGTTGTATTTCTCGACCACGTCGGCGATGGCGCGCAGTTCGCGCGGGTTGGTCAGGCCGCCCCACATGCGCGGCACCACCGAATAGGTGCCGTCCTTCTGGATATTGGCGTGCAGGCGTTCGTTGACAAAGCGGCTGTGCTGGTCGTCGGCATATTGGCCGGGCCAGGCGCAGAGCAGGTAATAGTTGAGCGCCGGGCGGCACGAGGCGCAACCGTCGGGTGTCGTCCAGTGCAATTCCTGCATGACCTGAGGGATGGCCTTCAAGCCCTTTTCCAGGATCAGCCGGCGCACATCGTCATGCGTGAAGCTTGTGCATTTGCACAGCGTTTTGGGCCCGGATTCGACATTGCCGCCCAGCGTCAGCGCCAGCAGGCTTTCGACCAGCCCGGTGCATGATCCGCAGCTCGACGAGGCCTTGCACTGCGAGCGCACCGCATCGAGGCTGTGCGCCCCGCCCAGGATGCAGCCAACCACCTTGCCCTTGGAAACGCCGTTGCAGCCGCAGATCTCCGCTTCGTCGGAGAGCGCCGCAACGGCTGCGTTAGGGTCCGCCAGCGCACCCCCGGACGCGAAGGCCTGGCCGAAAATCAGGGCTTCGCGGATATCGGAGATATCCTCGCCCTTGCGGATCAGATCGAAATACCAGTTGCCGTCGGCGGTGTCGCCATAGAGCACGGCGCCCTCGATCCGGTTGTCCCGGACGATCACGCGTTTGTAGATGCCCCGTGCCGCATCGCGCATGACGATGTCTTCCGCCCCGTCGCCGCCGGAAAAATCTCCGGCCGAAAACAGGTCGATGCCGGAAACCTTAAGTTTGGTAGAGGTGATCGAGCCTTCGTATCCGCTGGGATTGCCGGTGGCATGGTCCGCCAGCGCGCGGCACATGTCCCACAGCGGCGCGACCAGGCCATAGCAGGCGCCGCGATGCTGCACGCATTCGCCCACCGCCATTATCGCCGGGTCGCTAGTCACCATGTGATCGTCGACCATAATGCCGCGCTCGACATCGAGGCCTGCGCCCCTGGCCAGCGCCACCGCAGGCCTGATGCCCACCGCCATGACGACGATATCGGCGGGGATTTCGCTTCCGTCCTTGAGTAGGACGCCCGAGACATGGCCGTTTTTTTCGACGATTTCGGCCGTATCGGCGCCAGTCAGTATGATTTGGCCACGCCGTTCCAGTTCGGCCTTCAGCAAGTAACCCGCGGCTTCGTCGAGCTGTCGCTCCATCAGCGTCGGCATCAGGTGAATGACGGTGACCTGCATCCCCCGGAGGCTGAGGCCATGCGCCGCCTCGAGCCCGAGCAGGCCACCGCCGATCACCACCGCATTGCCGCCCTGCTCGGCTGCGGCGAGCATCTTGTCGACATCGTCGAGATCGCGGAACGTCACGACGCCGGGCAGCGATGCGCCTGGCACCGGAATGATGAAGGGGTCCGAACCCGTGGCGATCAGCAGCCTATCGTAGGGCTCGACTCGTCCGGATTGGGAAATCACGGCCTGCCTGGCGCGATCGATCTGCGCGACAGGGTCGCCGGAGATCAATTCGATGCCGTTTTCGGCATACCATTCGGCGGAATTGATGACGATGTCCTCGAAGGTCTTTTCGCCCGCCAGCACCGGCGAGAGCATGATGCGGTTGTAATTTACCCGCGGCTCGGCGCCGAAAATGACGATGTTGTAGCGATCGGCGTCGCGCGCGAGCACTTCCTCGACCGCGCGGCAGCCGGCCATGCCATTACCGATGACGACCAGCCTTTCACGCAGGCCTCCTGCCTTTTGCATTTGCTTGAAACTCATCGGCGCATTCACCTGTCGGTCTCCGTGTCAGCCGCGCAAACGCAAGAAAGCCGCCTCGAACTGCTCAAAGGGAGCGAATTCGGGCGGCTTCATTGCCACGCAATGTCGATATGAGTGCGGCGGTGCAGGTTCGTCCTCCATTGGACGGCACTTCCGCGCTTGACTGCAACCTAACCGATACCGTGCCTTCGCGGCAAGGGTTTTTTGCAGTGCAGCATAAACTTTCGCGGTAGGTTCAGAAGGCCACTTCGGCTTGCAGCCAGAACTTGCTCGTATCCGTGCCGAATCCGCGCGCCGTGTAGTCGGCATATTTGGCAAGCCAGGCGATCCGGCCGGTCTTGAAACCGATCGAGGCGTCCCATTCGTGGCCGAAGTCCACGCCGCCGGTGTCGCTGTGGAACTGGTGATAGGTCACCTGGGCGTTGAGGCCCTTGACGAATTTTACTTTCGGGAAGCCATAGGAAATGCCGCCATAGATATCCTGCAGGCCCGAATTGGGCGTGGTCAGGAACAGGTCGGCCCAGCCGTTGAACTTGTGCAGCGTCGCCATGGGCGTCTGAAACGCGCGGCCGGCACCGCCTGCCGCCGCCGCGTCGCTGCCCAGCAATTCGTAGCCCACAGTTGCGGTGAAGCCGTAGAACGCGAGGGCGCCTTCGGCCGCGACATAGTCCGCGCCGAACTTGGGTCCGGAACCGGTCATGTCCGACTGGCGGGCATAGCTGGCCGCAAGGTTGAGCTTGACCCGCTTGGACAGGGGCAAGCTGGTGTTCGCACGCAGACCATAGGTCTGGGTGTCGGCCAGCGCAGTGGCGAGGGCGCCTGCCTGCTCGTCGAGATCGTAGTCGAGCAGATAGGCGAATGCCTTGACGTTCACCGGCCCCAGCTTGGCGCCCGCGCCGAGGAATACGAAGTTGCCGTCATAGGCCGTACGCGGCCCGGCGTCGTAGCCGAAAATCGTGCGCTGGCTGATCGAATAGGTGCCGTCGAGCGAGACTGGCCCCAGCTTTGCCTCGATTCGCGCCGCATCGAAAGTCTGCTCGTTCTGCCGCCAGCCGACCGAGCCGACAAAGCGCTGGTCGTCCAGGTTGATCCGCTGGCGGCCGACCGTCACGGTTACGGCCTTGCCCTTGTATTGCAGTTGCAGCCGGTTGAGCTCGATGTTTTCCGGATCGGCGACGACCGAATATTGCGTGCGGCGCTGGCTGGTGGCCACGGCGAAGGGGAACGCGTTGTAATCGTTGCCGGGCGCGACAGTGCCTTCCGCTTCGGCCAGCAGCGCCAGATGCGAGGGGGCATGCTTGATCTCGAACCCGCCGCGCAGGCGCAAGGTCACGGCATCGGCATCCGTCGCCGGCTGGTCGACATGCTCCCAGCGCAGCCGGGCATCGATGATCGGATCGAGCGTCACACCGTCGCCGATCTTGATCGGATCGCCGAAATGGTGCGCCGGCGCATCGGCCAGCGCAGGGCGAGCAAGGGCAACCGGCGCCGCGAGTGCGGCCGCCGCAATCAAGTACTTCTTCATTTTCCTGTTCTCCTGACGAACCTTGGGCCGTCAGGCATCCCCGCTGGTTATGTCAGGCCGCCTCTGCGTGCGGGCCGTGATCGTATTCGGCCAGGAAATGCAGGACTTCCTGACGATAGGCATAGAACCGCGGGTCGCTCAGCAGCGCCTTGCGGTCGCGCGGTCGCGGCAGATCGACCTTCAGTATCTTGCCGATGGTGGCGTTGGGGCCGTTGGTCATCATCACCACCCGGTCGGCCAGCAAGATGGCTTCATCGACATCGTGCGTCACCATGATCGCGGTAACCTTGGTGCGGTTCCACACTTCGACCAGAACGTCCTGCAAGTCCCACCGCGTCAGGCTGTCGAGCATGCCGAAAGGCTCGTCGAGCAGCAGCAGCCGGGGGGAGAGGGCAAAGGCCCGGGCGATGCCGACGCGCTGGCGCATCCCGTTGGACATTTCCGCCGCCAGCTTGTCCCTGGCATCGCCCAGGCCCACCCGCTCAAGGTAATAGTCGATGATTTCGCCGCGCTCGGCCTTGCTGGCGTGCGGATAGACCCGCTCGACACCCAGGGCAACGTTCTGCCTCGCGGTCAGCCAGGGCATCAGGCTGGGGGCCTGGAAGACCACGGCCTTGTCGGGGCCGGCAATGTCGATTTCGCGATTGTCGAGCACGATCGAACCGGTCGAGATCGCATTGAGTCCGGCGGCCATGGTCAGCACCGTCGACTTGCCGCAGCCCGAGTGGCCGATCAGCGAAACGAATTCGCCCTTGTCCATCAGGAGATTGAAATCCTCGACAACCGTGAGCGGACCCTTCGGCGTCGGGTAGACCTTGCCGAGCTTGTAGAATTCCATGTAGCGCCGGTCTGTGCCGCCGCGCGCCGCATCGCGATAGGCCTTTGGTGGCGGTGCGAGATCGAGCGGCGTGACATTCGGCAGGCCGATGTCGGCGGCCGTCGTACTTGGCTGACCGGCTACCAGCGAGCTGAGGTAACCGACGATTTCGGCGCGCAGAGCCTGGTAGGCATGATCGTCGTTCAAGGCTTCGCGATCACGCGGACGGTTGATCGTGACATCGAAAGTCCTGCCGATCCGGGCCGCCGGGGCCGGCGTCAGCACGGCAACCCGGTCCGCCAGCAACAGCGCCTCGTCGACATCGTTGGTGATCAGAATGATCGTGCGGCGCTCCTCAGAGCGGATGCGTTCGATCTCGTCCTGCAGTTTCGCCCGGGTCAGGGCATCGAGCGCGGAGAGCGGCTCGTCGAGCAGCAGGATTTCCGGCTCCATCGCCAGGGCCCGCGCCACTGCGACGCGCTGGCGCATGCCGCCGGAAAGCTGCGCCGGCTTGCGGTCCATGGCATGGCCGAGGCCGACCAGTTCGACTTTCTGGCGCACCAGGGCGGCCCGTTCCGTCTTGCTGCGGTCCTTGTGGACGGCATCGACAGCGAGCGCGACGTTCTTTTCGACTGTGAGCCAGGGGAACAGCGAATAGGATTGGAACACCAGGCCGCGGTCCTTGCCCGGACCGTGAACCGGTTCGCCCTTGAGCAGCACTTCGCCCTCGTTCGGCTCGATCAATCCGGCAATAGTTGAGATCAATGTCGTCTTGCCGGCGCCTGAGAAGCCCAGAATGGCGATGAATTCGCCTTCCTGCACGTCGAGGTCGATGCCGCCCAGCACTTCGCTGATTTCGCCGCTATTGCCCGAATAGCACTTGGTGACGGAACGAAGGGAAAGGATGGGATCGGCCATGGTCACACCGTGTGGTTGCGGCTGGCGATGGACTGGAAGGCCATCATGATCCGATCGAGCAGGACCCCGATCAG
>JBFWSE010000006.1:0-59563 GCA_050248535.1 Novosphingobium sp.
CGGGCGGCAGAAACGGATCGAATATGTCTCCACCTTCGGCGTACCGCAGATGCACCCGGCTCTCGGCACTGCGGGCGAGGATGCCGATGTGCGCCGCATTGCCGCGGAAACGCCGCTGCGCGACGGCTATGCCGCCGGCTACGGCGCGAGCAAATGGGCGAGCGAAGTGCTGCTGCGCGAGGCCCACGATCATTTCGGCCTTCCTGTCACCGTCTACCGGCCCGACATGATTATGGCCCACTCAAGCTATCGCGGCCAGCTCAACGTGCCGGACATGTTCACCCGGCTGATCTACAGCCTGGCGCTGACCGGCATCGCTCCCGCCTCTTTCTATGACGATCCCGCTGCACAGGTTCATTATGACGGTATGCCCGTGGATTTCCTGGCAGCGGCGATGTGCCGGATCGGCGAGCAGCCATGGCACGGCTATCGCACCTACAACACGATCTCCTCGCACCTCGACGACGGCATATCGCTCGATACCGTGGCCGGCTGGCTGGAAAGCGCGGGCGTCGCCCTGCAACGAGTCCCCGATCATGCCGACTGGTTCCATCGCTTCGCCGACAAACTGCGCCACTTGCCCGACGAACAGCGCCATGCATCGGCCCTGCCGATTCTGGGCTATGTCGAGCACCCCTTCCCCGCCAGGGGAAGCTCAGTGCGCAATGAAGCCTTCGTCGAGGCAGTCGGCGCGCTGGAAGCGGGCCTCAAGGTGCCGAGCCTGAGTGAGGCCTATATTCACAAATACCTGGACGATCTGCGCGTTCTGGGCATGCTGTGATGGTTGCCGCAATTCACAGGAACAGTGCAATGCCAAGCCCGAAATGAAAGGTACGACATGCCAATAGATTCCCTGCGCGACAGGCACTATCTGATCCTTGGCGGGACCAGCGGAATGGGCCTGGCCGCCGCCGAATACCTTGCAAGGGCAGGTGCGCAGCTCACCATCACCGGACGCGACACCGGCAAGCTGGAGGCAGCGCACAGGCACCTGCTCGTAAATTGCAGGGCCGCGGCTGACCACGTCCGCTCGCTGGCCGCGGACGCAACGCTGCCAGATGCCGTGGAAGCCGCTGTCGAGCTTGCCGCCAGCCCGGACGGGGCCCTGGACGGCGTGTTCATCGTCGCCGGCGGCGGCGCCTTCATGTCAGTAACGGACACCACGCCCGAACTCATGCTGGAGCAGACCACGATCAATGTGGTTCCGGTGATCAACGCCATCCGCTCGTGCTTTCCGCGCATGAAGGACAAGGGCGGCTCGATCCTGGCGATGTCTTCGGCTGCGGCGCTGTGCTCCTACCCGATGCTGGGAGCCTATGGCGCGGCCAAGGCAGCGCTCGATCAATATGTCCGCGTTGCCGCCGATGAGTTGGGCAAATACAAGATCCGGGTCAACGCCGTGCGTTCCGGATTCACCAATTCGCCGGCCAATGCCGGAATCATGGACGATCAGGGCTATATCGATGCGTTCAGGAAGATCACGCCGCTGGGCGCCTATGCCGAGCCGGAGGAATTCGGACCTATCGCATCGCTGCTGCTGAGCCCTGAGAGTTCCTGGATCACCGGCCAGATCTACACCGTCGATGGCGGGCTGACGCTGCGCGGCTATGGCGGCGGAGTTTTTCCTGAAGGACTGGTCTGACGCCGGCCCCGGCTGTCCTCAAGCCGGATCGAAAGCGATCGGCAGTTCCAGCAGGCCATAGGCCCCCATGAACGACCGCCAGACTAGCTCGCCATTGAGCCTCGGATTGCGCATTCTCCGCGCGATGACATGCAGGCCTTCCTGCAGCGTTGCACGGGCAATGTATTGACCGAGACACATATGCGGCCCGCGCCCGAAAGCCAGGTGCCGGGTGGAATTGTCGCGCATCGGATCGAAGCCCAGCGGATCGGCGAACATGAGCGGATCGCGGCCGGCCAGAGGCGGCGCGCAAATGACCAGTTCTCCCTTCAGGAACTTGTGCCCGCCATAGGTAAAGTCTTGCGCCACCTCGCGGAAGGGAGCGGCGATGCTGGTGTGGCGCAGCGCTTCTTCGATCACTCTGCGGCAAAAATCGATGTCTTCGGCGCACCGTGCATAATATTCGGGGTGATCCAGCAACAGCAGCATCGTGAGCGTCAGCATGTTCTTGGTCGTGTCGTAGCCGGCCAGGAAAATGGTCAGCAGCATGATGCGCAGCTCGTCCTCGTCGAGCTTGCCGGACTGCTTGGAAGCGATCATCGCGTCCAGCAGCGAATTCTCATCGAACTGACCGGTCGCCTCACGTTCCTTGATAGTGGTGTCGGCAAACTCCCAGAGTACATCCCAGGCGGCGAGGAAGTGAGGCTTGGTCGCAAGGTCCATGCTCAGCGACGAGATATGGTGCTCCATCGAAGTCCGCAGCCGCGGAACCGGTTCCGTGGACACACCCAGAACGCCGCACATGACCGACACCGGATAAAAAGATGCGAATTCGGGAAAGTTGAACGCACCCTTTGGCGCCCATTCGTCCATCAGCCCGGCGATGACCTTTTGCATGATCGGACGGACCAGGTTTGCGTGCTTGGGCGTAAAGGCATGCGACACGCTCGCCCGCAAGCGGGCGTGGGTAGCGCCGGTTTCGGTCTTGACCATCTCCTTCATGAACCGGCCCCACATGGTGCCTTCGAGGCCATAGAACTCGACCACCGGGCCAAGCCCGGGCTTGAGATTTTCGCTGTCGAGCAGCAAGTCCGAAACGGCATCGTACCCGTAAACGACATAGCCTTGCGAAAACCGGCCCAGCCATGGGTGGTCCTGCCGGGCCGCTTCGAGATAGGATTGCGGATCGGCGGCAAAGGCAATGTTGTCGATTGGCAGCAGAGGCAGCGGCACTTCGGTTGTAATCGCCATGACGCATCGACTCCCGTATGATAGCGGCCGCCTGTCCGGTTTCCGCAAAATCCCGCCACTGAGCATGGATACAATCAGGTTGACAGATCAATCAGTCAATTTCAAGTTGAACCGCAAATCGGTAGCAGCCGCTCGGCCGGCTGGGATGGGGAGAAATCGTGGCAAGCGCCGGTAGCAAAATCAAGATCGGGTTCCATCTCGGCCCCCAGCATGGCGAATATCGCCGGATGCGCGACCAGTGGCTGGCGGCCGAAGAGCTTGGCGTCGATGCGCTCTATTCGGCCGACCACTTCTTCGCGCAGTCGATCGAGATCGATGCCGGCAAGGGCGAACGCCCGCCTTCGAAACCGGGCGCGAATTTCGAGGGCATGACCATCCAGGCCGCGATGGCGGCGACGACCACCCGGCCCGAGATCGGCTGCATCGTTCACGCCATCGGCTATCGCAATCCGCACCTCATGGCCGACATGGCGCGAACGATCGACCACATCTCGGGCGGACGTTTCATCCTGGGGCTGGGCAGCGGCTATCTTGAACAGGACTATCTTGAGTATGGCTATGCGTGGACCAGCCAGAAAGAGCGTTCGCTGGAACTGGCCGCCAAGATTCCGATCATCAAGGACCGGCTGGAGCAGCTGGAACCACCGCCGCTGCGCCGTATGCCCCTGCTGATCGGCGCGATGGGCGAGAAGATCGGCATCCCCACCGTCGCGCGCCACGCCGATATCTGGCATGTCTATGGCACTGCCGAAGTGGTCGCCGCCAAGATCGAGCGGCTCAAGGAGTGCTGCGCGGAGATCGGCCGGCCGTTCGAGGAGATCGAGCTCGCGACCTGGTATCTTCCGGGCATCATGGGAATCTCCAATTCACCCGACGACATTCTCGCTCTCGGCATCCGCAACCTGATAAACCTTCAGGCCGGGCCAGACTGGGATCTGGGAATCATACGCGAACTGATCGCATGGCGCGACAATCTGGCGTGACACAGGGCGACGGTTGAGAGGAATAAGGCGATGCTCGAAGACGACAAGAACCTGCCGTTCCATCTCGCGCGCAACGCGGGCTTCGGCACCGCATCGCCAGGAGACGATCTGTTGCATCCGGAAATGAATGCAAGGATCAGCCACGAGACGCTGACCGAAACCCAGTACCTCAGCTTCTCGATTCCGGAAGCCAGTATCCATTCGAACCTCTATCTCTGGCACCATCCCAACCTGGGTGTGGTCAGCGGCGGGGCATGGGTCTGGCAGGGCAGCAAGCGCCATCCGGTCGAAGCGGAACTCAACGATTTCCGCCTGTTCATGGCCGACGATCCGCTGAAGAACGACCTCCACGAATACCGGCTGATCAACAGCTATGGCGTAAAAGTCATCGAACCGCTCAAGCGCTTGCAGGCCAGCTATTCCGATCCGGTGCGGCAAAACAGCTTCGATCTGGAATTCACCGCCCTGCTGCCGCCGGTGATGACCGCCGACAACACCCATTTCGAACAAGCGATGCAAGTGCGCGGCGAACTGACCCTGCGCGGCCAGCGCTTCGCCGTCGATTGCTTCACCATCCGCGACCGTTCGTGGGGCAAGCCGCGCCAGGAAGACCCGATGACCCTGCCGCCGCTCACCACCGTGCAGGGGGTGTTCGGCGAGGACTTCGCTTTCAGCAGCCTGCTGTTCGACGATACCAGTGGCCAGCCGGGCTATGAGCAGTTCGCCCTGCCGGCGGACAGGCTGATTCCTTCGGGATCGTGGGTCTGGCGCGATGGCAAGCTGGCTCCGATCGTCAAGGCGCGCCGGCAGGTGGAACGGCACCCCGACCGGTTCAACACCGAAAAGGTCTTGCTGGAGATCACCGACGATCTTGGCCGCGACTTCGCCATCCGCACCAATACTATCGTCACCTGGCCCAGCTTCGGCTTCTGGCCAAACCAGATGGTGGTGCACAACTGCGTCGAGATCGAGTGCGAGGGCCGGCGCGCCCATGGCGAGATCTACGACATCATCTCGCACGACTACATGCAGCATCGCGCGCATGTCATACAGGGCGGAAAATGACTTCCGAGGCCCCCGAAACCTTCAACCTGCTGCGCCAGGTGCGCACCGCGATCGGCCGTGTCGCGAGCGGTAGCGACAACGAAGAACACAAGGCGCTGCTGGGCGCGGGAGAGGTGGTGCTCAACGAGCTGATGCTGCGCACCAAGGCGGCCCCTTACCTTCCGCTGATCGCGGAAGGATCGGGCTTGCTGGAAGAGGCGCACAAGCTGGCGGGTGAACCGCGGGCCGCCGAAGTCCTGGCCGGACCCGTCTCGGAAAGGTCCAGCGCCGATGCCCTGATCGGCTCGATCAACCGGATCGCTGCGGCACTTTCAGACCTTCTGCCCGCCTTGAAGGACAGCCCCGGCAGCCCGGCCCGCGCGCTTTGCAACCGCATCTGCGACTGGGAAGCGCGGCTCTACCTCCTCAGCCTTGAGGACGCGGGCACCGGCAGCGAGCCCGATGCCGATCCCTTCACGCGCGATGCCTTCGAGGCCTGGCTACGCCGGCGCTTCCCGGACTGGGGCAATCCCACGATCACTGGCTACACGGTTCTCACCGGCGGTTTTTCCAAACGCACCGTGCAATTCGATCTGGTGGATGATGTGCATGGACCGCGCTCGCTGATCCTGCGCGCCGAACAGGCCATCAGCCTGCCGCGGTTCAGCGATATCGTGCAGGAATTCCACCTGGCGGACTATGCGGTCGAGGCGGGCTTGCCCACCCCCGCCGCCTTGCATCTGGAAGCCGACCCGGCCTCCTTCGGCTGGGCCTTCGCCATCATGGAGAAGGCCGGGGGACTGAACTACGGCTGGACCATGGGCCGCAAGCTGGAAGTCACCGACGCGGTCGTCGCGTCCATCATCGATGCGCTGTGCGCCATGCACACGATGCCCTTGCGCTTCGACGATCCGCGGCTGCAAAAAAGCCATCTCGCGCAGTGGAGCCAATGCCGCACCGTCACCGAGGCGACGCGCCGCTATGTTTCCACTTACATGCAGGGCCTGATCGACCAGACCGGCATCCAGCCCACCCCCGAACTGGTGCGGGCGATGCAGTGGTTGCAGGCCAATGTTCCCGACGTTTCCGATCCGCCCGTGCTGGTCCACCACGACTTCGGGCTGAACAATATGCTGATCGAAGGCGAGAGAGTCTCGGCGATTCTCGACTGGGAAGCCGCAGTGGTCGTCGATCCGGCCTACGATATCCTCGTCATTCAGCGCGAACTGGCCGAGAAGCTATCGGTAGAGGAGTTCCTTGACCGGTATCATGCGAAAACCGGCCGCCGGATTACCCCATATAACATGGCCTACGCCAAAGTGGCGGCCTTCGCGATGTACATGATCGTCTATCTCAACGGCCGGCAGTCGCTTGTGCGCAACGATCAGACCCCGATTGCCATGGCGCTGCTCGCCTTTCGCTATATCGGCGTCACCGCGCCGCAGCTCAACGGCCTGATCGCCGAGGCGGAGAGCCTGCGGTAACCCCTATACCGAAAAGCCGCCGCAGACAGTCAGCACCTGGCCCGTCACGAACCGGCTGGCATCGCTGACGAGATAGAGGACTGCGTGGGCAATGTCTTCGGGCGTGCCGAGGATGCCGAGCGGTGTCGCCGCGATCTGCCCGGCGATATAGGCCTCTCGCGCGGCGGGATCGACTTGACCGTCGGGGCCCCGGAACACCTCGCTGCTCATGGGAGTCTCGATCCATCCGGGTGCGACCGCATTCACGCGAATGCCGTGCGGTCCCAATTCCTTCGCACAGACGCGGGTCAACTGATTGACCCCGGCTTTGCTCATGCAATAGGTCGACATGCCGGGAACCGGAAACACGCCGCCCGCCGAACTGATGTTGACGATCGCTCCGCCGCCGTTCGATATCATGGCCCGGCCGGCGGCGGCACAACCAAACTGTGCGCCCAGTGCATTGACGGCAAGGATTCGCTTGGCGGCTTCGGACTGGGTTTCGATCAGGGGCGCAATGGCGACGACGCCGGCTACATTCACCCAGATATCGATGCGCGAAAATTCATGGACTGCGGCTTGAGCCAAGGCGTCTACAGCCTGAGCGTCGCTTACATCCACCGCCCTGGCTTGATGGCTCTCGTGCTTTCCGGCGAGCAGTCCGATCGTCGCGTCAAGGCCCGGTCTGTCGATGTCCGCCAGCATGAGCTTGCAGCCTGTCTCGGCCAGCATCACGGCAATGGCGCGGCCCAGGCCCGATGCCGCGCCGGTAACAACCGCATTGCGGCCGTCTAGCGAGTATGCACGAAGCGGTTCCTGACACTTTTCCATGACTCGGTTTCCTCCGGGCAATCCCTGGCACCCTGCAGGTTTGCGGCATGGCAGCATACCGGTTTGCCGGAGCACCGGAACACGCGTGCCATTGCCTCACATTGAGCCTGCTTGCTCCCATAAACAAGCGATATCAGTCAGGTATGATGGGAGATAACGCAACAAATTTTTTCACTTGAACAATGATCTTGATAGACCTAACAATTTATGCGCTGCCGCAAGGATTGCCCCCAGGATGGGGCCGGGCGCAGTTTGTTGGAGGGGAGAGATCATGAAAGCGACAAAGCTAGGAGCAGTATCCCTGTGTGCGATCATATCGGCATTGGCCATGCCGGCCTGGGCGCAAGCGTCTTCGAGTGACAGCGACAACAGCGATATCATCGTTACAGCGCGCCGCATCGAGGAAAAGCTGCAGGATGTTCCGATCTCGATCACCGTGTTCAATCAGGAACAGTTGACCAACCGCAACATTGTCAATGCCCAGGACATCGCCGCCTACACGCCGTCTCTTACGGCCAAGAACCAGTTCGGAACGGACAATACGACATTCGCCATCCGCGGCTTTGTGCAGGATATTGGCACTCTTCCTTCGGTAGGCACCTATTTCGCCGATGTGGTGGCGCCGCGCGCGGGCCAGCTCGGCTATGCGGCGGGCGACGGCGCGGGGCCGGGCGCCTTCTTCGATCTCCAGAACGTGCAGGTGCTGAAGGGCCCTCAGGGCACCCTGTTCGGCCGCAACACCACGGGCGGCGCCGTCCTGCTGGTGCCCAAGAAACCCACCGGCAGGCTCGAAGGCTACCTTGAGGGCTCGGCCGGAAACCTGTCGATGTATCGGGTGCAGGGCGTGCTCAATCTTCCGTTGTCGGAAAACATCAGACTGCGTGTCGGTGTCGATCACCAGAAGCGCGATGGAACGATCGAGAACCTCGCGCCGGTCGGCCCTGACAGGGTCAACGATGTCAATTACGTCGCAGTCCGGGCCAGCCTCGTCATCGATATCACGCCCGACCTGGAGAACTACACGATCGGATCGTACACGCATTCGCGCAACAACGGACAGCTGACCAAACTGATCGGCTGCAGGGAATCATCGACCTACAATCCGCTGCCTCAGGATTTCGCGCTGAACCTGTTCGCGCCATCGGCATGTTCGAACATCGCGGTGCAAAACCAGCACGGCTTCTGGAGCGCATTTGGCGCCGTACCCAACCCGTCATCCCAGCTCGATACGTGGCAGGTGGTCAATACCACGACCTGGCAAGCCAGCGATAACCTGACGATAAAGAACATCATCAGTTACGCCGAATACAAACAGATGTACCGCTCTTCGTATTTCGGCATTTATCCAACCGTGACGCCGAATTTGGCGGCAGCCTACGCCCTCACGCCGAATGTTCCGTTCTATTTCGTCCAGATTTCGGCGATACCGGACCAACCGAGCGCTCATCAGTCGACCTTTACGGAAGAACTGCAGTTTCAGGGCAATTCGGCGGACGGAAAACTGACATGGCAAGCCGGCGGCTACATGGAAAAGAGCGACCCGATCGGCATCAACGGCGTGCAGAATGCGGCGACGCTCAGCTGCACCAATGCCCAGGCGTTCCAGTGCACCGACGTACTCTCGCCACTGATCGGCGGTTTCCCCTTCGGCTCGTTTTCCTACAGCACGAATGGCTCGCACTATCGCAATTATGGTCTCTATGCGCAGGCGAGTTACAACCTCACGGACTCGCTTAAGGTCACCGGCGGCATCCGGTACACCTGGGACAAGCACAGTTCGGACGCCCAAGTGAGAACCTATCGCCTGATTGGCGGCGTTCCCACCATATTCTGCACCGATCCGACTACGGAAACACCTGCGCCTGAATGCAAATTCAATGGTCAGGCGGCGTCTTCGGCCAAGCCGACCTGGCTCATCGGCCTCGACTACAAGCCCAGTCCCGACATACTGCTCTATGCCAAGTATACCCGCGGTTACCGTGGCGGCGGCGTGAAACCGGACGCTCCCAATGGTTATCAATCATTCCTGCCGGAGAAGGTGGATTCTTACGAACTCGGTCTGAAATCCAGTTTCCATGGAGCGGTCAGCGGCACATTCAACCTGGCCGCGTTCTATAACGACTTCGTAAACCAGCAGATTCTTTTTACTTTCAGCGGCATACCCGGTTCGGGCAAGGCGGGTGGCTCTTCACCGATCAACGCGGGCAAGTCGCGGATATACGGCTTGGAGGCCGACCTGAATGTGAATCTCACAAGCTGGCTGATGCTTGAAGGTCACTACACCTATCTGAATGCCAGGATTCAGCGGATCGATGTGCCGGTATCGCCGGCGGGCTATGTTCCGCTGCCGACCAATGTTGTGCTGCCGGGCGATCTGCTTACACTTTCACCCGATCACAAGCTTGTGCTTGGCGCCACTGTAACACTGCCGGTCGATGAGAAAATCGGTAAGATATCGCTGGGTGCAAATTACATTCACACCAGTTCGCAACGCTCTGCATACAATAACAGGAATTTCATACAATTCTTCAACGGGGTTGATCTGGGCATTCTTCCGCCGACCAATGTCTTCAATATTTACGCGAACTGGAACTCGGTAGGTGGTCTGCCTGTCGATCTTTCAGCATTCATGACCAACGTGACGAATGCCAAGTTCTACACTTTTGTAAACGGGATCATCACCTCCGGCGGTTTCGAGGCCGCCACCCTCAATGAGCCGCGCATGTGGGGCTTCCGCTTGCGCTATCGTTTCGGGAACTGAGAATTGCGAAAGGGCGCGTTGGCAGGTCTGGCGCGCCCTTCGGCAAATACGGACAAGGCCGGACAGCCATGGGAGAACCGGAATGAATGCCGCTGCCGGCAAACCGTATAGAATCGTCCAATGGGCTACCGGCCAGATCGGCCGGCACGCTCTGCAAAAGGTTATTCTGGACCCCAATCTCGAATTGGTCGGCCTCTATGTCTTCTCCGAAAGCAAGGAAGGCAAGGACGCGGGCGAAATATGCGGCCTGCCGCCGACCGGGATCAAGGCGACGCGCAACATCGAAGACATCGTCGCGCTTAAGCCCGACTGCCTGCTCTACATGCAGGAAGGCGTCGATTATGACGACATCTGCCGCCTGCTCGAAGCCGGGATCAACATTGTCACCACGCGAGCGGAATTTCATTTTGCACCCGCGATGCCCGCCGGAATTCGTGATCGGATCGAGGTGGCATGCCGCAAGGGCCAGAGTTCGATCCACGCCACCGGCGCCAGCCCGGGCTTCATTACCGAGGCCATCCCCATGGTGCTCGCCTCGATCCAGAACCGGATCGACCGGATCATCATCGAGGAATTCGTCAACATGGTGGACGGCTGCTCTCCGTTCATGCTGTTCGAGACGATGGGCTATGGCAAACCGCCCGCCAGCTTCGACGAAAACAGGCTCGGTATGGTTCACAACGGGTTTCGCCAGTCGCTCGAACTGCTCGGCGCGGTGCTCGGCATGCCGCTCGAAACGATCGTACCCAGCGCCGAGACGGCCTGCGCCACCAAGCCGATCGAAGTCCCGGGCGAAGGCGGCGGCACGATTCAGCCCGGCACACTCGCGGCGGAGCGGGTGACGCTCGATGGCATGTACCGGGGCAAGCCGCTCGTCACCCTGCGGGCCAACTGGTATTGCAGCCGCGACATCGATCAGGACTGGCCACTGCGCGATGTCGGTTGGCGCGTCAGGGTCGAGGGCGATTGTCCATTGGACGTTTCGATTCAATTCACGATCGATCAGGACAGGATGTTCGAAACCTTGCCAGGCACGATCGCCAACCGGCCGCTCAACGCCATTGCATCCGTCTGCGCAGGGCCTCCGGGCATCCTTTCCACGCTTGATTTGCCGCACATAGTGCCGATGAGCGGTAGGTAGCATTACCGGCGCGGGGGAGGCTGGTACGAAAACCTCGGCCGATGAATGGAGGCGCCTGGGGAAAGCGGAATAGCCTGCCGATCTCGCGATGCAACCCGGCACATGGAAAGGCGGCTGACTGATGCGTTACAGCTTTCTGGGCAGTACCGGACTCAAGGTTTCCAACATTGTGCTTGGGACAGGGACTTTCGGTACGGGCTGGGGATACGCCGCCGAGCGAAGCGTTGCATGCAAGGTCTTCGAAAACTATCGCAAGGCAGGCGGAAACTTTATCGATACCGCGGATTTCTACCAATTCACCGAAGCCGAAGAAATTCTCGGCGAACTCATTGCAGGCGACCGTGACGACATCGTCGTGGCAAGCAAGTTCGGCATGGGAGAGACGCCGAACAGCAGCATGCAAGGCACTGGGAACTGTCGAAAAGCGATGGCGCAATGTGTCGAGGCGAGCCTGCGCAGGCTCAAGACAGATCGTATCGACATGTTCTGGGCGCACCTGCCCGATGGCGTCACACCTATGGAGGAGGTCGTTCGCGGCTTCGAGGACCTGGCCCGGTCAGGCAAGATTCTCTATGCCGGTTTGTCCAATTTCGCCGCCTGGCGCACTGCCACGGCGGCAATGATTGCGGAATTTCGCGGCTGGACGTCCATTGCCGCAGTGCAAACCGAGTACAACCTCATGGAGCGATCCGCCGAACGCGAAATCATTCCGATGGCGCAAGCGTTCGGCATGGCCGCTCTTGCCTGGTCACCCCTTGGCGGCGGCGTGCTAACTGGCAAGTACCGCAGAGGAGAAACGGGTAGAAAGCAGGCGCGAGATTTCGGCTTTCAGGATGACAGCGATCCTCGCAAGGCCGCTATTCTCGATGCCGTTTTCGCGGTGGCGGACGAGAGCGGCCACACCCCGTCGCAAATTGCATTGGCATGGATCCTGGCGAAAGGCATTTTGCCAATCATCGGCGCCCGGACACAGGCCCAGCTCGATGAAAGCATTGTCGCTGCCGGCATCGAACTAAGCGGCGAGCAAGTGGGAGCACTCGACACGGCGAGTTTCGTGGAGCCGGGAACACCCTATTTCATGCCATACACCAATCGTGACGGTCTCACACGCGGCATGACGTAGAGCTTTGGGTTTCCAGTGCGCCCGGTCCGGTAGAATGCTCCCACCGGCTCAATTCTCCGCCAGGAATTTGCGTCTCTTTTTTTGCTAGCGAGCCTGCCTTCGCCGGCTGGCCTCGACTGGCCCATGCACGTCCCCGACCGGCCGTGAACGACATGTAATTGCATCGTGACGCTGCGGCGGATAGTGACTCAATCAAATTGAAAGGATCGATCGCTTGCCGAGGCAGACCCGAAAGAAGCCGCCGCTGGTGCCCCAGGACAGCCAAACGTCCAAGGAGGCCATTCTCAAGGCATCGCTACAGGCATTCGCGCGCGATGGCTACGACGGGGCTTCGCTACCCAAGATCGCCAGACTGGCAAATGTGGCGCCTCCGCTGATCCATTACTATTTTGGATCGAAGGACCAACTTTGGCGAGCCACAGTCGACTTTTCGCTCGGCGAACTCCGCCGCGAGGCGGCCAGCATCAGCCTTGCCACCCGCAGCCTCGCCCCACTCGACCGCTTGCGGGTCCTGCTGCAAGCCCACGTCCATTTTGCCGCGAAATGGCCGGATCATTTCTTTATGATCGTCGCGGAAGCCCGAACGGCCTCCGAACGGTATGAATGGCTTCAGGACAACTACACCGGCGTTCTCTTCGAAGATGTCGTTGCGGTCCTTCGTGACGCCCGCGAAAGCGGCGCCATTCGCGACGTCTGCCTTGACCAACTGGCCATCCTCCTGATCGGAGGCATACTGGTCTATTTTACGGTCTACCCGCGCCGGCCCACGGAAAATATAGAAAAAGACGCAGAAGGTTTTGCCGACATGATGTTCGATCTCTTCTTCCGCGGCGTAGTTATTCCCGATCCCAAGACCGCCTCGAATTGAAAGCCGGCATCATGAGGCGTCGCATTCGATCACCGCATTGACCAGTTGATAGCTCTGCAGCATCGGTGGCGTCCATTGGACATCGGGCTCCCGCACCAGCCTGATTCCCGGAACCGCGAACAACCGTTCAAGGAAAACGCGCGATTCGTTCAGAGCCACCTGCCAGCCGGGGCACGTATGCGTGCCGTCGCCAAAGCTCATCCAGGCGCCGTTGTTCTTGTGCCTCTTGGCCCGGTCCGGATCGATGCGCCAGGGATCCGCCCCGACTACGTCCTCATCGAGATTGGCCGCACGAATGTTAAGCGAAATGCGCTCACCGTTCGCGATCTTCTCCGGCATGGCTCCTTCAACGTCCTCGACAGCCGTACGATAGATCATCGAGGCCTGTGGCTCGAGACGCAGAATCTCCATAAGAATTGCCATGCGATCCGCCACTTCTCCGTCGAGAAAACGCCGGCGCAGCTCCGGCTTGTCAAACATGTGCCAGGCGGCAACGACAATGAACTCGCGCGTTGTTCCGATCCCTGCCAGGCCGAAAGTCATGCATTCGACCAGGATTTCCTGATCGGAGCGGCCCTCGTCCAGTAGCTTTGAAATAACGTCCTCGCGCCGGTGCGCGCGCCGCGCGGCGATAGCCGGTTTAACGTCGCGAAGGAAAAAGCTCAGTCCGTAGTACCAGGACTTGAGCGGAGCGATCAGCTTTCTCCATCCGCCCCGCCACATGTCGGTTGCACTGTTTGCGCCTTCCACCCGATGCATCATGGGCATCAAGGGTGTTTCCGTAAGGCCGATGATTTCCGCCACCACCCTGGCCGTAAGTTGGAAAGACATGTCGTCCAGCCGGGCGCGTCCCTGGCGGCGAAAATTCGAAATCAGTTCGTCCGCTGTCTGCGATATGATCGGCATATGCCGTTCCTTGACCGCCTGGGGGGTGAAAAAGCCGATGATCGCCCCGCGCCGGCGCCGGTGGGCCTCGCCGTGCAGGAAAAAGATGGAGGCTCGGGTCGGGTCTTCCTTTTCGGTAAGCGAAGCCGAAGCGCCATTTTGCCGCAGCGAATCCAGACGCAGCAATGTTCGCAATTGACTGAACCGGTTGACGTGCCGGGAATCAGGCTCCGGATCGACGTACCTGGCGGCGGCTCTCGCCGTTTTGCTGTCCGTCCGGTCAACGTAAAACTTCGAGGTCACATCCAATCCCACAGCCATATCGCACTCCAAAGCGAATACCCGCAAAGGTATGTCTGACATATCTTTCAGGCATACTGCCATTTTTATCAATCATCGGCGCCCCTGTCCAGAAAACAGAATATTGTTTGTAATTAGTATCTTATTGTCGATTCCGAACGCCCTTACTGGAGCAAGAAGCGTCATGATGGGAAGGATGACCCCGCTGTCATGTTGCAATGTAGGTCTACGAAGCTAGTCTTTTCGGCAAACAAGGCTGCGTGCACCAAGGGAGAGACTCAGGATGATCAGCGATCGGCTGCTAGGCAAGGTGATAGTTTTGGCGGGCGCGGGCGGAATCGGCAATGAAGTCGCGCGCAGATACGCGTCCGAAGGCGCCGCAGTGGTGCTGGGCGATGTCAATTCCGATCTGGCGCGAAAAGTTGCGAGTGAAATCCAGGCGGCGGGGGGACAGGCTCACGGCCTGGAACTCGACGGCGCAAGCGAAGCGTCTGTTCGCGCCGCGATCGATTGCGCAGTGACTCAATTTGGCGGCCTGGATGGCTTTCACGCCAACTATTCGGCTTTCGATGAAGCCGACGGCGCCAATGATGTAACGTCGCTACCGATGGGAAGCTATGACCGGATCATGGATACCAACGCCCGCGGTTTCGTCATATGCACACAGCTTGCGGTTCCCGCGTTGCTGGAACGCGGTGGCGGGTGCATGGTCTATACCAGTTCGGGCGCTGCCTACATCGGCGAACCGGTCAGGCTGGCCTACGCGATGAGCAAGGCCGCAATCCACGCGCTCGCCCGGCATGTCGCCAACCGCTTTGGCCCGGACGGCATCCGGGCCAATGTCATCTGCCCCGGTGTGATTGTCCACGAAAACCTCCTGGCATTCATGACGCCCGAGATGGAAGACGCCTTTCGCGAAGGAACCGCGCTCAAGAATCGGCTGGGCAAGCCGCAGGATATTGCCGCAATGGCGGCTTTGCTGATGTCCGACGAAGGCAGTTTCATAACCGGCCAGGCCATATCGGTTGACGGCGGAACCATCATGCACCCGTGACGATCAGATTCCGAGCCTTGACTTGATCGGGCGGTAACGCATCGATCAGCATCGATGCCCGCTTTTCAGGCGTCACCAAGGCAGTGGTCGCGGCCAGGAATCTCATGCAATATCCCCGCACATGCGCAGCAGTTCGTCTTCGGCTTTACGAACCTTGGCTGCGGAGTTCTCGCCGAAGCGGCTGCCGGCCATGCCGCCGTAGTCGAGCAGTTTGAAGACCTTCATGCCGGCATCGGCATAGCCCTTCATCATCAGCAAGAGCACAAACGGCACGCATCGCACGCAATCGTATTGATCGATTCGGCAACCTGATTGACAGGATGATCAGCCAAGAGCAAAAACGCAAGCGGCCCGCCTGCGATCCAGGCTACCGGCGCTCTGCCAAGGCCGATGCCAACGAGCTTGGTGAAAATTTTTCCGGAGTTCGCATGACCATTCCAACGCCAACCCTGCCGCCGGCCGAAAGTCTGGACATCCCTGCGATAAAGGAACGATACCGGATAGAGCGCGAAAGGCGCCTGACGAAGGAGGGCAGCGAACAATACATCCGCACCAGCGGTGAATTCGCCGACGTTTACGAGCACGACCCGTTTACGCCGCTGGTCGAGCGCGAACCCATTGCCGAGGATCTGGAAGTCGCCATTCTGGGAAGCGGGTGGACCGGGCTGCTGGCCGGCTATCACCTGCACAAGGCCGGGATAGAAAATTTCCGCCATATCGACCACGCCGGCGATTTCGGCGGAGTGTGGTACTGGAACCGCTACCCTGGCATTCAGTGCGATAACGAGAGCTACTGCTATTTGCCGCTGCTTGAGGAAACCGGCTTCATGCCGACCAAGCGCTTTTCCGATGGCGACGAAATTCAGGGCTATTGCCGCCTGATAGGCGAAAAATACGGATTTTACGACAAGGCCCTGTTCCATACGCTGGTGCAGTCGCTGCGCTGGGACGACACGATCAAGCGCTGGCGCATTGCCACCAATCGCGGCGACGAAATCCGCGCGCGCTTCGTCATCATGGCCAATGGCCTGATGAACAAGCCAAAGCTCCCCGGAATACCGGGCATCGACAGCTTCAGAGGCAAGACTTTCCACACTGCCCGCTGGGACTATGATTATACCGGCGGCGAATACGGCAATCCCGTGCTGAGCAAGCTGGCCGACAAGAAAGTGGCAATCATCGGCACCGGAGCGACCTCGATCCAGGCCGTTCCCTATCTCGGGCAATATGCAAAGCACCTCTATGTCCTGCAGCGCACGCCCTCGACCGTGGACGTGCGCCCCAATCCGCCGACAGATGAGGCTTGGTTCAAATCGCTGAAGCCGGGTTGGCAGAAAGAAAGGCAGGCCAATTTCCACCGCGGCGCGCAGGAAAATTTCCTGCCGCGGGAGGAAGATCAGGTGCGCGACATCTGGACCGAAATCAGCCGCAATCTCAACGAGCAACTGGCGGCCGAAGGCTGGCCCGAGCTGAGCATGGAAGAGATCGGCCGCCGCCGCGAATTGCTCGACTATCAGGTGATGCAGCGGCTGCGCGACCGGGTGGATGAGACGGTCAAGGACCCCGAGACTGCTGAATTGCTGAAACCCTGGTTCCGCCTGCCGTGCAAGCGCCCGCTTTCGAACAATGACTATTACGACACGTTCAACCGGTCCAACGTGACGCTGCTGGACGTTTCCGACACCCAGGGGGTCGAACGCATCACGGGAAAGGGCTTCGTCGTTGGCGGAACGGAATACGAGGCAGATTGCCTGTTGTTCGCCAGCGGCTTCGAAGTGACCAGCGAGCTGTCACGCCGCTGGGGGGTCGACAGGATCGAGGGCCGCGACGGGCTGTCGATCTACGAATACTGGATCGATGGCCCGAAAACCTTCCACGGCGATATGGCTCGCGGCTTTCCCAACATGTTCTACACGGGCTATATTCAGGGCGCTCTCAATTCCAGCACGACCGAGCAGTTCAACCGTCAGGTCGAACACATTGCCTATATCATCGACGCTACCCGCAAACGCGGTGGCCAGGTAGTGGAACCAACCCAGGAGGCCCAGGACGCCTATGTCCGGCACTTCCAGGAGATCGAGGCCGATACGTCCGCCCTGATCGCGGAATGCACCCCCAGCTACTACAGCAACGAAGGCGACAAGCAGCCCGCCTGGCTGCTGTTGCGCGCCTATGGCCATGGCTGGGATGCATTCCAGAAGATGCTGGCCGATTGGCGGAATCGAGGAGACATGGCGGGCCTTGAAATACAATAATTTCAGGCATTCGACCGGAAGACGGCCGATCCGGAATGAACGATCCGCTCGCTGCGGCAAATCCGGCCAGTCAGGCCGGCCTCGCGAGATTGGACAAGCCGAAAAACATGGCTCAACCGGCGCCAAATCCGGAGCCGCGATCATCGTCGGCCGGCGCGGCTTCCCTTCACCCTGGAGGACGCTGTTTGCTACTCACGCCAATCCAATCTGCCTAGTAACAGAAGAGAGCGCCTCGCCGATGGAACCGAATGGCGAAATGATCGACTGGGCGCCGGTCGCACGCAAGGAGAGCTGACGTCATGACCAACTTGCACGAGCTGCCAAGCCATGTCTTCGCGATGATCGAATCGGGTGTTGTCGCCAATTTCGCCACGGTCAGCGCGAAGGGGCAACCGATCGACACACCGACCTATTATTTTCCGTCCGACGACATGGGGACGATCGATGTCGCAACCGGCGTGCCAAATCCCGCCAAAGCGGAGCGCGCCCGGCGCAATTCCAGGATCGGCCTCCTGATAGAGGGACGGCCCGACGAACCCGTCGTGGTTGTCCGCGCCCATGCCGCAGTCCGCGATTCCGATATCCAGTCCAACGCGATCCGCTATCTTGCCGAAACCGGCTGGCAGGGGATCAGCCATGGCATCACCTGGGAGCAGGCGCGGCTCGCCATCACCTATTGGTCGCGAATCATCATCGAGAACCAACCGGAACGCATCTACTGGTGGGACAATCACGCCGCGCTCGACGGACCGCCGGGAGTGTGGAACGCCGATCCCGGCACGATCTGGCCCAAGTCCGATCCCGCACCGGAGACGAAGATCAGCCCCGGCAACTGGACGGCGCGGCCGTGGCGGGATGTCGCGGTCGATGCGATGGGCACGGGGCATCCGGCTCACTTCACAGTCATCGACGCCGATGGCTTCCCGGTGCCCATGCGCACCGGGCCGGTTGAGCTGGTGGACGAAGGTTTTCGCCTGACCATGCCAAGGGGCATGCCCTGGTCCTTCTCCGGGCCGGCCTGCATCACGTTTGCCGGTTATCGCACGTTCGTGGGCGAGGCGTCGCCCGATGGCGCAGACGTGCTGTTCCGGGCCGAACGGGCTATGCCGCAGCATCCCTCGACGCTGGACACCAAACAGGTCCTCCAGCCTGCCGAGGAAATCGTGGCCAAGACACGGTCTCGTCTCGAATACGAGATGGCGCGGCGCGGACAACCGATGGTCACGATCCCCGACGAGGCGCCCGAGCGCACCCGCCTTGCAAGAGTCCGCATGGCGCGCATTGCCAGCGATTCGCCCATCACCGGCCTCACTGTCGAACACGGCAATCGCACCACCTGAAACAGCAAGGGCAGCGCGCAGGCCGGCGGCAGTCCGCACCGGAGAACGACTCCAAACCCTTGCCTGTGTCCCGGTGGCGCGTGTTGACTCCATTCGAATGCCGGAACAACAGTTCGCCCCGTCCGGTAACAGGCCGGATCGCTGACAAAATTCGCGTCAGAACAATTGACAGAGCACTTGCCGAAAGGGAAAGTTCCATGCCGCTCTACGCTGCCATCTGCCTCGATCACCCGCCGCATTCCGGCGACAAGCGTGATGAATTCCGGCAGCCTCACCGGGAATATGTCCAGGCAAACGATGCGCCGATCAGACTGGTCGGGCCACTGCTCGACGATGACGGCAACCAGTGCGCATCGATCTATATTTTCGAGGCTGAGTGCGCGCAGGATGTAACGGACTGGCTGGCAGGCGAACCTTTCACCGCCAACGGCGTCTACCGGGACGTCATCGTCCAGGAGTTCTTCCTCGGCAAGAACAGCCTGCCTGCGCAGGACTGGCCGAACCGGACAACCTGAACCCGGCAATCCGGCAATGCGTCGCGCGCAACCCGCATTCCAGAGCGCCGCCGCGGTTGCCGGGCGGACGCCTGAATTGCGCGATCGGGCTTCCGGCTTCGACAGGGTCCATAGGCGCATCCTGTCCGATTTCCCGGAACTTGTTGCATCGCAAGGCGGAAATGCCGAGGCCATCTTCCGTCTGGCGGGTATCGATCCCGATGAGTGCGGCGACAACGGGGCGGACGTCAGCTACCGGCAGATAGTCGAGTTGACGGCAATAGCCGCGACCCGTCTGGACTGCCCGGATTTCGGAATGCGGCTGGCGCGCCTTCAGGCTGTAACGATCGAAAGCCCGCTGCAACGGGTGGTCAGCAACGCGCGGACGCTGGGCGAAGCGCTCGAGAGCGTCGTCAGCTACAGTTTTGCCCATAGCCTGGCGGCTTCGATCTGGCTGAGGCGCGATTCTGCGGACGACGAGGTCAAGGTCGGGCATGACATCCTGATCGACGGAGCACCCGACAGGCGCCAGGCCATCGAGCACATCCTGCTCATGGAATACCTCACCTGCCGCAATGCGACCGCCGGTCTGGTGCGGGCCCGCCGGGTCGAATTCCGTCACCAGCCGGTGGCGCCGCCGGCCGCCTACCGCGCCCATTTCGGCTGCGACGTGCGCTTCGGCGAGCGGGCCGATGCGATCGTCTATACCGAACAATCGCTAACCTGCCCGATCGTCGCGGCCGACCCCGCGACTTTCGATCGGACCATCGCCCACATCGACGAGACCTTCCCGGAGCGGGAACCGCCGCTACATGTGGCAGTGCGCGGCGCGGTCCTGGGCCTGCTGGGTAGCGATCAATGCACCAACACCGCAATTGCGCGCCTTTTGGGCCTCCACCCGCGCGCCTTGCACCGCGGACTTCGAGTGCAGGGCACATCGTTCCAGCGTGTCAAGAACGAGGTTCGCCGCGACTTGCTGGCGCGCTATCTGGACCAGACCGACCTGCCGGTATCCGAGATTTCGGAGCGGTTGGGATTTGCCGAACAATCGGCAATGACCCGGTTCTGCCGGAAATGGCTGGGCGCCTCGCCCACCGGGCGCAGAGCCGGGGCAAAGCGCCCAGCGTGACGGGCTCTGTCCAAAATGGACAAGTCAAAGGCAGGCAACCGATACATGAGGCATGCCGACCTGCGTCCGGATGAAGGAAAACCCCCGTTGTCCGGCGCGCCAGCATTGCAAGAGGACCAGACCGGCATGACCTTCCAGGCCACAAACATAAACCCGCTGATCGGCACGCGGATCGAGGCCGACAAGCAGACCTTGCTGTCCGGCGAGAGGGCCGCTGAATTGCGCGAACTTCTCGAAACGCGCGGCGTCCTCGTTTTCAAGCAGCTTGGCCTGACCGACGAAGAGCAGCGCACCTTTGCCGGCACGATCGGCACACCCACCGACCAGGGCGAGCGCGGCCTGCACAAGATCAGCCTCGACGAAAACGTCGTCGCCACCGCCAAGTATCTTAAGGGCACCGTGCTGTGGCATGTCGACGGCTGGAACGATCCGGTTCCCGCGCGCGGCACCGTGCTGACCGCGCACGTGCTTTCCCCCACGGGCGGCCAGACCGAATTTTCCAACACCTATGCCGCCTATGAGGAGCTTGCGGACGAGATGAAGGCACGGATCGCCGGCCTAAAGGTCGCCCACACCATGGAAGGCACCCAGCGTGGCGTTCACGAGGTCGTCACGCCCGAGATGGAGGCCGATTGGGCCACCTTCCACATCCACCGCCACCCGCTGGTCTGGACCCATCGCTCGGGGCGCAAGTCGCTGTTGCTGGGTTCCGGAGCCGACTGGGTGGAAGGCATGGACCGGGCCGAAAGCGACGCATTGCTGGCCGAACTGAAAGCCTGGGCGGCGCAGCGGCGCTTCGTCTATCGCCATGAATGGAACGTGGGCGACATGATCGTGTGGGACAATTGCGGCGTGCTGCACCGGGTGGAGCCCTATCCGGCGGATTGCGGACGCGAAATGCACCGGGTTACGCTGGAGGGCGAAGAGCCGATTGCCTGACACGGTAGCCGTGCAAGCAATCGAACAAGAATGGGAGACAAACAATGCTGAGAATTTCGCTTTACATCGGCCATGCCGATGACACCGCCCGTCCGGTAGAGATCGCCAGGATGGCCGACAAGGCGGGGCTCTATTCGGTCGCTGTGGGCGAACATGTTTCGCTCGGCAGCGATGTCAGCAAGTATCCCTATGCCGGCGGGCTGCAATATGGCGATGCGGGACGCAAGCCCTATCTGGAGCCCGCGGTGCTCAACGGCGCCATCGCGGCGGTAACTTCGCAGATCCGCATCTCGAACTGCGTCATGCTCGCGCCGCTGCGCCCGGCGGTGCTGCTGGCCAAGCAGCTGACTACGATAGACGTGATCTCGGGCGGGCGCTGCGAACCCTGCTTCGGCACCGGCTGGAGCACGGATGAATATGCCTCGCTGGGTGTCGACTTTTCCAAACGCCGCCAGATCCTGCGCGACAATATCGCCGCCTGCCGGGCGCTATGGGAAAACCAGCCGGCAACTTTCCATTCGGAGACCGTCAGCTTCGAGGAACTGCACCAGATGCCCCAGCCGGTGCAGAAGCGCATTCCCATCCTGCTGGGCGTCAAGGCCAACGCCAAGAATGCCCAGCTTATGGCCGATCTCTGCGATGGTTGGGAAACCGGGCCGGATGACGGCGCCGATCTCGACAAGCTGCGCGAAGGCTCGAAGATTTACCGCGATGCCTTCACTGCCGCCGGACGCGATCCCGCCTCACTGATCGTGCGCAGTCATTTGCCCCGGCATATGAAAGCAGATGGCAGTGGCTTCGACTTCGACCGGATATTTGCCGAAGTACCGGCGCTGAAGGGCGCAGGCGTCACTGAATTTGCCGCAGGCGTAACCGGACGGTTGCAGGGGCCGTTCGGCACGATGGACGCCATCGAGCGGTTCATCAACACCGTCGCAGAATACGCGGCGAAACATTGAGCGCCCGGCGATGGCAACAGCAGGAAAAGCCGCAATTGTCACGGGTGCCGGCCGGGGCATAGGACGAGGCTGCGCACTGCGGCTTGCGCGCGATGGCCTGGCGGTCGCGGTCTGGGATGTGGATGCCGGAGGCGCGAAAGAGACTGTCGCGCTGATCCACAAGGAAGGACACCGCGCGATCGCCTGCGTCGGCGATGCCGCGGATAGCACAGCGATCGCGGCCATGCTGGGGCGCATCCGGGCGGAACTTGGGCCGGTGCTGGTCCTGGTCAACAATGCCGCCGTGGTGCAGTTCCTGCCTTTCCTGGAAATTGCCGAGAAGGATGTCGAGCGGCTGTGCCGCAACAACCTGATCGGTCCCTTTCTCCTTACCCAGGCCGTCCTTCCCGATATGCAAGCCGCAGGCTGGGGACGCATCATCAACTTTTCCTCGGCCGCCGCGCAGCAAGGCACCAAGCTGCTTTCGCACTATGCCGCAACCAAAGGCGGCATTGCCGCGATGACGCGCACGCTGGCCATGGAGTTCGCCGCGCAGGGTATCACCGCCAATGCCGTCTCGCCCAGTTGCATCGACACGCCGATGCGGCTTGAGGCGCCGCCAGCCGATTTCGCCGCCGTGGTCGCGGGCACGCCGATGAAGCGATCAGGCCAGCCCGAGGACATCGCCGCCGCTGTTTCGTTCCTCGCCTCCGATGGTGCAAGCTACATTACCGGCCAGGTGCTGAGTGTGAACGGCGGTCTGGTGCTGGCCTGATCCGTGCGAACCGGCCGCTGCGCTGTTTCTCGCCAGCGATGTTCGTCCTGCACGACCGGCCAGATCCTGCCGGTCGACGGCGGCTATACCATCGGCTATTCGGGGATGGCAGCGGGAAGGCCCGGCATTTCCGACGTGAACAGGATGCCCCTATCCTCCTGAAGAGGCGAATAGCGATGCGCATAGGCCAGGTCAGCATGTGTCCGGTCTTCGAAATCCGCGAAATCCTGCTTCCGCCGGTCTACTTCCCTGTCAGTAGGGAAGCTCCACTTCGTTGAGCGAGGAAACGACGACCGCGCCGTCCTGGTTGGTCATGGTCACTTTCACCTGCACTACAGGAAATCCCCAGGTCGATTGCTCGATCTTGTCGACCACTTCGCCATCGATGTATGTGACATCGCCTTCGAAGGCCGGGGTTCGGAAATCCGACTTGGCATGGCGGACCATGCCGTCATGACCCGCCCAAAAGGCAAGATAATCGGTGTTCCACGCTGCCATCGTTGCGCCATAGCCATAGGCGCGGCTCATGCCGACCTCGCTGGCATAGCTGTCGTCGATGTGTCCGCGCGAAGGGCCTACATATAGTCCGTCGCCGGCCCGGGGGTCGATATCGGCCAGATCGTAGTCATAGGAGAAGCCCTCGATCCAGCCCGGGTCCTGCTTGAGCCAGGGATCGTCGACTCCTTCCGGTGAAACCCAGCGGAATGTGCCCCAGATATTGAACACGAAAGCACGGTATTCGGTAGTGAAGCTGGCGATGGTGTGCGGACCGATGACCCGGCGCGGAAGCCTGTCGCCCACTTGCACTTCTTCCCAATGGGGCGATTTGCCTTCGCGGTTGGACAGCAACCAAGCATGCCGGACCTTGTCGATCTCCTTGATTTCGTCACGGGTCCAGCGCCTGGGGGCACCCGCCATTGCCTCGTACATGCCGCGTTTTTCCGCTTCGGCGGCTAGATAGCGGATTGCCGTCGAACGCGCCTTGGCAATCAGATCGCCGCGCTGATTGCGATGGATTGTGTCGCCGCGCGAAAACATCGTCGGCCCTGCAAATTTCGTGTCGCGGACCTTGTAATCGTAAAACCGCCGTTCCTGGAACAGCTGATCGCCAGGGTGGATATGCGGGCCATACCACCACCATTCCTCACCGCCGAAGATAAGGTGCGAGCCGGGGATATTGCCCACGCAGGCCGGTTGGCAACCGTGGCCATAATCGAGGCCGACTGCGATCGACTGCGGCGCGACAATGTCGCCGAACTTCGTGGTCCGGGCAAACTCCTGATCCCAATGGATCGGATTGACATAGTCCATCGCCATCACCCACCGGCGAATATCGCTCTTCGCACAAGGCTCCCAAAGCTGTCCGCCGCCGACCAGCTTGCCGACACGAGGATCGACATCCTTCAAATCTAGGGAAACCGGATTGTTGTCACCATTTTCAGACATTGCGTTCTCCTGATCACCGCCTCGGGCCGGCGGACAGTCGAATCGTGTTCGCATCCGCCTTGTTTCCAGTGCGAATGGCAAAAGCATATCCTGTCTGGTTTGGCAATTTTATTGATATGTCTATCAGTATCTTCTGTCCGCCAGTTATGGCCCATCATGCAAACGATCGGCGTGTTTCTGACGACATGTTCGCGTTTCCCGGCCGCACCCAGTCGGCGCGGGCCCTCATCGACAGGCAGGAGACGATCATTCGAGACCGGTAGGCACGATCTGGGGAAGATCGGCGCTGGTGCAAATGCCCGGCGCGGCGGCGCAGACATAGGGAATCTCGTTGATCGCCCGATAGACCGAATAGCCCGCCATACGTGAAGGACGCGGCTCCTCGGTTTCGGGCAGGGCTATAGCGATGTCGAACGGCGCGTCGCCCTCGACCACTACATGCCAGCCGCTTTCCTGCACTTTCCATGCGGGATCGGTGTCGGTCGAACAATACCACACCAGCCGCATGGAGATGAGAGCGCGTCCCTTGATCATGCCGGCCACGGTAATCCGCTGCGAGGCTACCGTGCCCTTCTCGATAGTTCGCCCACCAGGAAGTTCGACAGGATTGCGCGCCAGCGCCACTTCGCCTGTGGTCCGGATGTCGTCGAATGCGAGGCCCAATGCATCGGCGACGACACCCAGCGAATGCGAAAAATGGCCTGCAGTGTACTCCAGCCGCTTTGGATCTATGCCGTCCCCGGCGCTCCGCCCAAAACCCATTGCGCCGATCAGCATGTCGGCCGGGACGGCCGGCGGCAGATTGGCGAATTCGTCGATCGTAATCGAGTCGATCCGCCGCGAAACCGAAGTCAGCAGCAGCGGCAAGCTTTCGGAGATAAAGCCCGGACTGACGCCCGAGCTGTGAATCGATGCGCCGCCCCTAGCGCAGGCATCCTCCACGCGGGCGCGGATCGCCGGGTCCATGCGCGGCGGATAGTGGAAATCGCCCATGGTGGTGATGATGTTGATGCCCGCTTCGAGCAGGCGGCAGATCTGGTCCAGGTCCGTGCTTGTCTGCATGTACAGGACGCAATCGGGCTTTAGCGCGATAACATCGTCGATGGCGCGCGTCGTCTTGATGCCGATGGGATCGACACCGCATAATTCGCCAGCATCGCGGCCTTCTTTTTCGGGCGAGTGCACCCACATGCCGACCAAGTCCATGTAGGGGTGGCGGATCACTGCCCGACCGCTGGTCTTGCCGGTTCGGCCTGAGGCCCATTGCACGACGCGATAGACCTTGCCGGGATCGGGCATGCGCAATTCGTTGAGGCCGAATGTCATGCTCGCGCTCCCGCTTTCACGCCGCTTCAGCCTTGTCGCGCACTGTGCCCGATGCGGGCCAGTCGAGCACGCCGTCCGGCCCGTTCCAGCCGTCCAGCGACAGCCGCCGCAAGTGACGCGGGGCCTCTCCCAGATCCTGTGGCCGGCAATGCTGGAGAGCGATATTGTCCCAGATGAGCAGGTCTCCGGGCTGCCAGTGGTGCGTGTAGACGTATTCGGCTTGGTAGATCTGCGAGAACAGCTCCTGGATCAGCCCTTCGCCTTCCTGGGGGTCCAGGCCAACGATGTGGCTGGTTGCAAGTTCGTTGACGAAAAGCACATCGATTTCGGCATGCGGAAGGCGGTAAATCAGGGGCTGTTCGTAGCCGCGGAACGTCGCGCCTTTCGCCTCGTCGGCGGGAATGTCCTCGATGCGTATGCGCTTGTTGGTCTGTTCCAGCGAAATCTTGCGGTAATGCACGGCCTTCAGCCCCTCGATCCGTTGCCGCAGCGCAGGTGGAAGCCGCTGCAATGCCCCGGCGGCGCTGACAAATTGCGTCGGGGTGGTCTCGGGCGTCACTTCGACCGCAAGCAAGGAAGTGCCAATCCCCGGATTGACGCCATAGGTTCCGTCTGCATGCCACAAAAGGCGTGACTGGCCAGTAACGACTGCCCCGTCATAATCCTTATCTGGCCCCAGGTTGCTGACATGGCCGGCATGCTCGCCGTTGCGCATCAACGAGAGCGGCCCGAAATACCGGGTGAACCGATCCTGGTCCGCAATCGTCGGGGCCTGGCCCCGGATTAGCAGCAAGTGGTGCTCGCAAAACAGCGCGCGCAATTGTGCCTGTTCCTCTGGTGAGCTAGGCCGGGTGGGATCGTAGTCGAGCAATTCGGTGCCCAGTTCCGTGGAGAGTTTTCTGATTCGCATGGCGATGCCCTCCTCTTCCGTTTCGCAGTGGCTCTTGCCGGCCAGGCACGAAAGAACATGTCGATCAATTCAGGGAATCAGGGATTGGCCCTGTCCATAATGGCAAGATAGTAGGCCCATCTGCATGCGGTCAATGCGGAAGGCTGTCGCCCGACACCAAAAGGGTCGCCCCGGAGGCACGAGACCAAATCTTCTGCGAGCGCCGCGTCGCCGATCATCAACGCTGTTTAGGCGGGGATCGGGTTCAGGCGGTGTGGAATCGCGAGCAGTCGCTTTCGATCGGTTGCGACGGGGCGTTTGCGCAAATTGTCCGATCGAGGAACTTGGCTTCGTCTTCCTTGAGAATCTTGTTGATCTCCGGGTCGCTGGCGATCCGGCGAAGCTCCTGGTAGCCGCCCGGCTCGCGGAATACGAGTTCCGTCAGGCAATCGTAGGCATTCTCGCCAGTCGAGCCATCTTCGAAACGCCTGCCTTCGGGAATGTAGTTGCGCCGGTATGATGCAAACAGGTGGCCGAAGTACTTCTCGCCCAGCTTGGCGTGACTGCCTTCGTAATGCGTGCGGAAATCCTCTAAGGTCATCCCCGGCTTGCGCTTGAGCAACACGAATACCCGATCCATTGCGGCAATCTCCCCAATACGACAATTCGCTGGACTGTGTGTTGCCTGCTGTGGAGAATGGCAAGCAGGTAGAGGAATCATGGCACTGCATTTCGAAAGAACGTCTGCCCCCGTCGGCGTTTTCGTTTCCGGTCTCGATGTGCGTGACATGTCGAAGGGCGATGAGTCCGAGCTCTACCGCGCATTTCTCGAATTCGGAGTGCTGATCTTTCGTGGTATGAAGCTCGATGTCGCGGGCCATGTCCGGCTTGCCGGCCTGTTCGGGCAGTTGAGCGATCCGCACGCGCTGGAGGATTTGCGCCTTCCCGAAGAACCCCGGATCACCCTGCTGGCGGCCAATGGCGGCCGGCCGGTCGCACCGGACGACCCGGAGGCGGACGCGGTGATAGGCACCATTCCGTGGCATGCCGACCAGATGTACACGCCCCGCCCGAACCGGGGGGCGCTGTTGCGGGCAGTGATCATGCCCGAAAAAGGTGGTAACACCGGCTGGATCGACACACATCGGCTCTACTGCACGCTGCCCTACAAGGTTAAATGCCGCATCCAGGGTCTGCGTATCGTCCACAGCTACGATACGGCCCACAAGGTGCAGACCATGGTCAAGGGCGGGGCAGGGCAGTTCCCGCCGACGCTTCATCCCCTGATCGTGGTCCATCCGGAAACCGACCGGCCTGCGCTCAACATCGGTCCGGCGACAGCGACGAGCCTTGAGGGCCTGCCGGAAGGTGAGAGCGAAGAACTTCTCGAACACCTGCTCGCCTTTTCGACCAGGGAAGAAGAAGCCTATATTCACGAATGGGAACCGGGTGATTTGGTCGCCTGGGATAATCTACGGACGATCCACCGTGCCTACGGGCACCCCAAGCGCTACCCCAGGCTGGTCCACTCGCTGGCGCTCAAACCCGAATTGACGCTGGGCCGCATGATCGGGGGATAGACGGGGCATGGACCGCAGGTCAGTGATTACAAGCGTCGGCGGCGGTGCCTTGGCGGCAACATTAGCCGGTCATGGACGAGCGACAACAGGGAAATGGAGAGAGATGGCCGACAGAAGAAATCCGCTCGCGACGCCCGCGCAGAAGGCCATCGAGGACAAGGCGCTGGCGCTGCTCCATCATCCTGAGGTCATACGTGCACGTGAGGTTTGCACCGTGCTGTGGAAGAATGCCACGGGCTGGACCTCGCGCGACCAGGCCGATCGCTTCGACAACATGATCGACGAATACATGTTTCACCATGCCATGCGCGCGGCGAATTGGGATGCCAATTACCCTGAGGCTGTTCGCTTCATGGCGCCGAAGCACCACTGGTTCGGCCGTGACGTACCGGGATCGCGCTGGGGTGGGGACAGTCCCGACTTCATCTATCGCACCATCCCCATCGCACACGGAGGGAGCTACGAAATCCACGGGCGGCAGACCTGCGTCGAGCGGCCGACGGTCAACTACTCGCTGATGTCGGACAACACCGCCGCTCCCGTTACCCAGACAATTCTCGACAGTCTTGACATGGACGTCGCGACGGATGGAAGCTTCACGATTTCCGTAGACGATACCCCCGCTGACGGTCGCAAGAACCATATCCAGACAAGGCCCGGCGCCGATTTCATCATGGTGCGCGATGCGCTGGGCGACTGGATCGGGCAGTCGGCCAATGCGCTGACGGTGAAGCGGCTCAATCCCGACGGCGATCCAAAGGGCATCGACGAACTGGCTGGCCGGTGCGCCCGGACTGCGGTCGATCTGGTCTATTATTCCTATTATGTGACGCAGACCGGCAACAGCAAGCCAACCAACGAGATCCGCCCGCCAGTAAGCGCTGGTGTCTTCGGCGGCATGCCATCTCAGTGGGGCACCAAGGCGAATCTCGCGCTTGACGAGGATGATGCCATCCTCATCCGATGCAACGCGGCCGGCGCGATGTTCCGCAATTTCGTGCTGACCGACGCGTTTCACCTGTCGATCGACTACTGGGCGAGGACTTCAAGCCTGAATATGGCGCAGATGACTCCGGACGAGGACGGTGACTTCACTCTGGTGATTTCGCACCAGGATCCTGGCCTCCACAACTGGATCGACATGGGTCATATCCGGCGTTCGATGTTCGTGCACCGATGGCAGGCCTTCCGCCGCGACACCCGGAACGAACCGCCCTGGATGACCGGGAAGATGATGAAGTTCGACAAGGTGGCGAAAGAACTGCCGGACGGTGTCCGTCCCATCGATGAAGATGGTCGCAAAGCTCAGCTCGCCGCCCGGGCTGAAGGCGTAAGGCTGCGGTTCGTCGACAGCTGACCCGGGCCAAACGGATTTGCGGTCAGCCGGCTGCTCGATCGGAGTCAGCAGCTTCCCAGTCGGGATAGTCGGCAATTCCATAAATCAACCAGGCACTCAGCAATGAACCGGCGATCCCGGCAATCAGTAGCGCCGAATAGTTGCCGAACCAGTCATAGGCGATCCCGCCGACCACCGGGCCAAGACCCGAACCCAGAGCGATCAGCCCGGCCATGACGCTGAACACTGCCCCGAAATTGCGAATGCCGGCGTGGCGCGAAGTGAGATAGGCGCAAATCTGGAGTTTGGTTCCCGAGACATAGCCGTTGATCAGCATCGCGGTGACAATGATCGCCGGCATCCGAACTGGTTCGAGCAGCATGGCAAAGCCCAGTCCGCAGGTTGCGACCGTCAGGCTACCAACTATGTTGGGCCGGAAGCGGTCCAAGAGTGACCCTGTGACCAGCTTGCCCGCGACGCTGGCCACTCCGGCCAGGCTAGCGAGCCAGGCCGCATTGGTGCGCGAGACTCCGGCCTCCTCCAGTATCGGAATCTGGTGGACTACGAGTGCGATGGTGAACAGCATCATGATGAATGTCGAAATGCCGATGCGCCACAGCGCCATGCAGCGCAGTGCTTGCGGGATCGTCAGTCCCGGGAGGCGGCTTCGGTCTGCGCCTGCTTCGCCGCGTGCCCTGGCCTGTTTCAGATCGTCGTGCGCGTCGAACAGCAGGAAGAGACAAAACACGAATGCGACACCGCCCCAGCCAAGCCCGAGCCAGGAAAAGGCATTCCGCCAGCCGTAATTATCGATGAGCCAGTTGCCAAGCGGCGGAACAACGATCTGGGCGAATGCCGTGCCGGACATCACCATGCCCAGTGCAAGACCCCGGCCCGCCGTGAAGACGCCGGTCACCGCAGTGGTCCAGACAGTCGATTTCACCATGGTGGAGACGAAGGAATAGATCACCCACATCGCCAGCCACTGCGCAACCGATCCGCTGGCAAGGCCGAAAGCAGCGACCATTGCCGATTTCATCACCAATCCGGGAAGCGCCAGCTTTCGCGTCCCCCAACGGTCGATCATCACACCGAATATGGGCGAGATGATGGTGCCGATGATCGACGAGGTTGTCATGCCGGCAGTAACCTGCGTGCGGCTCCAGCCGAATTCGGCGCCGACCGGGCCGATGAACAGGCCGGCAAATGCAGTCATGACCGAATGGAACGAGAAGCCGATCATGGCCGCCAGCACCAGCGGCCATCGCTGCCGCCATTCCTGCGCGGCGTCAGGTGAAATTACCGGCACGCTCTTAATGACGCCAGGCGCCGGCCGGCGCCGCTGGCAGGCCCCCGCCTTTCAGGCCCAGAATGCCTGGTGCCGCAGCTTTGACCTGAAACGCGGCGTTGACGGCGGGAAGGGCGGTGCAGATGGCGTGTTCAAGATTCGACCAATGGCTCGGCGTCTTGACCCTGACGCGCAGTTCGACATCGGGTTCACCCTTGACGTCGATACGATAATTGTTGTCGTCGATGTCCCAGTCCTGATCGATATCCCGTGTCATGTACCAGATCACCCGGTTGCTGATAACGGTGCGCCCCTCGATCTTGCCTTCCCAGCTGCCACGCAATGCGACGTGAGTGCCCTTTTTCATCTTGAACCAGCCGAGATCGAGCGTTTCGCCAGTCTTGGCATATTCCACCTTGAAGTCGATATCGTCGAGTTCGAAGTTCAGAGCCTCGGCCAGCCGAAGCACTGAATCGCGAAACGATGTCAGGAACCCGCGCGCCGACTCGGCCAGTTCGGGGCTCGCTTCGGACAGCGACATGCCGACCGCCAGCCAGGTTTCGACCGACTCATAATGGGCGACTTTGACGCATTCGGTCACTGACACCGATTCGATTCCGCGGCAGATCGGCGTTACCACCGCTGCCAGGGTGTCGAGCCAGCCGGGATTGATGCCAGTGATGTAGAGCGAGGAGCCGCCTCGCGCACAGGCCGATTGAAGCTTTTCCTTCACATCGCCCTCGATGCCGCCGAGATTGGTCAGCAAGTTGGTGCTGATTACATCGCTGCCCGATTCCAGCAAGCAAACGAGGTGGCCAATATCTGCCTCGAACGGCGCATAGATGACCGTATCTGCGCCGAGCGCGACAAGGACATCGACATCCTGCGTTGCCGTGACGCCGCAATCCGGCCTGCCGCAAATCGTGCCGGCATCGAGCCCGGCCTTGTCCGCGGAATGGGCGTAGACGCCGACAAGTTCCAGCCGAGGATCGTCCACGATCGCCCGAAGCGCCATTTTGCCGACTTTGCCGGTCGTCCATTGCACGACTTTGAGATTCTTCATTGCAACCCCTTCCGGTTGTTTGTCGTGCGGCCGGTCATCACACGGCTTGCGCGCCTATGGCTTCGGCGATCGGCGGCGTGTTGAAATAGAGGACCTTCGCCTCGGCCGCCTTTTCGCCGCGGAAAGTCCATACGACACACACCAGCGTCTCCATTCCTGCGACCGGCCCATCGGCGTGCCCGGTGAGTTTGAGGACGATCACCATGCGGTCGCCTTCAGGCGCGACGCATTTGGAGACGATCTCCAGTGCCCAGTAGCTGCGCACCTTGTGGCGCAGCGCGATGAAGCCGTCGCCCCCCTCGAATGTGCCGCCATAGGGGAGACCGAAATCTTCATGCACCTTGAAATCGTGATGAAAAAACCCGAGCGCCGCTTCATCGTCATTGCTTCTGAGAGCGACGACCAGCCGGTCGTAGAGCGCTAGCAGATCCGCCATGTACTACCTCTCCATCCCATTCATCATTGCAGTTAAGTTGGACGCATAGGGGCCGGGCGTCCAGTCTTGAAGGGGACAAAATGTTGATTTTCATTTGGCGGCAAGTATCGGTATTCTTGGATTCATGTTTCCGGTGGGACGGTAAAACCGTACTTTTTCCGGCGAACTTAAGTCCGGATGGGTCGAGGAAATGGGCGGCAGCCGTTGTCGGAAACGCGGCTGCTGAAGGAGAGCCAGGGCGCCGGTCGTCCTGTGCTAAATATGAGGGGAAGATACACCATGAAACTACGTCAGACCGCGCTTGCGAGCGTCGCCTTGCTTTCGATTTCCACTCCCGCCTTTGCGCAGGACGCAGACGATGGGGAGAACACCGGCAATGGCGAGGAAATCGTCGTAACCGGCACACTTATTCGCGGCATTGCACCGGGAGGATCGCAGTCGATTGGCGTCAGTCAGGAAAAGATTACCGCCATCGGCGCAGCCAACACGTCCGACCTCATCGCTGCCATTCCGCAGGCGGGCAACTTCAATGCCTATGTCGGCGTGCGCGGCAGTTCCAACTTCTCGCTGGCGGTCAACCGGCCGAGTTTGCGCTACCTTGGCTTTACCGCGAGCAGCACGGCGAGCACTCTGCTGCTGCTGGATGGCCACCGCATGCCAGGCATGGGTGTCAACCAGACTTCGGCCGACCTCGACGCCATCCCTGCCGGGGCGATCGAGCGCGTCGAAATCGTTACCGATGGCGGTTCGTCGACCTATGGCTCTGATGCAGTTGGCGGGGTGATGAACTTCATCACCCGCAAGGAATTCGATGGCGTCGAGGCAAGGGCCCAATACGGCTTTGGCGAAGATTATGACCAGTTCAATGCCACCGTCACCGTCGGCAAGAAGTGGGATGGCGGTTCAGCCTATATTTCCTACGACTACGGCCAGCACGATGAGCTGTTCGGCTTTAATCGCGATTGGAACCAGTCTCTCAACTGGCCGCTGACCCAGGCCGCGGGCATGCCGGTCGGCGCAAGCGTCAACTGCGTGCCCGGCAATATTTCATATGCAAATACAGGCGCCATATTCGGCTTGCCAGGCCTGTCGAGTTCCAGTGTCAATCGCTGCGATGTGACCGACTTCACGACATTCTATCCACGTGAAACCAAGCATTCCGCACTTGCCAGCCTGCTGATCGATCCGGGAGGCGCCTGGTCGTTCTCGATCAAGGCTTTTTACGTCAATCGCAAGAACACGTCCGATGCAGGGCCGCTGACCGCAGACGTAACGGTGACCCCGGCAAGCCAATTCTATATTCCCATTGCCGGCCAGTCGGGCAACCAGACCGCGCGGATCAATTTCGGCCCGGTGCTGGGCAACAATGTCGAGCAGGTCACCTCGATGGAGTCCTTTGGGATCACCCCCTCGGTCAAGGTCGATGTCGGAGGCAGATGGCAGGTCAACGCCTTCTTCAACTACGGGCGAGGCAAGGCCGGTTTCCGTGGTGGCCTGATCAACACTGCGCCGCTCAATGCCGGAGCGGCCAACGGGTCGTTCAATCCCTATAATCTTGCAGCAACGAGTAACGCCGGGACAATCGCTTCGGCGACGGACTGGTTCATTTATGCCCGCGCGGTGAACGAATTGGTCAACGCCCGGGCCGTGGCCGATGGGCCTTTGTTCAAGCTGCCTGGCGGCGATGTGCGGGTAGCTGTGGGTGCGGAATATTCTCATGAGAAGTACACCGGCTTCCAGAACCGGACCATTACCTCGGCTGGCATTGCTGCAGCCACGGACAGATCTGTCAGCCGCAATGTCAAGGCGGTGTTCGGCGAAATCAACGTGCCCATCATCGGTGCGGACAATCGCGGTGTATTCCATAGCCTTTCGCTAACCGCCTCGGGCCGCTACGACGACTATTCGGATGCTGGCCATACCTTCAATCCCAAATTCGGCATCAATTTCGAGCCGGTGGAATGGCTGAGGCTGCGGGGCAACTGGGGCAAGGCGTTCCAGGCACCTGGCCTCTCCGACCTGTTCCTTGCCTCGGCGCCGTCGCTCGGCGCCCTGCCGACGACTTTGCGGCCCTTCTTCGATCCCGCCACACCGCCGCCCGCGGTGGGTAATAATGCCTTCATTCTTGCGTTTGGCGGCACCAAGCTTCCGCTCGCGCCGCAAAAAGCGAAGACTTGGTCGCTTGGGTTCGACATAAAGCCGCCAGCGTCCGGTTTCTCCGCCGGAATGACTTACTACAATATCAACTTCAAAGGCCTGATTGCCCAAGCGCCGATCCAATTGCCCTCTTTTTATTCGAATTTTGCCACAAACGTGGTCAAGTTCACGGATGGCAACAGTGCTATGGAAGCATATTTCAACAGCCTTGTTGCTGAAACGGGTGTGTCGTCTGGCGCCGTTGCCAATGCCCTTGCTGCAATCGGAAATAATTTTGGCACTGTCTATGCCGTCATGGATGCCAGGACTGCCAACCAGGCCGGAGTTACGACCACTGGTCTCGATTTCTACTTGCGTTATACGCGCCAGACCGGCTTCGGCGACGTCTATATGGACATTTCCGGCAACCGGATACTGAGCCTCAAGCAAGGTGGGCCCACCGGGTTTGCCGATGTCAACGGTTTCGATGTCAACAACAAACTGAAAATGGCGACGACTTTGGGTACCCATTACGGCAACCTTCAGGCGCAAGTCACCTGGATGTACAATGACGGCGTCAACGAAGTGCCAAATGCCGCGAACCTTCAGCAAAGCCGGGTGGGTTCCTTCAGCATCTTCAACCTTTACCTGAACTACAAGGTCCCGGGTGAAAGTGTTATGTTCAAGGATCTCGCCTTTTCGCTTAACATTGACAATGTTTTCAATACCGATCCGCCGCTGTATCGCGGGCTCAGCAACTCGCTCAACGGTATCGCCAACGGCTTTACGCTGGGCCGCATCGTCAAGATCGGCGTCAGCAAGAAGTTCTGATTGCTCCGGCCCCAGGGCCGAATGGAATGATCTGGCCCGGACGGTAGCTTGAGCTGCCGGCCGGGCTTTTTTTGGGAGTGCGACCGATGCCCATCAGGATGCTGGTATTCGTCAGGCGTAAGGCCGGGTTGACGCCGGAACAGTTTCGCGATGGCTATGAAAACAGCCATTCTCGTCTCGCCGTGCGGCTGTTCGGTCACCTTTGGCTTTCATACCGCAGGAATTACCTTACCGCCGCCCGCAATTTCGAGGGCGACCTTTCCGGCATCGATGTGATCGGATTCGACGCCGTTTCGGAATTCATCCTGCGAGACGAGGCCGCAGCGGCGGAAATGGGCCGCATCTCCCGCGAGAACATCGAATTGCTCCAGGCGGACGAGGCGAAATGGTTCGACCTCGCCCATTGCTGGAAGGTGTCCTGCGATACGGTCGAGGAAGATCTGGCGAAAACGGTATCTTCCGCCTGACCCATCCCTATCGCCGCACCAACCCCTGCGGCTTGACGATCCCCAGGTCGAGATGGGTGAGTAGCCCGGGCCGGGCCTCGCAGACTGCCGGAACCGCAGTGGCCGAGAGCAGGCCAGTCCACGGCAGGCCATGGAACCTCCGCCGGCCATCCGCTTCAACGCCGCCCAGCAGCTTCATTTCCAGTGGCGGGTCACCATCGATGACGATGCGGTAGCAGCTCTCGCTGGTGTCCCACCTGGGTTCGATGTGCTCGCCCATGGTCCACAGGGTGCGGTAGGTCATGAACGGGGCGCCATCGACCCAGGCAGTCCATTCGTACTGCTGGCCCCCGACGGTACCCTTGCGAATGACGCCGCCGCCGGCAATGCCCTCTCCCAGAGTATAGGGAATGTCCTGGGTCGCGCGCGCGACCTGGAAATCGGTCGTCAGTTTCTCGATTTTCTTGCCGAGCCCCTCGATCACCATGGCCATGGACTGGGCGAAAAAGTGCGGTGCCTCGGTGGAACGTCTCGGTTTGGCGAGCAGCTCGTCCGGGTCTGTGCCGAAGCCCATGACCTCGATGTATACCATGGGGTTTTGCTGCTTGTCGATAATTTCGGCCACTTCTATGCGGTCAATTCTGTTCATCAGCCGGGCCAGGGTCAGCGGCAGAATATCTCCGGCGAAACCGGGGTGGACGCCGCCGCCATAGATCGATACGCCGCCTTCCTGACAGGCCGCTTCAAGCTCGGCGAACTGATTTTGGTAGCGTTCGGTGGGATAGAACGGACCGAGCGGGGAGATGACGTTCTTGCCGGAGCGCAGCAGGCGGCAGACCGTTTCCCAGTCATGCCGGATCGGCGCGAAGACGACGCAGTCGGCGTCAAGCGCCATGATCTGATCGAAATCGTCCGTGGCGAGAACGCCGGTAGGCGGCAATCCAACGAGTTCGCCTGCGTCCATACCCACCTTGTCGGGCGAGTAGACCAGCACACCGGCAAGTTCGAAGACGGGATTCTCGATAAAATGGCGAAGCGCCGCCTGACCGACTACTCCAGTCGCCCACTGGACAACGCGATATCTCTTCCCAGCCATCGCTGCATTCCTCCCCTAGATAACCGCCCGCACCTGACCGCCGTCGATGCGGTAGTTCGATCCGGTGATGAAGCCCGAGCGCGGACTTGCCAACATACAGGCCACGACGGCGACATCTTCTGCGTTCCCCGCCCTGCCGACGGGCGGCATTTCGAAGATTCCGGCATCGGCGATACTCTGCGCCACTTCTTCAAGCGTCATGCTGTCGTTGCCAAACTTGTCACGGCCCCAGCGAATGACATTGTCGACCAGGATCACGCCAGGCGTAACAGTATTGACGGTTACCCCGACGCCTTTGAGCGAGCCCGCAAGGCTGACGGTGAAATTGTTCATCGCCGCTTTCGCCCCGGAATAGTCGGAGCCAAGGTTGTTGGGTTGGAGGGCGACGGCACTGGAGATGTTGATGACCCGTCCCCATTTGGCCTCCACCATGTCCGGCACGGCTAGCAGGCACAGACGTACGGCCGCCAGCGCATTCGTCTGATAGTTGGCGATCCATTCCGCCGCGGTGATGGCAAGCGGTGGGCGTACGTTACTGCCGGTCTGGCTGCCACCCGCATTGTTGACGAGAATCTGGACGTGGCCGCCCAGCGCGGCGATTGTCTGTTCGTGCACTGCGGCAGCATCTTCGTCCGATGAAAGCGCCCCAATCGCAACCCCGGCCGCACCAATGTCGGCCGCCACTTTTTCTGCCCTGTCGCGATTTCGGCCATGAACGACCACATGGCAGCCCTCGTCCGCCAACATCCGGGCGATACCTTCGCCGATCCCGGAACTGCTTCCACTGACAAGCGCGCGTTTTCCCTTCAATTGCAGATCCATTGGCATGTCTCCCATCGTGACCCGCTGCATTGTATCCGCAGCTGGCGCCAAGCTTGCCGGCAATATGTGATATCCTTTCTGCTCGATCAGGCGGGGCGGGTTGTCAACCGCACTCCGGGCAATTCGTGGAGCTTTCGTGCTCGCCGTTCCACCGTGGCGACTGCCGCCGCCTGACTTGCAACACATGCTGCGATACGGGAACATTTTCGAGACGGGCAGAACTGACAGGGACAGCGGATGGAATTCGATTACATCATCGTCGGAGCAGGTTCGGCAGGGTGCGTTTTGGCGAACCGCCTGTCCGTGGACCGCTCCAAAAGCGTGCTGCTCATCGAGAGCGGTCCCGTCGATAACAACCCATTGATCGGGATACCCCGCGCTGTGCCGAAGCTGCTTTCCGCGAACAGCAGGTACATTGATGTCTACCGGGTTTCACCAGGCGGCAACCGTCCCCCCGCTGTCTGGGTAAAGGGAAAGGGCATCGGCGGTTCGAGTTCGGTCAATGGCATGATCTATGTCCGGGGCCATCCGGCTGACTACGACGGCTGGTTGGCGCTCGGCTGCGAGGGCTGGGGCTGGGACGAGATGGCGCCGCGCTTTGCCGAGTTGGAAGATCACGAACTGGGCGCAGCGAGTGGCAGGGGCAGCGGCGGCCCGCTCAAGGTCACGCTGTATCCTGAGGAGGATCCATTCTGCGAGGCGATCCTCGACGCCGTCGAGGCGGCTGGCACGCCGCGGGTCGAAGATATCAACGACGCACCGGACGGAGGGTTTGGCTACCAGCCATGTACAATCTGGCGCGGCCGGCGCCAAAGCGCGGCACGCGCTTTTCTGGACCCGGCACGGTCCCGCCCGAACCTGACGGTGGTCACGGAAACCGATGCCATCGCCATCCGTTTTTCCGGACGCAGGGCCAGCGGCATCTTGTTGCGCAACGCGAATGGCGAAAGGATGGTCTCGGCCAGGCGGGAAATCATACTCTCGGCAGGGGCGATCGCTTCACCGCTGCTGCTCCAGCGTTCCGGCATCGGCCCGGGTGCTCAGCTGCAGAACGCAGGCATACCGGTAATGGTCGAAGCGCCGGAAGTTGGGCGTAACCTTCAGGAGCACTTCAACTACAAGGCAGTCTACAGAGTTTCCCAGGGTAGCCTGAATGCGCAGTTCTCCGGTCTGCCGCTGATCGCCAACATGCTGAACTATATCCTGCGTCGGCGCGGCCCCATGACGCGTTCGGTCTGGGAATTGGGAGGCTTCGTCAAGACGCGGCCGGGACTTGAGCGGCCGGACGCCCAGATTGGCGTCGGGCTCTATTCGGTAGGAGCAAACGGACCGGACAACTTTCCGGGCCTGACGCTGTCCGGTTACACTGTGAACCCGGTCAGCCGGGGCGGATTGAAGATCGTCGGGCCAGACATGGAAACCCCTCCGCAAATCGACGCGAATTTCCTCGGCGAAGAATCCGACCGGCAGGCGGCGGTCGCGCTGATCCGCTACATTCGCAATATCGTCGCTCAGGAACCCCTTCGGCAATTCGTTGTCGATGAAGTCCATCCCGGCCCTGCTTTCGAAACCGATGCGGAAATTCTCGAGGATTTTCTCGATCGGGCTTCAACCGCGTTCCATGTCTGCGGCACCTGCCGCATGGGAGGGGACTCTGCTTCGGTCGTCGACAATCGCCTCAGGGTTCGTGGTGTAGAGGGTCTGCGGGTTGTGGATACCTCCGTGTTTCCTACCCTGGTTTCCGGCAACACTAATGCGCCGGCCATGGCGGCGGCCTTGCATGCATCGGCGATGATTCTCGCGGATTGTGAACCAGGTTAGACCTGCCGGGCGATCCGCGACAGCACTTCGACGCTTGCGATGTCAGGGTTAGCCAGCCGCAACATCGTTGCACCTGATTCACGCCAGCGTTGGAAGCGCTCGCGGATTCGGGGTTCGGGTCCGACGAGAGAGGCATCGTCGACATAGTCGTCAGGCACGGCAGCGGCGGCTTCGGCCTTGTGGCCGGCCAGGAACAGCTCCTGGATTCGTTCCGCCGCATCGGCAAAGCCTTGTTGCGCCATGGCATCCTTGTGAAAATTCTTTCCTCTGGCCCCCATGCCTCCGACATAGAGCGCGATGGCCGGCTTCTGCTCGTCAAGCGCGCCGCGCACGTCGTCCGTAACCGTAAGCCGCAAGTTGGCGGCGATCTCGAAATCGCGCAGCGACCGTTCGTCGTCGCGCCGTGCAAGCCCCTGTTCGATGTGCTTCAAGCCGGCGGCTATGCCTGCGGGCGAGAAATGCATGGAGAGCCAGCCATCGGCTATCTCGGCAGTCAGCCGTATGTGGCCAGGTGTCGAGGTTCCCAACCAGACCGGAATTGCCGGATTGCCGTGAAGTATGCTCTTGAGCGGCTTGCCGAGCCCAGTCGAGCCTTCGCCCGTGTAGGGGAGAGATATCTCGGGCCCGTCATGGGATACTGGTGCTTCGCGCCTCCAGACCTCGCGCATGATGGCGACGTAGTCGCGGATACGATCAGCCGGCTTGCCCCAGGGTTGCCCATACCACCCTTCGACGATCTGCGGTCCCGACAGGCCAAGGCCGACGACAATTCTTCCCCGGCCGGCAAGTTCTTCTATGGTTTGGGCGATCATTGCACAATTGGCCGGGGTGCGTGCGGCCAGCTGGGCAATGCCGGTGCAGAGGCGGATGCTGCGCGTGTGCGCGGCAATATAGGCCAAGGGGCTGAACGCGTCCGACCCATAGGTTTCGGCCGACCACACGGAATCGAAGCCCAGTTCCTCAGCCCGCTTTATGATATTGATCGGCAGCTCGAGCCGGGCCCCAAGATTGTAGCCGATGTTGATGGCGAGCTTCATGACCCGTCTCCCCGTTGCCGCAGTCCTATCAAGTGGTAATGCGCCAGGTGCAAGTCGAGAGTCTGTTCCATCAAGCATGGAGCCATTCCCGGCCACCATCCAACAATGATGGCGCGATTTGCTGTCAAAAGAGCCGATGCCTACTAGAGACGGTCTGGCACAGTTTGATCTGGAGAAAGTATTGACGGCGCAAGAAGCTAGCATGGCCCCGGCTGAATTCATTCCGGCGCTACCGCACATTCGTATCGATTCAAGTGGCCTGCCCATTTTGGCGGGTTCGCGCTGTTCCAGTTGCGGAGTGGTAATCGAAGGCGAGCGCCTGGCGTGCCCTGCGTGCGGCGCGCGCGGGTCGCTTGAGAGTCTGGCGCTTGGCCGGAGCGGAACAGTCGCCGCGCACACGCTGGTGCACCGCAGCCTGCCCGGGATTCCCACGCCCTTCTTCGCCGTGGTGGTCGACCTCGACGGAGGCGGATCGGTTCGCGGTACCCTAATGGGGGCCGACCCCAATGTCGAACTGCCCGCCGGGCAACGCGTTGCCATGGTCTTTGGCGAGAGCGGCCAACGTAACGCCGAAGGCAAGCCTTTCCTGTGTTATCATTTCGTGCCGGAAGGGAGCGCCGGAGAATGACCGAAGTCTATATCGTCGGCATCGACATGATCCCCTTCGCCCGCAACTCGGGGCGGACGGCCGCGCAGCTGGGCGCGGAGGCGGCGCTTCTCGCGCTGGACGATTGCGGTCTTTCGATCCGCGATATCCAGGCGCTCTATTGCGGCAACGTACTGCGCTCGCAGCTCATGGTGGGTCAGCGGATCCTTCACGAGATCGGAGAAACCGGGATTCCGGTGGTCAATGTGTCGAATGCCTGCGCAACCGGCGCCACGGCATTTCGCGAAGGACTGATCGGGATCAGGGCCGGCATGTACGATCTGGTGCTGGCAGTCGGGGTCGAGCAGATGGGTTCGGGTCTGCTGGCCTTGCCGGGCAGGCCCGACGGTTTCGTCGAGGAGGGCGAACTTGGCTCGCTGACCACACCCGCCATGTTCTCGCTCATCGGCAACGAGCATAGCCACAAGTATGGCACGACCTTTGAACAATTTGCCAGGGTCGCAGTCAAGAATCACCATCACGCCCTGCTCAACGACAAGGCCGTGATCCGGCGGGAAACACCGCTGGAGGAAGTGATGGGTTCGGAAATGATTGCCTATCCCAACACCAAGCTGATGTGTTCCATCAACACCGATGGCGCCGCGGCGGCTGTAATCGCCTCGGAAGCGGCCGCAAAGCGCCTGGGACTGATGGACCGGGCCATCCGGTTGCGCGCCTCGGAGCTGACCAGCAGCCCCTTCACCCCGCGCGAGGATGCGCTGACCGATTTCAGCGTGGTGACGCAGAACTGCGTCAGCCAGGCCTATGAGCGCGCCGGGCTCGGACCGGATGACCTGGCCCTGATCGAACTGCATGACTGCTTCGCGACGGCCGAGCTGATCCACTACGAGAACCTGGGCCTCTGCGCGCCAGGCGAATCCGGCCGGCTGATCGACGAGGGCCATACGGCGCTGGGCGGCAGGCTGCCGGTCAATGTCTCTGGGGGTCTCCTGTCCAAGGGCCATCCGCTCGGCGCGACCGGCATCGCCAATCTCTACGAGGTATCGCTGCATCTGCGCGGCGAAGCGGGCGCCCGGCAGGTCGAAGGCGCGCGGATCGGGCTGGCTCATGTTGTTGGCGGGGGGCCGGAAATGGGCTCGACCTGCGCCATTCACATTCTCGAAAAGGCGTGATCGGGATGTGCAGGGAACGGCAGAGATGAGCGGGTTCATTCCGATTGGCTCGGTTCCGGCATTCCATGCCGCCCGCGATCCGCACTTTCCCTTCTTCACCCAGGACGGCGAGACTGTCAGTCGCGGCGAATTCGACAGGCGGACGAACAGGCGGGCGCGGGCATTGGCACAGCTTGGCTTGGGTCAGGACGACCGCGTCATCATGTTGATGCCGAACGGTGTCGAATTCTTCGAGACCAGTTTCGCGCTGTGGAAGCTGGGCGCCACTCCGGTCCCGGCCGCACCTGCCACCACCGCGGCGGAGCTAAAGGTCTTCGCCGAACTGGTGGAGCCGCGCGCGGTAATTGGCCAACTGGCGCCAGGAGGCGGCATTATCACCATCCCCGCCGATTTGGCGGTCGATCCGGCGCTGTCCGCCGAACCATTACCCGAACGCATGCCGGCGCATTGGCGGATCAACATGTCTGGTGGCAGCACTGGCCGACCCAAGGTGATCGTGGACCGTACGCCGGCTGTGGCGGATCCTCTGAATCCGATGCTTGAGCAGCGGGTCGACGGTGTGATGCTCAACCCGGGGCCGCTCTATCACAGTGGCCCGTTCGGCTTGTCGCACCGTGCGGTTTTCGCCGGCAACCATATCGTCAACATGAGCAGGTTCGATGCGCTCGAAGTGCTGCGTCTCATCGAGCTGCATGGGGTCGACTGGCTCTATATCGTACCGACGATGATGCACCGCATCTGGCGGTTGCCCGAACTGGATCGCAGCCGCTACGATCTTTCCTCGCTTCGCACGGTCTATCAGATGGGCGCCGCATGTCCGCAGTGGCTCAAGCAGAACTGGATCGACTGGCTGGGTCCGGAGAAAATCTGGGAGCTCTACAGCGGCGCGGAGAACCCGGGCCGCTGCGTTATCAACGGCATAGAATGGCTCGCCCATCGCGGCTCTGTCGGCAAAGTGCAGCCCGGTGCGGAGCTCGCGGTGTTTGACGAAGCCGGCCGGCCATGCGCGACCGGCGAGATCGGCGAGATCGGTTTCAAGCCGGTCAGCGACGATTTCACTTTTCGCTACATCGGCGCAGAGGCGAAAAAGTTCGGCGACTTCGTTTCGTTGGGCGACCTTGGCTATCTCGACGGGGATGGCTATCTCTATTTGGTCGACCGGCGTACCGACATGATCGTCAGTGGCGGGGTCAACGTCTATCCCGCCGAAATAGAAGCGGCGCTTGAAGAACATCCGGGCGTGGAAAGCTCCATCGCCATTGGCCTGCCTGATGCCGACCTGGGCAACCGGGTACATGCGATCGTTCACCTGGAGCAGCAGGCCGGCGAAAAGGTCACCATCGACGATCTGCGCGCCTGGCTTGCCCAATTGCTGGTCGGTTACAAGATCCCGCGCAGCTTCGAATTCGTGGATGCACCGCTGCGCGACAACGCCGGAAAGGCGCGGCGCTCGGCGCTGCGCGAGGAACGAATCCATGCTGCCAATGAGGCGGCGGGCCAACAAGCGAGGTAAGCAACGTGAACGCCGTAGCTCCCATTGAAACCAACCAGGAAAATCTGTGGCGGCTTGAAACGCCTGGCGATGCCGGCTGGGAGCGCACCGCCCGGCCTGGGCAGCAGGCGCGAAAGAAGTACTTCATCGTGTCCTGCGACACGCATCTTCAGGCTCCCGCCAAGCTGTTCTTCGAACGCGTCGACGAGAAGTTCAGGCACTTGCTGCCGCGCATCGAAGTGCGCGAGGGCGTGCGCTATCAGGTGCATGGCGAAACCGGTGCCGCCGACAGGCTGGTGGAATCCGATCTTCAGGGCGAGGATCTGGTTCGCAGCAAGTCGGGTGCGGCCTTCCGCGGCGATAGCGAAAGCGATTACGGCGAATTTACTCCTGTCGCCCAGCGCATTGCCGATCAGGAGCTCGACGGAGTCGATGCCGAGCTCATATTCCCGAACGGCCCTGCGCTGCTGATCTGGGCATCCAAGAACGTCGAATTCGTCGCCGCCCAATGTGCGGTGTGGAACGATTGGCTGATGGAACAATGCCGCTCAGACCTGGACCGTTGCAATCCCACTGCGGCAATTCCCACCCTCGATGTCGATGCGGCAATTGCCGAGGTCGAGAGAGTGGCGAAACTGGGTTACCGGGTGCTGACGTTTCCGACCAAGCCCTTTTGGGGTGTTGAGGACGGCAGACCCAACTATAACCACAAGGATTACGAGCGCCTGTGGGCGGTCATCCAGGATCACGACCTGCCGATCGCATTCCATTCCGCCACGGGCAAGGACCCACGGGCCGTGCGCGGCCAGGGTGGCGCAATCATCAATTATGTCGTTCACGGTTGCATGCCGGTGATTGAACCTGCGGTTACGCTTTGCGCATCCGGCATCATCGAACGCTTCCCCAAATTGCGGTTCGGCATAGTCGAAGGCAACGCCGGTTGGCTGGGATGGATGCTCGACATGATGGACGAGGCCTACCTCAAGCATCATTTCTGGGTGCGCCCCAAGCTCAAGGAGCTGCCAAGCACATATTTCAAGACCAATGGAGCTGCGACGATATGCGAGGATCGCTCTGCCTTGCTGCTGGCGGAGCCGCTGGGCATTGAAGACAATCTGCTTTGGGCCAACGACTACCCCCATCACGAGGGCACCTGGCCGCACTCGGCGGAAGCGATCGAACGGCAAATGGGGCACCTGCGCGAAGACGCCAGGGCCAGGATTCTCGGTCTCAATGCAGCCCGCATCTTCGGCTTCGAGGTGCCGGCTCACCTCGCGTGACCGTCAGGCGGTGCTAGTCGAGCAGTTCGCCGCCTGGCAGAGCGAGCGTCACCAGCCGAAGGCGCTTGAGGTGGATCGTGGCAAAACGCCACTGGCCGTCGATTTTGCGGTAGGTCTCATAATAATGGCCGTGACCGTGGACGCGCCTGTCCTTGTATTCGATAATGTCTTCCATCGCCCAGATGCCGCGCGCCTCGGTGGCCGACAGTAAGTCGATCTCGTGGGTGTGGCCATGGTGGACCGTATTGCGCAGGGGCGCCATGCCAATGAGGTAGTCCCCGATCGCCTTGCGTCCGATGAGATTCAGGGGCGGCTGGTTGTCTTCCCAGATCGTGCCCGGCTCGGCAGTCAAGGTGGCGTCCTCGGCCAGCTGCCCCAGCCAGCTTTCCCAGTCCTTGGTGTCATAGAACCGGAAATAGGCCGCCTTCAACCGTCGCAAGGCCTCGATTTCCAGAATCTGGTCCAGCCTGTCCAAACCTGTCTTCTTCAAAGCCGGGCGCCCCCGTCGATCCGGATATTTTCGCCATTGATGTAGCTGTTGCGGCACATTTCGATTGCCAGCCGGGCGAATTCCGAAGGCTTGCCAAGCCGCTTGGGAAACGGCGTCAGATCGATCAGGCCCTGGAGGATATTCGGCTGCGCTGTTGCGAGCAGCGGCGTGTCGAAACTGCCCGGCAGGATCGCGTTGCAGCGAATGCCATTGTGCTGAAGATCGCGGGCAATGGGCAGAGTCATCCCCGAAATACCACCCTTGGAAGCCGAATAGGCGGCTTGGCCCGCTTGCCCTTCTTCCGCCGCGATCGATGACGTATTGATGATTACGCCGCGCTCATTGTCTTCCAGAGGATCGAGTGTCAGCATTCCGGCGGCCGAGAGCGCAATGCAGTAGAAGCTGCCCAGCAGATTTACGCGCACTACCTTTTCGTAATCGGCGAAGGGAAAGTGTGTGATTTCACCTGTCGTGCGCGATTTGCTGGCAGTCTTGGAAACAATGCCGATGCCGGCGCAATTGACGAGAATGCGTTCCTGACCATGTGCGGCGCGTGCCCGGGCAAATCCCTCTGCCACCGAGGCGCTGTTAGCCACATCGACAGTACACTGCATGCCCCCGATCTCTGCCGCCAGAGCCTCGCCCTTGGCGGCATCGAGATCGAAGATCGCGACTTGGACGCCCGCCGCGGCAAGAGCCCGCGATGTCGCTTCGCCCAGTCCCTTGGCCCCGCCGGTGACGACCGCGCTCTGGCCTTCGAGTTCCATTCAGTCTCTCCCGCTTTCCGGATGGACATTAATGCCCTCAGCAAGTGCGGAAAGCCGGTAATTCGGGGAAATACCTGCTGAATTCTGGGGGCAATGTCCGGTTTGCTCCATTTCCCTTCCTTACTCTCGTTGCAGCTTGAGCAAACCCCACAGCAAGCGCTCGCGCAACTCGGGGATCGGGCCTGGGCGATCGGCCCAGTCCACCCAGACCGCGGTTGAGTAGAATACAAGCTGCTCGGCCAGTTTGCGCGGCGAACTGTGTTGTGCAAGCCGGCCCTCTTTTTTCTCGATACGCAACAGTTTGGTCATCCCGCGGATTTGAATGTCGCGAAAGCGGTAGTAGATATGGCGCGATGGCGTGAACATGATCATGTTGCACTGCCGGGCAAATTCCGGACTGGCCTGCACGGCTTCCATCCAGGTATCGACCAGTCGCCGCAGAGGATCCGTTCCTGGCTGGCGCGATGCCACCCGGCCGACAAACAGGCTGTATTCGCTTATGGCGTCGGTAATCGCATGATCGCGAGGTCCGACCAGATTATAAATCGTTTGCAGCGCAAATCCCGATCGCCGTGCGATCTCGCGCACCGTCACGCCTTCACAACCATTTTCGGCCAGCAGTTGCCGCGTGATCGCGAGAATCGTCGCCCGGCGAAGACGCTGGTTTCGCCGGGCGCCATCCTTGCCGCCGGCCGATGGATCCGGCAGCGGCAAGGGAGCGAAGGGGTCGAAGCCAGACCCGGTTTCTGTCGCTCGCTTTTGACTTCCTTGCATCGCCCCGTTCCCGTTGCCTCCCATTCGCCTTGTTAAAAAGGTCTAGTTCGGTTGATAATCACACGTGCTCTTAAGGGGCCGCGCTGTCCAGCCTCTCCGTGCAGGCCATATAGCGGACGGACGAACGGATTTGTTCTATGTTTCGGTCCAAACGGCATGGTCCTGCGCATTGCGCTTCGATAAATTCCCGCTTTGATGGCGGCCAAAGGGCAGGGAGAGCGGATTGGTGCATTCGAAATATCCCAACGTGTTCAGTCCCATCCGGCTTGGTCCGATCGAAGTCCCGACAAGGTTCTTTTTTGCGCCGCATGGGAGCTCGCTCAGCATCGGCACGAAACCGGCCGACGATTTGGCCGCTTACAGTTCCGAACGAGTGCGAGGTGGCGGTTGCGGTCTGGTAATTGTTGCGCTGGCTGCACATGATCGCGCCCGGACGCGCCAGCCTTCCCCCTTTCCGCCAGAGAACGTAGCTGCATTCAGGAGCCTGGCGGAGAGCGTTCACACAGCAGGCGGCAAAATCTTCGGAGAGCCGTTCTACTGGTGGGGCGCTTCCGGACAGTGGCAGCCGCTCGGCCCGCCTGCGCCGTCGTTCGGACCTTCCGTGCGCCAGTTCGGGCTTCGCGATCGCTCGAATTCAACCCATGCGATGAATCTTGAGGAAATCCGGGCAATCCATTCGGTCATCCGGCAGAGCTGCGCCAATCTGCGCGAGGCCGGGTTCGATGGTGTCATGCTCCACGGCTCGCACGCGGCCATGATCGAGCAGTTCGTTTCGCCCTATTTCAACGAGCGCCAGGACGAATACGGTGGCAGTTTCGAGAATCGCATGCGGTTTCCCATCGAATTTCTCGAAGCGGCGCGCGAAGGCTGCGGGCCGGGAATGGCGCTCGGAATCAGGATGAATTGCGACGAGATGCTTCCGGGCGGCTATGGAACTGACCTGGCGCGAGAAGTTGTCGCGGCGATCTGCCAGCGTGGCCTGGTCGATTTTGTCGATCTCGATGTCGGACTCGAACCGCAGCAACTGCATTATGGCATGCCGACTGCTTTTTCCGACGTGCAACTGTATCGACCGTTCGTGGAGAAGGTCCGCGATGCTGCTGGAGCGGTGCCGGTGTTGAGCGTGCTCGGCCGGATCACCCGGATGGAACAGGCCGAAGAAGCGATCGCCAGCGGTGTCTGCGATATGGTCGGTGCAGCCCGCCAACTGATCGCCGAGCCCGAATTCGTCCAGAATGCGCGCCACGGCCTCGATCACCGGAGCCGCAGCTGCATTGCCTGCAACTGGTGCATCGGTTCGTCGGGTGACGGGGCGCAGGGCTGCACAATCAATCCGGCGAGCTATCGCGAGAGATTGTGGGGCGTCGCATCGTTCACCCCTGCCTCGCACCGATGTAAGGTAGTGGTTGTCGGTGGCGGCGCCGGGGGAATGGAAGCGGCGCGCGTTGCGGCGCTCCGCGGGCATGAGGTGGTGCTTCACGAAGCGCGCGAGGCGCTGGGTGGCGGTCTGGCCCTTTGGGCGCGGTTGCCTGGCCGCGAAGTCGTGGGCGAGGCAGTCTTGTGGTGGGAGAAGGAGCTTGCGCGTCTGGGAGTCGGCGTGCGGTTGGGCTCTGAAGCGAGCGCGGAGACTGTCCTTGCGGAAGGGCCCGATGCCGTCATCGTCGCCACAGGGTCGCGTTATTGTCCGGGCGGGCGCAGCATAACCTTCGATCAGGACTTGCCTGGCTGGGACCAGCCGCATGTGTTTCGTCCCGAGGACGTCCTGCTGCACCAGGCCCGGCCGAAGGGGCGTGTCGTACTGCTCGATGGCGAAGGACACCACGCCAGCACCGGCATCGCCGAGATTCTGGCTCAGGGCGGGGCGCAGGTGGCTTATGTCACGGCAGGGTTTTCGCCGGTTTCGGCAAGGCTGGTGGATAGTTTCGAGGCGCGCTTTCTCGTCGCGCGACTCAAGGCGGCCGGTGTCGAACTTGTACCGTCGCAATGGGTCCGGCGGATTGGCGGCAAGACCATAACCCTCTACGACATTCACACGGGGCAAGAGCGAACCGTGCCCGCCGATGCCGTGGTTCTCTCGACCGGGCGGGAGCCGGTGGACGGTCTGGCCCGCGCTCTGGAGGGCAAGGTTGCCCAGCTCTTCGCCATCGGCGACGCCTTGGCTGCCCGGGTGCTGGCGGCGGCAACCTATGAGGGCCAGAAATTCGCCCGGTTGATTGGTGAGCCGAATGCGCCGGGGAGTATCTGCGAGGCCTTTTTCGGCAGGGACGAGCCCGCGATCAACCCCTTGCCGGCCGATGCACGGCGTTCGCCGGAAGTCTAGGATCTACCCGAACCCAAATCAGGAACCGACATGGCAGTAACTCCCAAGCTCGACGAATTTGTCAGCCATCCCCATGCCTTCTTTATTGGTGGCGAATGGGTCAAAGCTTCGAGCAACGCGACATTCGACGTAGTCACGCCCTCGACGGAGGAATCTTTCGGCACTGTGGCCGAAGCGCAAGCCACAGATGTCGAATGCGCCATTGCCGCCGCCCGAGTCGCTTTCGATCTTGGCCCGTGGCCTCGGATGAGTCATCGGGAGCGGGCCGGCTACTTGCGCGCCATTGCAACGGAAGTCACGCAGAGGACAGCCGATCTCGCGGCCACCTGGACCAACGAAATGGGCGTGGTCAACAGCTTCGCCCAATGGTTCATGCCGACTGCGGGCGACATCTTCGAATATCACGCCGCGATGGCCGAGACTTTTCCTTTCATAGAACGGCGCGAGCCCGAGCGCGGTGGCTTCGGGCTTCTCGTGCGCGAGCCGGTCGGGGTAGTCGCCGCGATTGTGCCATGGAACTTTCCCGTCATGCTGATTTCGTGGAAGCTCGCCCCGGCGTTGCTCGCGGGATGTACTGTGGTCCTGAAGGCCTCGCCTGAAGCGCCATCGGCAGCCTATATCTTTGCAGAAATTGCCGAGAAAACCGGTTTGCCCAAGGGGGTGCTCAACGTGGTCACGGCGGATCGCGAAGTATCCGAAGGGCTTGTCCGCAATCCTGCGATCGACAAGGTGACATTTACCGGATCGAGCGCCGCCGGGAAGCGCATCGCTTCGATTTGCGGTGAACGGATTGCCCGGTGTACCCTGGAGCTGGGCGGCAAGTCGGCGGCGGTGATCTGCGACGACTACGATCTTGAAGCCGCCGCCGCTTCGCTTGCAGCTGGCGCCAGGACGATGACCGGGCAGGTCTGTTCCTCGCTGACGCGCGCGATCGTCGGCCGTCACCGTCATGACGCCTTCGTCGAGGCCCTGTCGTCGGCTTTTGCGGCTATCGAAGTCGGCGATCCTTTTGCACCGGGCACGCAAATGGGTCCGCTTGCCATGGCGCGGCAGCGCGATCGCGTGATGGGCTACATCGCCAGGGGGCAGGCTGAAGGAGCCAGGCTCGCGACCGGCGGGCGCCCGCCCGCCCATATGGACCGCGGCTATTATGTCGAACCGACGGTTTTCGCCGGGGTGGACAATGCCATGTCCATTGCCAGGGAGGAGATCTTCGGCCCGGTTGTCTGCGTCATCCCGGCCGAGGATGAAACGGATGCGATCCGTATTGCCAACGATTCCCCTTACGGTCTCAATGCAGCAGTATTCACAGGCGATCCAGACAAGGCCTACCGGGCGGCACGTGAAATCCGTTCGGGCACTGTGGGCCAAAGCGGCTCGCGCACCGATTTCACGATCGCCTTCGGCGGCTTCAAGCAATCGGGCATTGGACGGGAAGGCGGCGAGGAAGGGTTGCGCCAGTTTCTGGAAACAAAAACGATAATTCTTGACTCGATTCCTGAGGAAATGGAGGGAAAATTCGATGAGTGAACCCGTAGCCATCGCGGCGGCTTTCGAGCTGCCGCCGGGCCGCTATCCGGACCAGGATTGTGTTGGCCTGTTCAGGCAAGTCCTCAAGGGCCTGATTGGCCAATGCCCGATCAGGCCGCAGGACATCGATGGCTTGCTGACCTGCCCGTCGGGCGGGGTCGCCGGTTTCGATCCTTATGTTCATGAAAAACTGATTTCCGAGCTCGGCATCCGCCCGGCCATGGCCGAGGTCATGAATCTGGGCGGAGCGACCTTCGCGGCGATGGTCGATCGCGCGGCCGGGGCGATCCGCGCGGGCCTTGCCAGCGCAGTTATCTGTATCGGCGCCGGCAAATTCATGAAGCCCAGCGCCGGTGGGGCAGAGCTGATGGCGCGTGTCACCAGCGATACCGTGCTCGAGATGCCCTATGGCACCTTTATCCCGGCGCTCTATGCCCTGATCGCGAGCCAGTACATGGCGGAGCGCGGCGCCTCGAAAGCCGACCTGGCGCGGGTGGCGGTGGCGCACCGGAAATGGGCCGTGCTAAATCCTAACGCCCGCATGGCAAGCGCAGGTGAAATTTCCGTGGAGGATGTCCTGGCCTCGCGACCGATTTCGACGCCATTCAACCTGCTCGACTGCTCGGTTCCATGCGACGGAGGCGGCGCGATAATCGTGGCGCGAGGCGATTTGGCGCGCAAATGGACAGAGCAACCAGCCTGGGTGCTGGGCTATGGCGAACACCATTCGCGCGGGGCGCTGAGCGATCGCGGCAACTTGCTCGAAACGGGCGCAGCCGAAGCCGGCGCCAGGGCATTTAGCAGCGCCGGACTGACCCCGGACGACATAGACGTCGCCCAGCTTTACGACGCCTTTTCCAGTTCGCCGCTCATCCTGCTGGAAGAGCTCGGTTTCTGCGCGCCTGGCGAGGCGGCGGGGTTTGTCGCCAGCGGCGCGATCGATCCTGGCGGGTCGTTGCCGGTCAACACTTATGGCGGTCTGCTGTCCTTCGGTCACACCGGCGATTCATCCGGTATGTCGATGCTTACGGCGGGCGCGCTGCAAACCATGGGCCTGGCAGGCCCGACCCAGGTAGAAAATGCGAACCGCGTGCTGGTCCATACCTACGGCGGCATCATGTTCGATCACGCAACACTTATTTTGGGGCGCGAGCCATGAGTGAAAAACCGGTTCCCGAAATCTCCGAACTCAATCGCGAATATTTCGAAGGCTGCATGGAAGGCGAACTTCGCGTCCGGACTTGCAATGCTTGCGGTGCGCGGTTCCGTTTCGCTCATGCCTTGTGCCCGCAATGCTGGTCGGCGGATATGAGCTGGGAACGCGTCAGCGGAAGGGCGACGGTCAGCCATTTCACAGTCGTTCATCAGGCGCCCGTGCCCGCGTTCCAGGCGGAAAGCCCCTATGTCCTCGCCATGGTCGAACTGGACGAGGGCGTCAGGATGATGACCAACATTGTCGGTTGTGACCCGGAAAGCGTTATCATCGGCATGAAAGTCGCCGTGGGCTTCGAAGCGCGCGGTGACCTGCTGATACCGGTCTTCGCGCCAATCTGATCGGGACAAACTATACCATGGTGTCTCGCAGGATGGCGCCGCCCTGGGCGCCGTTCTCGAAGCGGCCCAGGCCATAGTCGCCCTTGATCGTGGTGCGATACATGATGCGTTCGTGCGAAGGATCGTGACCCGAAACCGCGTGCAGCATGCGCCAGTTGTCCCAGATCACCATCTCGTCGGCCTGCCATTTGTGGTGATAACTGCATTCCGGCGCGGTGCGGGCGATGGCCTCAGCCACTTCGGAGAACAGGGCTTCGCCTTCGGGAGTTTCCTGGCCAACAATTCCATCCGCCATGTAGGGCGAGACGTGCAGGACCTTTTCTCCTGTCCGGCGCGTCCAGACCGCCGGGTGAATGGCGCGCGGCATGGCCTTTGCCTGTGCATCGAATTCGGCGCTCAGGGGCTTCGAGCGGATGATCTTCAAGTCGGGCGGATTGCCAAACTTCTGAGTCTCGTAGTGCGAATTGAGAGTGTAGAGGATTTCGGCGTCCTCGATCTTCGCCAGCAAGTCTTTCGGAAACAGGCGATAGAGGGCGATACCGTCGAGGAATCCGGTGATGCCGCCGGTCGGGGAAACCTTCGCCGACCGCAAGATGCCTGCCCGGTTGAGTTCGTCGTTGTAGCAATGGTCGAAATGCCACGGCAGCCAGTGCGATATCTGCTTGCCGCCGAATTCGACGATGCCGCCACGATCGACCCCGGTGCGCAATTCGATGACTCCTGGCATCGCGTCGCGATCGACCCTGGAGATTGAGGGGACGGGATGCTCCTTGAGCGGACCGAAAATGTTGCTCAAGGCGAGTTGCATTCCGTTGGTCGGCTCGACCTCCTTGAAGATGATCAGACCGGCACTTTCGAACAGGGCATTGATCTCGTCGCGAACGGCCGGCTTCTCGGCAAGCTGGCGTGTCATGCCTGAAACACTCACGCCAAAACCGAGCCTGGGATCAAGTGGACGAATGTCGAGTGGCATGGCGCATCCTTCTGCAGATATTGGAACCCGCGTCCCGTTTTGGGTTCTGCCGCAATGTTCGTGCATAAGCGGCAGATAGATTCCGACACCATTTCAAGAAGGGACCGAAGCAAGCCATGTCAATCCTAAATGGTTGTATCCCGTGAGACGGTTTGGCTGAAAATCGGGGGGATCGTGACGCATGGCGCCGCTCCGGGCCATAGACGCGTTCGATAAGGTCGAAAACATCGCCCCCGGCATACCTGCAGGGAGCGTTTCGAATCGGACTAACGAAGCCGGATGCGAAGGCACGAGGGCAAGGGCGCCGGATCGTCGAGCGTCTGGAATCCGGGCTTGGCCAAGGCGCTCGCATCCTGCGGGCCGGCACAAACCTGTTCGCTGGGAATCTGCATCGTAACCATGGCGGCGAGCACGCCGCTCGCCGCAAGATCGAAGGCGCAGAGTTTCCCGAGATGTCCCGACGGCCATGCCATGCGGCAAACATGGCGCAGCCGCGCTTGCCGGGAGGTTCGTGCTTGCGGTTCCCGGGTATGGTTTACGCGGCAATCTTTGCCGCGCGGCGCATCACAATTTTCCGCAAATCGCGATCCCCAGGTTCACCCACAACGCCAGCATCGCCAATACGCCCAGAATGAAGCCCATGCCCCGGTGCATCGGGTTGTTGTAGGTAAGGTGCACCGCGCTCTGGATCAGCCGGCCCAGGACATAGGCCCAGGCAAAATTCAGTGTCCACTGGCCGACTGCCTGCAATACGTAAGCCGTAAGGCAGGCGGCGTAGAACAGCGTCGGCATTTCGAAAAGGTTGCCATAGTGGCGCGTTGCGACCGCGGCGGATTCCGGTTCCTGCCCGCCCTGGTGGGCGCGGTAGAAATCGGGGTCCATCGACTTGGCCACCGACCCGCGCGATATGCCCATGCGCACGAAGGCGATGAACGTAAGTGCGGCGATTACCAGCATGGGCACGAAGATGCTGACCTGATTGGCTGCGTTGAACATGCTTGTTTCCCCTCCTGCGAAAGAATTTGCCCTAGTCGACCGGATCCTCGCGGTAGGGCCGGCGCGCGGTATAGGCACAACCCGTCGTTCTGGTCCCGCCCGAGGCGATCGTGACGTCGTATGGAAATGTCCGGTCGCTCATGCCGTCGCTGCAACTCGCGCGCACCAGTGTGATGGTGAAGCGGCCGGCGGACATGAAATGCGGGTGCCGGATCAAGGTGCCGGCAAATACAAGCCGGTTGCCAATCTGGCGGCGAGCGACGCGGACTGCCACGCCCTTTTCGTTTTCCGGCCAGGCCAGCACCATGCGCCGGCCGTGTATGTCCGCGCTCCAGAAGGGTTCGGTCCCCGTCATGTGGACGGCTTCGCCCGCGCCGGGAAGCGACGGGGCTTTTGCCGAAGCGGGCGATGCCGCGGCAAGGAATGGCGCCAGCAGGCAGAGAGTCCATTTCCCGGTCATGCCGTGAGGCTATGCCAGCATGGAACGGCTGGCAAGGCTGGGCGCCGTGGAAGTCCATTGCGTGCGGCCCGCAAGGTGTTAGGCTGGCTGCCTGAAGGAGTCCCGGCATGGAAGACAAGGTTCCCGGCCTCAACGAGATCATGCCCCCTGGCGGCAACAAGCCGGGCAAGGCACCGGCCCCGATGCCATCAACCCCGCGGCCCGCGCCGCGCACGGCCCCTGCTGCCGAGCCGGCGCCGCAAGCCGCCGCGAGCCCGGCCGCGCCACCGCAACCCGGCGCACAGACCCAGCCGCCTCCCGCTACGTCCGCATCCTCCGCCGCGGCCGGCAGTTTCGACCTCAATCAGCCGACGATTGTCGACATTCTTTACCTCTCCGCTCCATTCTTCGGCATTACCGGCGTCGTCGGACTGGTGCTCGCCTATGTCTGGCGCAGCGAGAAGCCGCATGGCTGGGAAGCCACACATTACACTTATCTGATTCGCGGCTTCTGGATCTGGTTCGCCGGTTTCGTCATCGGGTTTCTGACGCTGGTGGTGTTTATCGGCATTTTCATCCTGATCGCCGCCTATGCGCTGATCGTGGTGCGCGCCGTGCTGTCGATCATCCGGGCGCAGAAGCAGGAGCCTATGCCCGAGCCGGAGACATGGCTGGCGTAATTTTGCCGGCTTACCTCGGTGCGGGCTGGCGCCGCAACCTGCTCTAGAACGCGTAGCGGAAATTGAGACCGTCGATCACGCCCTGAACCAGGATGGTGCCGATCTCGGCCGTCCGCGCAGTTTTCCAGTTGCGGCGGGCGGCGCTGCGCATCAGCAGGTAGTGCGCGATCGCCATGCCGCCCTTGACGGCGAGAACCGTGCCCACCGAGGGCCGGTCTCCGAACAGCGGATTGCCTTCCTCGCAGCTTGGCCGCTTTGAACAGCTGATGGTCTGGACGATGTCGAGCACGTTGAGCAGTTGCCAGGCCACTTCGAAAGGAACGATCTTGCGCCAGCCATCGCGCGCCACTTCACCGCGATGATAGGCGGTCACGCCATTGGTCCAGACAATATCGTTGATCAGCGGATCGGCCCCGGGCGGAAGTGGAGCGCCTTCGGCAGCACTGGCTAGCGCGCCGCTCTGCCTGACGATAGCCGGCCCCGCGTCCGCGAGGTCGGGACTCGCGGCGGGCAGGGCCGGGGTCTCGTCCGTCACGGCCTTGACCAGCTCGACATGGTCCTGCGTCCCGCGCGCCCAGATCCGGACGTATTGCGGCTGTCCCGGCGCAGTTTGCTGCACGGCCGAAGCCACGGGCCGGGCATCCGGGGCGCTCTTGACCAATTCGACATGATTCTGCGTCTCGCTGGCCCAGACTTGCACCTGCACGGGCTGCGCCATGGCCGGATCGGGCTGCATCATGGCAGCCGGAATGGCAGTGACGACGGCCAGCGTACTCATGCGGTCATGGCTCCGGAGTTGCCCCTTGCCTGTGCCCTAGCACAATTGCCCCGGCTCTCAATCACCCTGTGCCCGTTCATGATCGCGTAAGTGTGCGGGGTGTTGAAATGGCGGCGGGGTCTGGCGGACTATCCCAATCGGTTGGTTGGATGGACAAGGGGGCAATATGACACGACACGATTTGAACTGGTGCCTGGGCGGGCTGATGCTGGGCGGGCTTATCGCGCTCAGCACCTTGCAGAGCGAAGGCTATACCGGCGGTTCGTTCGAGGCCGGGCGGCTGACCGGCAATGTCGTCGGCGGCGTGCTGGCGATGTTCGTTATCGGCCGGATCGTGAGGCGCTTCAGCAGGAAGAGCTGACGTTCGCCGTCGCGATCACCCGGCCTTTTCGATCATCTCGCTGAGCACGCGGGCGCGTTCGCGCTCTTTTGCCCAGTCTCGCTCGGGATGCTCGCGCATTTGTTTCAGCAGCGCTTCCAGTTCCTTGCGACGGTCCTCAAGTGTGGTTTCCTGCATGGCTCGGTCTCCTTCATGGGCTGGGCGATCACTTGGCCGGCGGCGGGGCCTGGCTGGCCGGAACATTGGTCATCGGCGCTTCGGGCAGCGTGACCGGAACGGCCGGTGTGCTGGTGTCTTCGACAGTCCATTCGGTCGAGGCGGCCGTGGGCTCGCTCTTGGGTTCCTCCTTGCCCTTGCAGGCGCCGATCGCCAGGGCGAGGAGCAGGGGGGCGGCCAATGGCCAGGCATTTTGCTTCACGAGGCAGGCTCCTTTCGCGATTTGCAGTGCAGATGGTGCAGCCCAAGTGTCTGATCCGAAACTATCGTTTCGGAGCGGACCCGTGCCGCTTCGAAATTCGCTTCTTTGCGAATTTCGAATCAGACACTAACGGGCGAAGGCCACTTGTCGCTGACCAGGATCAAGCCGGGGCGCGAATTCCGGATTAGCGGGCGACAAGCGCGCGAAGGTCTGTTATAGGACTTCCACCGCGCACCGGCTTTCCGTAAGCGCCCGCGGCTGAGAGACCAAACGCGCTCCCGCTTACGCAAAGGAGCCGCGCCATGGACCTCAACGAACTCTTTTTCCGCCACCAGATCGCGCTGATGCGCGCGGCCGGCACGCGCAGCAAGGGCGAGCGCGAGCGGCAGAACGTCGCCGCCGACACTTTCGCTTCGCGGATCGGCCTGATCCAGCGCCGTTCAGGCGCGCTGGCCGCACCGCTCGCGCTGGAAACCGCACAGTGAGCCGCGCCTTGAATGTGGCTCTGCCACAGGCCGATGTCGCCGCGCTGTGCAAGACGGCTGGCGTCGCCGTGAGCGACATCGAAACCCTGCCCACGGGCGGCACGCACCTGGTCTGCCTGACCAGCGACGGCGCCGGGGAAATGCGGCACAAGCTGAAGAAACATGTGATCGAAGGGCGGGTAAAGCGCTTCGCCTATTACAGCCCCCGGCCGCCGCGCTAGCGCCGAGCAGGGCGGCGCGCAGCCATGTGTGCGGCCCCGCCAAGACCACGTAAATCGATATCCCGGGCGCAGGAAAGGCCGCACTATGGAATTCGGCGTGTCACCTTGTTCGGCTTTGACCGGCGGCGCCCCGGCGGAGCCAGGCGCCTTTGCGGGAAAAGGCTGGTGTCAGAAAGCCGGCAGGGCGCCCTGCGGCTCGTCGCGGGCCTGCCGGAACTTTGCCCTGACTGGTGAAGTCCGGGGGCATGCGATCGGCCCCGGTCCCGCGCCGCACCGGTTCCGGGACATGCCGGTCAGCCCGGCGGCCGTCAGACCTTGGCCCCGATCAGCGGCTTTCCCTTGAGCGAGGGCTGAGAGGCATTCTGCTTCCTGGGCTTTTCCGCCTTGGGCTTGCGCGCTTCCTTGTTCGATTTCTTCTGGCCTTTGGCCATGACACTTTCCTTCGCGGGGCCTATGCCCCGATAGGGGAGCTAGGCGCTATGTCGCGCCTTGGCGAGGGGAATGTGCCCGGTTCGATGCGAGCCGCTATTGCGCCTTGCGCGGAAAGCCCCGAAACCTTGCCGGCCAAAGCCATGACTCGCATCGCCATCAATGCCCTTGCCTATTCCGCCGCGATTTTCGCGCTGGGTTTCGTGCTGGGCGCGCTGCGCACGGTGCTGCTGGTGCCGCGCATCGGGGCGCTGGGGGCAGTGCTGGCGGAATTGCCCCTGACGCTCGCCGCATCGTGGCTCTGCGCCCGGCAGGTGCTGCGCCGCCGCCCGCTGTCCGGGCGCGGAGCCGCGCTGGCCATGGGCGCACTGGCTTTCGCGCTGCTGATCGGGGCGGAGCTGGCGCTGGGTGTGGCCCTGTTCGGCCAGAGCGCCGGACAATGGCTCGCCGCGCTGGGCACAGTGCCGGGGCTGGCGGGGCTGGCCGGGCAGGTGCTGTTCGCGCTGATGCCGGCCTGGGCCATGGAGCCCCGGCGATAGGCAAGCGCCTTGGCCCGCTGGCGAGGCCGGGGTAACGCCGGAAGCGAAGCGACGGGTGGCCGGCGCCGGGAGTGTCCGAGCCATACGGACCTGGCTTTGCGTCGTCTTTGCTGCGATGGGCCGGCGGGCATGACGCAGGGCTCCCGCCGGCTCGGCCTTTCTGCGTGCGAGGCTGTGGCGGGTAAGGCTCGCGTCCATGCCGCCTGCATCCGGGGCATACCCCGATATTCCGGGCCGGAAGATCGTCCGGCCCTCCTCGCATCCTTGGTTGCGGACGCTTCCGCTTCAGGGGAGCGCCGGCCTTGCGGGAGTGGAGGAGCTGTGCACCTATGCCCCCGCACCCGTCGCGGAGGGGGCGTTTAACCGATATGGTTCGTTTTGTCAAGATGGGAGCGAGTCAGGGGGCATGCCATGGCGCGTTCGCGTCAGGCGGCGGGCAGGCGTGCCAGGCAGAACGGTTCACGCAGAGAGCGCGGAGGTTTGCAGAGGCGCAGAGAGATTGGGGGTTACGTAAACTGTCGCCGTGACCTG
>JBFWSE010000007.1:0-58720 GCA_050248535.1 Novosphingobium sp.
TCGCAGAATGCCGCCTTCGACAGGCACGGCGAAGGCTTGCGTCATGGGGTCAGGCCGAACCCATGTAGCGGCCGCCATTCACGCTGATGGTCTGGCCGGTCATATAGCCCGCGTCCACGGAAGCGAGGAAGGCCGCGGCAGCGGCGATATCCTCGCCCTGGCCGATGCGGCGGACCGGCAGCGCCGCGCCATAGGCCTCGACCGCGCCTTCCTTCTGCATGATCTGCGCGCCGCGCAGCATCGGCGTGTCGATCGATCCGGGCGGGATCATGTTTGCCGTGATGCCATGCTGGCCAAGCGCCTGGGCCAGGCACTTGGTGAAGCCCAGCAGCGCGCCCTTGGAACTGGTGTAGTGCGTTTGCAGTTCCGAGCCCGACTGCACCGAAGACGAGGTGATATTGATGATCCGTCCCCACTTGGCCGCGATCATGTCCGGCACGCAGACTTGCGTCACATAGAACGGGCCGAAGAAATTGATATCCATCACCTTGCGCACCGTTGCCTCGTCGATCTCGAGGAAATTGTCGAATGGCGCGATGCCGGCATTGTTGACGAGGATCAGGATCGGGCCGAGTTCGGCACGGGTCTGAGCGGCGGCGGCATCGATCTGCGCACGGTCGGCGCAATCTGCCTTGATCGCGATGGCCGTGCCGCCGGCTTCGCGAACCATCCTGGCTGTTTCCTCGGCGCCTTCGCCGTTGATGTCCCAGATGGCGATTTTGGCATTGTCCTCGGCCAGGCGCAGCGCCATGGAACGGCCCATGCCCGAGCCGGCGCCAGTGATAACGGCGACTTTGCCGTTGAGTGAACGTGTCATGATCTTTCTCTCCCTAACGGAATGATGCTGAACAGGCGTTCAGCAGGTGCCAGGCATCAAGTCAATCCCTGTCAATCGAAAACCGCAAAGCCGCCATAACGTCCTCGGTGAAACAGCATGGGGTCCTCGTCGCGCGTGGTTTCGAGATGCAACACGCGGCCCAGTACGAACCAGTGGTCGCCAGCTTCGTGCTTTGCCTCGATGACGCATTCTATCCGGGCGATCGAGCCGGCGATGACGGGAAGGCCATGTTCCGACACGGCATATACGAGACCTGAGAACTTGTCCGGGCCTTTCGCCGCGATCTGGCGGCAGACCTGCATCTGGTCGCTGCCCAGAACATTGACGCAGAACCGCCCTGCTGCCTCGATTGCCGGCCAGGTTGAGCTGTTCTTGTCTGGAAGGAAGCCGACCAGCGGCGGGTCGAGGCTGACCGAAGTGAAAGTACCCACGACCATCCCGGTCGGCGCGCCATCGGCTCCCAGCGCGGTGATCGCACAGACCCCTGTGGGATATGTCCCCAGCACTTGCCGGAACAGGGAAGGATCGATTTCGATGTCACTCACGCTCAGTTTTCTCCCCAGCTTCATCGGTCGCCGTCATGGCGGAGGCGAGCCCTTGCGGCAACTGCTAGTTGCAGGAAACGGGAGTGCGCCTGCGCGATATGCAATTGGCCTTTGGGGCGAATCGTATTGCCTGCCCCTGCCAAAACGTGCAGGGGTTAATCGAACGATTAAACCCGTCCGCCCGGACGGCGCGTCCGTGCGCGCTGCTGTTCCGGCGCTGATTGCAAGACCCGAGGAAACGAAACATGGCCGTAGTTCAGGAAATCGCCGACACTCCAGAGGCGCAGGAAGTTGCCGCCCTCATCGCCCGCAGTCGCGCGGCGCAGGCGCAGATCGAAAACTACACACAGGAACAGGTCGACCGCCTGATCCGCGGCATGGTTTACGCAGTGGCCAGGGAAGAGACGGCCGAAAAGATCGCCCAGCACACTGTCGACGAGACCCAGCTCGGCAACTACGACGGCAAGTACCTCAAAATCTTCCGCAAGACTCGTGCGACATTGATGGACATCATCGACGACAAGTCGGTCGGCGTCATCGAGGAAGATCGTGATCGCAACATCGTCAAGATCGCCAAGCCCGTCGGCGTGATCGGCGCGCTTTCGCCTTCCACCAATCCTGAGGCGACGCCGGTGATCAAGGCGATTTCGGCCGTGAAGGGCCGCAATTCGATCATCATCTGCCCGCACCCGCGCGCCAAGATCACCAACAAGATCATCTGCGAACTGATGCGCGAGGCGCTGGTCAAGCTCGGCGCGCCGGCCGACCTTGTCATTCCGATCGAAACGCCGTCGGTCGAAAAGACCAACGAAGTGATGAAGCAGTGCGACCGCGTGCTGGCGACCGGCGGCGGCCCGATGGTCCATGCCGCTTACAGCTCGGGCACCCCGGCCTTGGGTGTCGGCGTCGGCAATGCGGTGATCACGGTCGACGACACTGCCGATCTTGACGATGCAGCGGAAAAGATCCGTATTTCCAAGACGCTTGACCTTGCGGCATCGTGCTCCTCGGACAATTCGGTGGTGCTGTTCGACAGCATTTACGACGAAATGCTCGACAAGCTGAAGCACCAGGGCGGCTATGTCCTCAACGATGAGGAAAAGGCCAAGCTGCAGGCCACCTTGTGGAAGGATGGTATCCTTAACGCCGCGATTGTCGCCCAGCCGCCCGAAAAGATCGCCGGCATGTCGGGATTTGGTGTTCCCGAAGGAATCCGGTTCTTCATCATTCTCGAGACCGGCTGGGGACCCGAGCACCCGTTCTCGGGCGAGAAGCTCACTGTCACCATGGCGCTCTACCGTGCGCGCGACATCGATCATGCGATCGAGATCACCAACGGCGTCCAGGGTTATCAGGGCCGCGGACACTCTTGCGGCATCTATTCGACCAGCGACGAGAATATCATGAAGCTGGCCAATGCGACCTATACCAGCCGCGTCATGGTCAATCAGCCGCAGTCGGCTTCGAACTCGGGCAACCTGTGGAATGGCATGCGCCAGACCTTCTCGCTGGGCTGCGGCTCGTGGGGTGGCAACGCTACCAACAACAACATCACCTGGCGCGACCTGATCAACGAGACCTGGGTCTCCAAGCCCTTGGCCAAGACCAAGGAGATTCCCAGCGACGAAGACCTGTTTGGCGCCGATATCATCAGGGAGCTTGAAGGGGTTGGGCTCTAGTCGGCCGAATCCTTCGCGAATCTTCAAGGGTAGATCACGATCATGACCGGCCAATTCTCGCTCACCGAAGACCAGCTCGCCATCCAGGATATGGCGCGCAAGTTCACGGCAGACCGTATCACGCCCCACGCCGCCAAGTGGGACGAGGACAGCCACTATCCGGTCGATGTCTGGAAGGCGGCGGGTGAGCTCGGCTTCGGGGCGATCTATGTCTCGGAGGAAAGCGGCGGTATCGGGCTTGGCCGGCTGGAGGCGGCGCTGATCATGGAGGCCATGTCCTATGGCTGCCCGGCGACCAGCGCTTATGTCTCGATCCACAATATGGTCGCCTGGATGATCGACAGCTTCGGCTCCGACGATCTCAAGGCACGCTATCTTCCCGACCTCGTCTCGATGGACAAGATCGCCTCCTATTGCCTGACCGAACCCGGTTCCGGCTCGGATGCCGCCGCGCTCAAGACCACCGCGCGGCTCGAAGGCGATCACTATGTGCTCAATGGCACCAAGCAGTTCATCTCGGGCGGCGGGGTCAACGATATCTACGCCGTGATGGTCCGCACCGGGCAGGACGGCCCAAAGGGCATTTCCTGCGTCGTGGTCGAGAAGGGCATGGAAGGCCTCTCGTTCGGCGCTCCGGAAAAGAAGCTCGGCTGGAATGCCTCGCCGACCGCGCAGGTAATCTTCGACAATGTCAGAGTGCCCGTTTCGAACCGCGTTGGCGACGAAGGCGACGGCTTCAAGTTCGCCATGGCCGGGCTCGATGGCGGGCGGATCAATATCGGCGCTTGCTCGCTGGGCGGGGCGCAGCGCTGTCTGGATGAAGCCGTGGCCTATGTGAAGGACCGCAGCCAGTTCGGCCAGTCCATCGCCCAGTTCCAGAACACCCAGTTCACCCTTGCCGACATGGCGACCGATCTTGAGGCTGCTCGCGCACTGCTCTATCTTGCCGCCGCCAAAGTCACCGAGGGCGCGCCCGACAAGACGCGCTTTGCCGCCATGGCGAAGAAGCTGGCGAGCGACAGCGGATCGGAGATTGTCGACAAGGCGCTGCAGATGTTCGGCGGTTACGGCTATCTCAGGGACTATCCGATCGAGCGCTTCTGGCGCGATTTGCGGGTGCACCGGATTCTCGAAGGGACCAATGAAGTCATGCGCATGATCATCGGGCGGGACCTGCTGAAGTGAGCCATACAGACGAACTCATCGTCCGCCGCGAAGGGGTGGCGGGATTTCTTACGCTGAACCGGCCCAAGGCGATCCACGCGCTGACCGCGGCGATGGACCACGCCATGACCGAAGCGCTGCTGGCCTGGCGCGACGATGCCGATGTCAACGCCGTCATCGTCGATCACAGTGAAGGCAGGGGTTTCTGCTCGGGCGGCGACGTCGCATTCCTCCGCAATTCCGCGCTGACCGACAATGGCCTCTCGGGAACAAAATTCTTCTATGAGGAATATCAGCTCAACCACCTGATGTTCGAGTTCGGCAAGCCGATCGTCGCCTTCATGGACGGCATCGTCATGGGCGGCGGGGTCGGCATTTCGCAGCCTGCGAAGTTCCGCGTTGCAACCGAGAATACCCGCTTCGCCATGCCCGAAACCGGCATAGGCCTGTTCCCTGATGTCGGCGGCGGCTGGTATCTGTCGCGGTTGCCGGGGCGAATGGGCCAATTCCTCGCGCTCACCGGCGCGCGGCTCGATGGCGCGGAAGCATTGTGGACCGGGCTTGCCACGCATTACCTGCCCAGCGAAGCCCTGCCCGAGGCAAAAGAGCGCATCGCCAACGGCCACGAACCCGGCCAGGTGCTGTCCGCACTGGCGGCGACACCGCCCGAAGCGCGGATTGAGGCCAATGCCCACCTGATCGCCAAACATTTCGCCTCGGACCGGCTGGAAGACATAATCGCCAGTCTCGAGAAAGACGATGGCGAATGGGCGGCCAAGGAGCTGGCGACTCTGCGCAGCAAGAGTCCGCAGGCCTGCAAGGTTGCGCTCCGCCAGCTGCATGACAGCCTGTCGTGCAAGGACTTTGCCGACAACATGGCGATGGAAATGCGCATCGCCGCGCGCGTCATTGTGCTTCCCGATTTTGCCGAAGGCGTGCGCGCGGTAATTGTCGACAAGGACAATGCGCCCAAGTGGAACCCGGCGACACCCGAAGGCGTCACCGATGCCTCGATCGAGGCGATATTTGCCCCGCTTCCGGCGGACGAAGAGTGGAAACCGCTATGAACTACGAAACCATCCTCAGCGAACAGCGCGGCGCGGTGACGCTGATCACGATCAACCGGCCGCAAGTGCTCAATGCGCTGTCCAGCACCGTGCTGAAAGAGCTGATCGAGGCTTTTGCGGCATTCGAGGCCGACGACAGCCAGGGCTGCGCGGTGCTGACCGGGTCGGGGGACAAAAGTTTCGTCGCCGGGGCGGACATTCCCGAAATGGCCGAGATGGAAGCGACTGACTTCTATCTTCAGGCCTTCTTCGACGGCTGGCAGAAGGACATCGCCAACAAGGTGCGCAAGCCCTGGATCGCGGCAGTCAATGGCTTTGCTCTAGGCGGTGGCTGCGAGCTTGCCATGATGGCCGACATGATCGTTGCCTCTGAAAAGGCGCGCTTCGGACAGCCCGAAATCAAGCTGGGCGTTGCCCCCGGCATGGGCGGCACCCAGCGCCTCACGCGCGCGGTGGGCAAGGCCAAAGCGATGGACCTGTGCCTGACCGGCCGGATGATGGACGCGGCCGAGGCGGAAAAGAGCGGCCTCGTCGCGCGTATTCTGCCGGCCGAGGGCTTCGTCGATGCCGTCATGGCCATTGCCGCGGAAGTGGCTGCCATGCCGCGCGTCGCCGCGCTGGTGAACAAGGAAATGGTCAATGCCGCTTTCGAGACAGTGCTCGAGCAGGGCCTGCTGTTCGAACGCCGCATGTGGCAGATCCTCGCCGCGACCGAAGACAAGACCGAAGGCATGAAGGCCTTTGTCGAGAAGCGCGCGGCAGTCTGGAAGAACCGCTAGGGGCGGTCAGCCCGGATGCGCGTCGCGCTGTTCGAACCCGAAATTGCCGGCAACGTGGGCGCGGTGCTGCGTCTTGGCGCCTGCTTGGGGGCGGCAGTCGACCTGATCGAGCCCATGGGCTTCGAATGGGACGACAAACGGGTGAGACGGACCGCCATGGATTATATCGATCATGTCGCCATTGCCCGGCATGCCGGTTTCGAGGCGTTTCGTGCGACATTGGGTGCTTCGCGGCTGGTGCTGTTCACGACCAAGGGCGCACAATCGGCCTACGATTTTGCTTACAAGGCCGATGATGTCCTGTTGTTCGGCAAGGAAAGTGCCGGGGTCCCGGCAGATGTTGCCGAGATATGCAACGCCCGGCTACGACTTCCCATGCGGCCGCAAGTGCGCTCGATGAACCTCGCCACATCCGCCGCCCTGGCGCTTGGCGAGGCCTTGCGGCAGACCGCTAGCCTGCCGGACTGACTGCCGCCGCTTTTGCTTCTCGCTCGTAACGCAGGCAGTCGAGAATCTTGGCGCCTGCCAGCATAACCGAGCCCATGCAGGCGCAGAACAACAGTTTGCCGCCAAATCCAGGGAACTGTGTGAAGTAGATCTGTCCGCGCTGCGCTGCGCCGGTCGCCAACGCAAAGATGATCAGATAGGCCTCGCCCCTGGTCTTGATCACAAACAGTCGGCCGATTTTTCGGAGCATTACCAATCCTTCACCTTGTCTGGTACGCAGCAACCTTCATGCCAGACCCAGTTTTCCGCGCAAGGTGCTGGTTAACACTGCGGTAAGTGTAAATTCCGCCGACTGATGCCGGTGCGCCATGTTGCCTTTCGCCGGAGCCTTCGCCATAGGCGCACCGGTTCCTTCCCGGGAAAAGTGCAAATCCACAGACTGCCGCACAAATGCGGCGGGCGGCATATCGATTGGCGGGATAGATGACGGACAGAGTTGAAAAGTCGGGGCTCAAGGTCGAAGCAAAGTTGGCGGCCTTTGTAGAAAGCAAGGTGCTTGCGCCGCTGGGCATGGAAGCGGGCGCCTTCTGGACAGGCTTTTCCTCGCTGCTCGAACGCATGGCGCCAATCAACCGCGCTCTGCTGGCCAAACGCGATCAATTGCAGGCCCGAATCGACGCCTGGCACATGGAACGCACCGGGAAGGTGCTCGACAATGCCGAATACCAGGCTTTCCTGCGCGAGATCGGCTATCTCGTTCCCGAACCGGCGCCGTTCTCCATCGGTACGCAGAATGTGGACGAGGAAATCGCCACCATGGCTGGCCCTCAGCTGGTGGTGCCGGTGCTCAATGCCCGCTTCCTCCTGAACGCCGCCAATGCCCGCTGGGGCAGCCTTTACGATGCTTTCTATGGCACCGATGCACTCAATGCCGATCCGGCCAGGCCCGGCGGTTACGATCCGGTGCGCGGCGGGGCGGTGATCAAGCGCGTCAGGCAATTTCTCAATGAAACCATCCCCGGCTGGGAGCTGGCGCTGACCGGCGGCGAGTGTCCACATGCCTACTGCACCCGCGAGGGCGGGATCATGTTCAAGAACAATGGCCTGCACATCGAAATTGTCATCGATCCCAATCATCCGGTGGGCAAGGACGACCCGCTGAACATTGCAGACGTCATTCTCGAATCGGCGTTGACCACCATTGTCGATCTTGAGGATTCGATCGCGGCGGTCGATGCCGAGGACAAGCTGCTGGCCTATTCCAACTGGCTCGGCCTGATCCGCGGCGACTTGACCGATACATTCGACAAGGGCGGCAAGACCGTCACGCGCACGCTTGAACCCGATCGCGAATGGACCGCACCGACGGGCTCGAAGTTCGCACTGCCTGGCCGCAGTCTGCTGTTCGTGCGCAATGTTGGCCACCTGATGACCAACCCGGCGATCCTTCTGGCCGATGGCTCCGAAATCCCGGAAGGGATCATGGATGCGGTGATTACCAGCGCAATAGGCGCACAGGGGCTGAAGGGTCTGGGCAAATACGCCAATTCGCGCTGTGGCTCGATCTACATCGTCAAGCCCAAGATGCACGGGCCGGAAGAGTGCGGCTTCACCAACGATCTGTTCGATGCGGTTGAAGACCTGCTCGGCCTGGAGCGCCACACGATCAAGGTCGGCGTGATGGACGAGGAACGGCGCACTTCGGCAAATCTCGCCGCCTGCATCCATGCGGTAAAGGACCGGATCGTCTTCATCAACACCGGCTTCCTCGACCGCACTGGCGACGAGATCCACACTTCGATGTGCGCGGGGCCGATGATCCGCAAAGGCGCAATGAAAGGCTCGGCCTGGATCGCCAGCTATGAAAAACGCAATGTCGCCATTGGCTTGGCACACGGTCTTTCCGGCCGGGCGCAGATCGGCAAGGGAATGTGGGCCGCGCCAGACCGGATGGGCGCGATGATGGCGGAAAAGACCGCCCACCCCAAGGCCGGCGCCAACACCGCCTGGGTGCCATCGCCCACCGCGGCAACCTTGCACGCCATCCACTATCACCAGATCGATGTGTTCAATGTGCAGAAAGCGATTGCCGCCGAATCCATTCCCGGCCTCGATGATTTGCTCATCGTGCCGCTGGCCACCGGCGTCAATTTCTCCGAAGCCGAAGTGCGCGAAGAACTGGACAACAATGCGCAAGGCCTGCTCGGCTATGTCGTGCGCTGGATCGATCAGGGCGTCGGCTGCTCCAAGGTGCCCGACCTAACCGACGTCGGCCTGATGGAAGACCGCGCTACTCTGCGCATTTCCAGCCAGCACATGGCCAACTGGTTGCGGCACGGCGTCTGCACCATAGACCAGGTTATGGACGCGCTGCATCGCATGGCGGCCAAGGTCGATGCGCAGAACGCGGGCGACCCGCTTTACGAGCCGATGGCCGGCAACTGGGAAAGCTCCATGGCCTTCCAGGCGGCCTGCGATCTGGTGTTCAAGGGCGTCGAGCAGCCCAGCGGCTATACCGAGCCGTTGCTCCACGCCTGGCGGCTGAAGAAGAAGGCTGCCCGCTGAAGGGCATTCGCCATATCCGTGCAGTTTAACGCAGCGCTAAGCATTTCCGCGATAGAGGCTCTGGTCCCGTAACACCCAGGGTTTCCCATGGCTGGCACTACTGCTCGCAAAGAAGAGCGCGTCGATACGCGAATCCCGGTCAAACTGGGTATTGGCCGCAGCCAGGTTGCCGCGTCGATCCTCGACGCCACTTCGCGTGGTATGCTGATGTCGTCGGACCAACCGCCGCGTCGCGGGGATGTCGTCGAGATATTCTGCGGCAGTAACGTCATGGTAGGTCAGGTTCGCTGGCAAAGAGGCGATCGGTTTGGCGTGCTGCTGGGCGAGCGCATCGATGTTCGCGGCCTGGTGCAGGGCCGTCAGGGTTCGTTGTCGGTGGCCGAGCAGCGCCGGATCGAGGCGGAGCGTGTGGCAGCCCTCAAATTCCAGGAAGCCCGAACGGTGCGGCCTTACGATCTGGCCTTCATCGCTATAGCCATGGTCGCAAGCATCGGCTTTCTCGCAGTCTTTCTCCAGCGCCTGTTTTGACCGGCTTAACCCGGCCCTAACGCGAGGCGTGATAGGCCCCCTTCCAAGTTATTACGCAGCCGAGTGCGCCCATGGCCGACAGCGAAGCCAGAAATGAAGATCGCGCCCGGGTGATCCTGCGCGCGGCGCTACGCGATGGGGGCCGCGAACGCGAGGCCTGCCTGCTCGATCTGTCCTCACGCGGATTGCTGGCGACATCCACGCCGCCGCCAAGGCGAGGCGCCTATGTCGAATTGACGGTAGGCCGCCACCGGCTGGATGGACAGGTGCAATGGTCCGAAGGCCGCCGCTTCGGCGTCCGACTGCGTGAGCGCGTCGATGTGCTGGCTGTCATGGGCAACGAGGCCGGGCCGACTGCGTTGAAGGCCGCGAGAGCGGCGCGCGGCCGCCCCTCCATGGAAGCCCGCGCCGCCTATATGCGCCATGTCGCTCAGGGATTTACCTATGGCCTGTTGATGGCCGGCGGTGCGGCGGGTGCGACGGTTGCCGCCCAGATGGTCCATCACAGCCTGTCCGTGCCTTTTGCCGAAGCCGGTCTGGCGCTGCAGGGAAAGTAGCAGGCTCTAAGGTTTCAGCGCTTCGATCAATGCGGCGCTGTCATAGAGGAAAGGCCGCATTTCGATCGCCTTGCCTTCGCGGAAACGCCACAGTTCCATGACCGGCAGCGAGAACAGCTTACGGCTGTCGCGCCCCACGCCCGACATGTGCAGGTGGACGACGACTTCGTCGCCGCCGGCAAGGTAGTTCAGAATTTCGTATTCGAACCGGTCGAACCTGCCAGTAACTCCGCTCAGCGTCGCCTTCATCAGCTCACGCCCTGGATAGACACCGCCATAGGGCAGCGATTCCGCTTCATGCAGCACGCAGTCGTCGGCCATGCACTGGGCATAGGCTCCGTCCCGATCTCCGCGGGCGAGGTATTCGTAGAAGCGCTTGACTACGGCAATATTTGCCTCTTCCGACTGTCCCATATCGACTCCTCGCTTGGCCAGGCATGACAGCGGCTGGACACGCCCTGTCAACCCGCTAGTCTCGCGCCAGCAGCGGCAGACTGCGCATGGTGGAGAGCTTTCATGGATGACCGGGCGACGGGGCTGGCCGAGTGGAAGCGCTATTGGCCGCTGGCATTCGTTTCGACCGCGGGCCTCACATTTTCACCGATCCCGACCTATTCGCTGGGATTGGTCATGGAACCGCTCAAGCAGGCTTTCGGCTGGGGCTATGCCGAAGTGTCCTATGGCATGTGGGTGGTCTCGATCTTCGCCATCCTGTTTTCCTCGCCAGTCGGCGCGCTGATCGACCGGTTCGGGGCGCGGCGGGTGGCCTTGCCGGGCATGCTGTTCGGCATGGTCGCGATTTCGAGCATGAGCCTGGCCAATGGATCGCTGTGGCAGTGGGCCGCACTGTGGCTGCTCTATGCCTCGGCCTCGCTGTTCATCAAGACGACGGTCTGGTGCGCGGCGGTATCCAAGGCCTTTTTCGCCAGCCGCGGCCTGGCGCTGGGCGTGGTGCTGTGCGGCACCGGCCTGTCGCAGACCTTCACTCCCAAGATCGCGCAGGTGCTGATCGACGATTATGGCTGGAGGGCGGCCTACCAGATCCTCGGGCTGGGCTGGGGCGGCTTTCTGTTTGTGCTGCTTTTCCTGTTCTTCCACGAACCGCAGGCTGCGGCCGCTCCCGCCCAGTCGGGAGAGACTGCTGCCCCGCAAAGCCGGAACGCCGCCTTGCCGGGCTACAGCTTCGGCGAAGCCATGCGCACCCAGCAAGTGCTGCGTGTGATCGGCGCGGTGGCGGCCAGCTCGATAGTCGGCGTCGGCGTCACGCTTCATCTCGTGCCGATTCTGGGCGAGGCGGGAATGGCGCGGGGCGATGCCGCCTGGCTGATGGTGCTGTTCGGCCTGTGCATGATTGCCGGCAAGCTGGTGAACGGCGTGCTGCTCGACCGGATTCAGGGAAATGTCATTCCCTTCGTCTCGTTCGCGCTGCCGGCGGTGGGCATGGGCCTGTTGCTGGCGCAAACGCACAGCACTCTGGTCGCCGCGCTGGCGGTTGCGATCATGGGCTATGCCGCCGGCGCGACTACTCAGATTTCGGCCTATCTGATCACCCGCTATGGCGGGCTCAAGAGCTTCGGGGCGCTGCTCGGGATCAATTCCAGCGTAATCGGCCTGGCCATGGGTTTCGGCACCTGGTTCGCGGGCAAGGTGTTCGATGTTACCGGCTCCTACCAGCTGGTGCTGTCGATCGCCATTCCGCTGGCGGTGTTCGCCGGGCTGCTGGTGGTGGGCCTGGGGGCCTACCCCGATTTCGCAGGCCGCAAGGAGCCGGAACTCAGCCCGGCGTAAGCGCGCGGGCGAGCGCGACGAATTCGCCGATGCCGAGCGTCTCGGCGCGGCGCTGCGGATCGATGTCCAGGCGCTCGAGCGCTTCGATCGCACCGGGCAGTCCCTTGACACTCTGGCGCAGCATCTTGCGGCGCTGACCGAACGCGGCCTCGGTCAGGCGTTCGAGCATGCGCGCCGAGACGCCATCGGGCATTGCCGCCGGTTCGATGTGGACCACCGCCGACATCACCTTGGGCGGCGGCGTGAAGGCGCTGCGGTGCACTTTCATCGCGATCCGCGCTGTGCTGCGCCACTGGGCGAGCACGGCGAGCCGGCCATAGGCGGTGGTGCCGGGCCGGGCGACGATGCGTTCGGCGACTTCGAGCTGGAACATCAGCGTCAAGGAGGCCCATTGCGGCGGCCAGACCTCGCCCGACAGCCAGCCGACAAGCAGCGCCGTGCCGACATTGTAGGGCAGATTGGCGACGACGTGGAACGGGCCCGCGATAGGGTGCGCAACTTTCATCGCATCGCCTTCGATGACGCGCAGCCGGCCGGGAAACACGTCACCCAGCTCGGCCAGCGCGGGCAGGCAGCGCCTGTCCATCTCGATGGCGGTAACCTGCGCCCCGGCACGCAGCAGGGCGCGGGTCAGGCCGCCGGGGCCGGGGCCGACTTCGAGCACCTGTTGGCCCGCGAGATCGCCCGGGATCGCGGCGATCCGGTCGAGCAATTGTTCGTCGAGCAGGAAATTCTGGCCCAGCGCCTTGCTGGCGGCGAGGCCATGGCGGGCAATGACTTCACGCAAAGGCGGGAGGGCTACCAAGCGCCCACCCCGCTGCGACCAACGATTGCTGCGCCTTCGCAAGTCTCGCTCCCCTCCCGCTTGCGGGAGGGGTAGGGGGTGCGCCAGTTCACCGCCCCGCCCGCCGCAAGGCGCATTCGCCCGCCATGCGGATCGCCGCGATGGTGGCGCCGGGATCGGCCAGGCGCTTTCCGGCTATGCCGAATGCCGTGCCGTGATCTGGCGATGTTCGGATGATCGGCAGGCCGAGCGTGACATTGACCCCGTGGTCGAAGTCCAGCGCTTTCAGCGGAATCAGCGCCTGATCGTGATACATGCAGATCGCCACATCGAACGTGTCGCGATTGCGTGGGGCGAACAGGGCATCGGCGGCATGGGGGCCGGTGACGTCGATTCCCTCGGCCCGGAGCGCTTCGATGGCGGGAACGATCACATGCTGTTCCTCGTCCCCCATCCGACCTTCCTCTCCGGCGTGGGGGTTGAGCGCACAGACCGCCAGGCGCGGACTGGCGATGCCGAAATCGCGCATCAAACCCATCGCAGCAATACGCCCGCGCCGTTCGATCGCGGCGGAGGTAAGCTGGCTGGACACTTGCGAGAGCGGGATATGAATGGTGACCGGAACAGTCCGCAGGCTGGGTCCGGCCAGCATCATGGCGACATCGACAGGCGCATAGCCGCAAGCCTCTGCGACAAATTCGGTCTGGCCAGGGTGAGCGAAGCCTACTTTGGCAAGCCGTGCCTTGGCAACGGGGCCGGTGACCAGGGCCGATACTTCGCCTTCCGCCGCCAGCCGCGCCCCCAGTTCGAGCGAAGCGAGCGCGAGTCTGGCGCCCTCGGGGCTGGGTTCACCAGGGCGGTATTCACCATCATTATCGCCAAGCACCGGAATTCCGTGGGTGAACGCCTGGGCCGCTTCGCCTGGACCGGCGATCGTAATGGCCGGAGCATCGATCCCGCGCGCCCTGGCCGCCGCAGCGATGATTGTGCCTCCGCCAGCGACCAGAAACGGTGCAAGCGACCCTGCCTCGCGGCGCGCCCAGGCCTCGACGATCAGTTCAGGGCCGACCCCCGCCGGATCGCCCAGCGAGAGAGCGAGCGGCTCGATCAATTGTAATCGATCACTGCATCGCGGCGAAGGTCGCGCAGGTACATCTGGGCGCGCTTGTTGACGCGCTCGTCTTCCATCTGCGCCATGATCTGCTCGAAATTCGGCTCGACCCCGGTACGCGGATCGTCGCGGCCGCAGAGCATGAGTACACGAACGCCTTCCTGCAACGAGCCGAACGGCGGTGTGGTCTCGCCGACCTGCAAGGCCAGCAGTGGGGTCTGGAGGGCCTGGGGCAGGTCGCGCACCTTGATCTGGTCGTTGGTAACGACCTGCGCGCCAGCCTTGGCTGCGACCTCATCGACGCCGCCGCAGCCGCGCGCTTCCTTCATTGTCGCTGCAAATTCGTTGGCCTTGGCCTGGGCATCGGCCTGAGTGACACCGGCCGGGAACGTGATCGAAACTTGCTTGAGCGACAGCACTGCATCGCGCGGGTCCGCCGTAAGGACCGCGCGCTTGTCGATGAGGTAAATGATCGAATAGCCGCCGCGCAGCTCGATCGGTCCAACCAGCTGGCCCGGGGCCAGATCGCGAGCGGCCAGGCCCAGTTCGGGCGGCAATTGCGAGAGCCGGACCCAGCCCAGGTCTCCGCCAACCGCGGCGGTCGAGGCTTCGGAATAGGTGCGGGCAAGCGCGACGAAGCTTGCGCCCTGTTGCAACTGGCCGACGATCTTCTTGGCGTTTTCGAACACGGCCGGTTTGTTCTCCGGTGTGGCGGAAAGGTAGATCTCGCCGATCCGGTGTTCCTCGGTGCCCTTGTCGGCCTTCATCCGCTGGATGACTTCGCGCACTTCCTCTTCGGAGACATTGACGAATGGCGAGACATTGCGGCGCAGCAGCCGCTGCCACGACAATTCGCCCCTGATCTGACGCTTGAGCGAAGCGGGGCTGGAGCCGACGCGCGCGAGATAGGCGTCCATTGCCTTCGCGTTCTGGCCAAAGTTCTGCTGGGCGACGCGCATGTAGGTCTGTTCGACTTCGGCGTCTTCGATAGTGATATCGTCGGCCTTGGCTGCCTGGATCTCCAAAGTCTCATCGATCAGGTTGCGCAGCACCTGCATCCGCACCTGTTGCCGCTCTTCGTCAGAGAGTTTGTTATCGCTGGCCGCAACGATCAGCGCCAGGCGTTGATCGACATCGGTGCCGGTGATGATTTCACCGTTAACCACCACTGTCGCACGGCGATTGTTGGGATCGTTCTTGCCGAATACAGTGACGTTCTCGGGAATAGCGATCGCGCCTGGGGCGGCGGCTTGCGCGGGAGCGGCGGCTTCACCCGATTCCTGCGCCGAAGCGGAACCCGCCAGCATTGCCGAGAGAGCAAATGCAAACGCCGGTTTGAAAAGTGTCGATTTCACTGCGATTTCAATCCTGACTGTTGTTGCCTAAGCCCCCGGCCCGGTTGCCGGCGCTCTGTCGTCTCGCTGCTTAACCCAGGCTGAGCGGGCGGATAGCCGTTTTGTGTCGCCAAGGTCAACGAAAGCCGAGATTGCGAAGGCCTATGTGCACTTCGAAGGTATTGCCCAGCTTGGCGTCGCCGGTGGTGACATAGTCGCGCCGCCAGGTCAGCGACAGGTCGAGGCAATCGTCCTGATAGGCAACGCCAACGCGCGTGCGCAGCGGCTGGAAACCGTCCGATGACTGAGTGGGGTCTTCGGTCTTGTTGGTCAGATTGACCACCGCCGATCCGAAAAGCGACCAATAGCGCGCAAAGGCGGCACGTGCGGCCACACGCACTTCCTCGCGGTCGCGCAAGTCCTCGATGCTGGAATCGATGTCGCGATTGAGCTTGAGATAGCCGGCTTCGATATAGTTGCGCTGATCGCCGATGGTGAGATCGATTTCGTTGCGGCGCAGGGTGAAATTGTCCTTGTCGAGCCGGAAGCGGTACGTGAACTTGACGAAATTGCGGTAGGCGACTTCGGTGCGCCCGACGATGTCCGAGGCGCGATCGGAAAGGCCGGTGCCGTCGGGCAGCAAGGTTGGCTTGCTGGTCAGCCGGAACGATTGCCCGACCGTAGTCTTGATCCGCCAGCGCGGCGCTTCGAACTGCCAATCGAAGCCATAGGTGAAACGCACCCCGTCCTCGATCCGGTCATAGCCTGGGAAGCGGTTGAGTGCGAACAGGTTGCTATCTTCCAGTTCGATGGCGCGCGCGTCCTCATTGGGTACGGCGAGATTCTTCACAGCCGGGCTGGCGACTACTTGCACTCGCGGCGTCAGCACCTGCGTGCCGCCGAACAGATTGCCGACCAGCGGCCATTTGACATCGAGCGCCGCCGTGGCGACGCCGCGATACTGCCAGCCGGGCAGTCCGCGATATATCTCTGTGCTGGTCAGGCCATTGCTGCTGGAGTGGTAGACATCGCCGCGCAGCAGGCCGGTCAAGGTCACTTCCTGGCCCATGCCGGTGATGCGGCGCAGATCCCACCGTGCGCCGGCAAAGGCGCGCTGGCTGTCCTGCCCGGCGCTGCGCAAGATCGCCAGCGAGTTGAATTGCAGTTCCACCCGGCCGCCGATGCCGGGCATGGCGAAGCGGCGGCGATAGTCGATGGCCGGCAGCGCCACAGGGACTTGTCCTTGATTGTCGGCGACACGCATGGTCTGGGTCGCCCAGCCGGCGATCGAGAGGTAGGAGTTGGCGTCGATCCGCTCGACTTCGACCATAGAGCGAAGGCGGTCGTCGCGGCTGATTTCGTAGCGGCGCAGGAAAGTGCGGTCAGTGGCCCGGCGGATCGATGCGGTGACGCTCCATTCCGGCGAAAGCTGGAACTTGCCATTAGCGAAAATGTAGCCGCGGAATTCCTTTTGCGAGGTCGGCGTCACGCCTTCGATCGGGATCACGTCCGAATCGGTAGCATAACCAGTGATCTGGTAGGCGCCCTTGCCCGTCAGCGCGCGGTATTGCAGCGATGCCATCGGCGCGGCCTTGGTATAGACATAGGCCGTGGCGGCGATATCGCGGTTGTTAGACAGCCGCTGGTAGTAGGCTTCGGATACTTCGAGGCCATTCGACGGGGTGAAGCGGAAGTTGGGGATGAGCAGGCCCGAGATGGCGCGCCCGTCGGTCGCCAGTGAGAGACCAGGCAGCGGCATCAGGCGGATGCCGAATATCTCGATCCGCGCGCCGCGCAGCCGCACGGTGTGCGTGTTGGGGTTGTAGGTCGCCTGACGGGCGGTGATTCGCCAGGTCGGCTTCTTGGGGCAACCCTTGCTGTCTTCGACTTCGCAAGGCGAATAGGCGGCGTGGTCGAGCACGATGTTACCCTGTTCGTCGCGTGTGCCGCCGTTTGCTGCCATGCGCCCGCCTTCGCGCAACACAAGCAGCATGCCTTCCATGGCCCCGGCCTTGAGCTCGTCGGTAAGCTCGACGCTGTCGGTGAACAGCTGGTTGCCGTCTTCGTCGACCATGCGGACATTGCCGCGCGCTGCGATCACGCCGGTCTTGCGGTTCCACCGGACAGAGTCGGAGCGGAGCGACTGGCCGTTGCGGCGCAACACTACATTGCCCTTGGCCGTTACGTCGTTGCTTTTGTTGTCATATTCGACCCGGTCGGCTTCGAACTGGATCGGCCGTTCCTGATCGACCTGCGCCGTCGCATCTCCTTCCGCCGCCTGCGCCGCGGCAGGCCGAGGGGCGGCGAGCAGCGCGAGCAAAAGCGTGGCCAGTGTGGCAGTCCACAGGCCAAAGCCGCCAGGCCGGCGGCGCATCAGGGTATTCGGCCCGGGGCGCATGGCTTGCCTATCGCACTGCCCGCGCCTAACTGCAATCCGCCCTTGCCGCAGCTGCGGCGCATTTCGACACGACTACCGATAGCCCAAGGAGAAAAGATGCAAATCCGCTTTGCCGATGCGATCCCGAGCCCCGCACCCAGGCTGCTGGCGCGCACCGTCGATCTGGACGGATTGCCGGGCAATCTCGATCCGCTGCTGGCCGAAGGCGCCAGGGCGGCGCGGTTTACCGGCAAGGCAGGGCAGGTCTTCGAAGGTTTCATACAGGCCGATGGGCAGGTGCGCCGCGTGGCGCTGGCCGGGCTGGGCGACCAGAACGGCTCGGGCCGCGCCGTGGCGGTCGAGAAGGCCGGGGCGGCGCTGAGCGCCAAGTACCTCGCCTCTGGCGAATCGACGCTGCTTCTGGACCTGGCCGGAACAAGCCTTTCGGCAGCCGAGACCTCGGCATTCCTCCTGGCGCTCAGGCTGCGCGGCTGGCGGCATGACGGGCACCGCACCAAATTGCCCGAAGACCAGAAGCCGACGCTTGAAGAGGTCGTCGTGGTCAATGCCCCGGCCGGGGCCGAGGACGAATGGCTGCGCGAAGCGGCGATTGCCGAGGGCGTCGAGTTCACCCGCGAGCTGGTGACCGAGCCCGGCAATGTCATTTATCCCGAAACCTTCGTCGCGCGCTGCGAGGCGCGCATGGCGGGCACAGGGCTGGGCCTGCGCGTGCTGGGCGAGGACGAGATGCGCACGCTGGGTATGGGCGCACTGCTCGGCGTGTCCCAGGGTTCGGTGCGGCCGCCGCGGCTGCTGGCGATCGAATGGCGCGGTGGCGAGCCGGGCGGCAAGCCTATGGTCTTTGTCGGCAAGGGCGTGACGTTCGATTCAGGCGGCATATCGATCAAGCCCGCCGCCGGCATGGAAGACATGAAATGGGACATGGGCGGCGCGGGCGCCGTGGCCGGGGCCATGCTGGCGCTGGCCGGACGCAAGGCCAGGGCCAATGTCGTGGGCGTCTGCGGCCTGGTCGAGAACATGCCCGATGGCGGCGCGCAACGCCCGGGCGATGTGGTGAAGACACTGTCGGGCCAGACGGTCGAAGTGATCAACACCGATGCCGAGGGCCGGCTGGTGCTGTGCGATGCGCTGACCTGGGCGCAGCACGAATTCGCGCCCGCCGCGATCATCGACCTGGCGACTCTGACTGGCGCGATCATCGCCAGTCTGGCACACGAATATGCCGGCATCTTCTCGAACGACGATGGCCTCGCCGGCAAGCTGATCGCCGCAGGCGAGGCGAGCGGCGACCGGCTGTGGCGCATGCCCATGGGTCCGGCCTACGACAAGATGATCGACAGCCAGATTGCCGATATGAAGAACCAGGGCAACCGCTTCGGCGGCTCGATCACCGCCGCGCAATTCCTCCAGCGTTTCATCGACAAGGGCACGCCCTGGGCGCACCTCGACATCGCGGGCATGGTCTGGGCCGACAAGCCCGGTGCAACCTGGGACAAGGGCGCGACCGGCTATGGCGTGCGGCTGATTGAACGCTATGTGCGGGATAACCTGGAAGGGTAACAAGGGTTCCTCCCCTCACGCTTGCGGGAGGGGTCGGGGGAGGGCTTGTTAGGCGAGGTCAGAAAACCGATTCTCCCCTAACCCCTTCCGCAAGCGGGAGGGGAATGTCCCAAGTGCGCGTCGATTTCTACCAGCTGAGCCGCGACCCTGCCGAAAAAGTGCTGCCCCTGCTGGCGCGCAATACTCTGAAGGCGGGAGAACGGCTGCTGGCGGTTTCCGCCGACGAAGCACAACTGGCGCGCATCGGAAATGCCCTGTGGGAGCCGAAGGAGAGCTTCCTTGCCAATGGCCGCGCCGGCAGTGCGCATGATGCGCGCCAGCCGGTGCTGCTGTCGGATCAGATAGAGCCGGCCAACGGCGCCAGATTTCTGGCAATAGCGGACGGTGTCTGGCGCGAAGGCGCTTTCGAACGGGTCTTCTACCTGTTCGGCGACGACACCCTGCAAGCCGCGCGCGATTGCTGGCGCATGCTGGGCACGCGCGACGGGGTGGAGCGGCACTTCTGGAAGCAGGACGGCGGCAAGTGGATTGAAGGCCCCTGACGGGCAATCTTGCAGCGCAGCATGATCCCCGCTAGGGGCGCGCGACTTTCGCTTCAAACTCAATATTGCAAGGACACAACCATGGCGGCCACCCGCACATTTTCGATCATCAAGCCCGACGCCACCCGCCGCAATCTGACCGGCGCCGTCACCAAGATGCTGGAAGAAGCCGGGCTGCGCGTGGTCGCATCGAAGCGCATCCACATGTCCAAAGACCAGGCCGAAGGCTTCTATGCCGTTCACAAGGAGCGTCCCTTCTTCAACGATCTGGTCGCTTTCATGACCAGCGGCCCGGTGGTGGTGCAGGTGCTCGAAGGCGAGGATGCGGTCGTCCGCAACCGCACCGTAATGGGCGCGACCAATCCCGAGCAGGCCGACGAAGGCACTATCCGCAAGACCTATGCCGAATCGATCGAAGCCAATTCGGTGCACGGCTCGGACAGCGACGAGAACGCCGCGATCGAAATCGCGTTCTTCTTCAAGCCGGAAGAAATCGTAGGGTAGTTTCCCTCTCGTTTGCGGAAGGGGAGGAACTGGTTGAACACCTCCCTTTCCAGACCTATCTTGCCCGGCAAAGGAGACTTGCGATGCAGGGCATGGGTGAAACGGGTGAGGCCTGTCCGTTCGAGTTCAACTTCGATGAGAAGAGCTTCAAGGTGGGCGACACGGTGAGCTACCGGGTCAACGGCAGCCTTGAGGGTTTTCCCTTCGTCGGCACGCTGATTGAGGTGCACGAGGATTTCGTGCTGATCTCGGGCGATCCCAACGAGCCGGACAAGCATTATCGTGGCACGCGCGAGAGCCGGCCGCTGGTCGATTATTCCGAGATCTGATTTCCCGTCAGCGCGTCTATCGCAGCTTGCAGGATGACAGCCGCTGCCGCCGAATCGATCCTTTCGGCGCGCTTGGCGCGGCTCATGTCCTGCCCGATCAGGTCGCGCTCCGCGCTGGCGGTGGACCAGCGTTCGTCCCAGAGCAGCACTGGCAGACCCAGCACAGCGAGATTGCGGGCATAGGCGCGTGCGCTCTGCGCACGGGGGCCTTCGGAGCCGTCCATGTTGAACGGCAGGCCGATCACCAGCCCGGCAATGCGGCGTTCGTGCACCAGCATTTCAAGTGTGGCCTTGTCCTTGCCGAATTTGCCGCGCGCAATCGTCTTGCCCGGTGAGGCGATGCGCCAGCCGGCATCGCAGAAGGCCGTGCCGATGGTCGCCGTGCCAAGGTCGAGCCCGAGCAAGGCGCCGCCCTGGGGCAGCTCGGCCCTGAAGGCTGAGGCGTCGGCAGTAACGGCCGGGGCGGGCGTCATCTCTCGCTCAGGCCTCGACAGGATCGTTGTGGGCGACCTCGCGCTCAAGCAGGATCTTTATCATCACTAGTAGCGGATCGGCCAGAATCAGGCCGAGAATGCCGAACAGCACGCCCATGATCAGCTGCGCGCCCAAAACCAGCGCCGGGGCGAGATCGACGGTCTTTCGCGCCACCAGCGGCACGATCACGTTGCCGTCGATGGTGTGGACCATGATGTAAACGAAAATGCAGTAAAGCCCCATCGACGTGCCGCCCGAAAAGCCGACGAGGATCATCAGCGCGCCCGATAGCGGTGCGCCGATATTGGGCAAGAAGGCGAGCAGGCCGGTCAAGAGGCCAAGCAGCGCCGCCATGGGCACGCCATAGAGTTCCAGCATCAGCCAGGTGAACAACCCTTCGACCGTCATGCCCAGCAGCCGCCCGGCCAGCAGCCGGCGCAACGACGACCCCATGAGCACTGCCGTGCCCTGGAAATGCGTCCGCCGGTCAAGCGGCAGCATCCAGCCCAGCCCGCGCTGATAGAGGCGTGGCTCGGCAGCGAGGTAGATGCCGAGCACGACAATCAGGAACACGGTAGTCGCCGCGCCAATGATGCCGCCAACTGCACGCGTGACTTCAGCAACGCCGCCAATGGCTTTTTCGGCAATGCCTTGGACATCGTCCGGGCGGATGGCGAAGCCCTGGCTTCTCAGCCAGGACAGAAAACGCAAGGTCTGCTCAAGAACGGTTGCCGGAAGTTCGGCAGCCTGTTCGGCGATCTGGGTGCCGGCAAACATGCCTACCCAGCCGAGAAAGGCCGCGGCGAGCAGCAGGACGATGGCGACTCTCCAGCCGCGCCCGATGGGCAGCACCCGTCCGACCAGTCGCGCGCCGCCATCGATCAGCGCGGCGAAGACCATGCCCCCGAAGATGATCAGTAATGCCTCGGCCAGTACCACGGCAAGCGCGAACAGCGAGGCGATTCCCAGCCAGACCATCGCGCGTTTGACTTCGTGGCGCAGCAGCGGGTCCGCGATGTCGGTCGGCCCGGCTTCGGTATGTCCGGCGACGATTTTTCCTTTCTTGGCCGTTTCGGACATTGTCAGCCTCCAGGCTTGGCGATCGGCGGGCGCAAACTGCCCCAGGCCCGGTCACCGCGCAAGGCTCCCCACCATGAAAATGGATTCCAGCTCTGGCTGCCGTCGAGCGAGAAAGTGACGAATTCGGCCCGGCCGCCGACATCGGACAGCGGCACAGGGCCGCCCAGGCCATGGCTTTCCACCGGCACCCGGCTGTCGGCCGAATGGTCGCGGTTATCGCCCATCAGGAAGACGTGACCTTCGGGAACCTGAATTTCGTCCATGTTGTCAAAGCTGTCGTGCGGGTTGTCCTTGATGATCAGATAGGTCGCGCCATTGGGCAGCACTTCGCGCATGGTCGGCAATTCGAACACTTCGCGGCCGTTGGCCAGGCGCGTGCGGAACTGTTCGAAGCCGTAATAGCAGTATTCATCCCCGTCGCAGGTCAGTTTCGGATCGGCCGGGATGCGCACCTGCGGTTCGACCGATTGCGGCACCGGCTTGCCATTGAGCACGATCTGGCCATGGACCACGGCAATGCGGTCGCCGGGCCGGGCGACGACGCGCTTGATCAGGTCGTCCTTGCGGTTGCGTGGCACGACGATGACGATGTCGCCATATTCAGGCGTACCGCCCATGAAGCGCCAGGTGCCGCGCGGCAGCAGATGGAAGCTGACCGAAGACCAGTTCCAGCCGAACGGGTATTTGCTCACCACCAGCCGGTCGCCGACCAGCAGGTTGGGCATCATCGAGATCGAGGGAATGTAAAACGGCTTGGCCAGCAGGCTGTGGAAGGCGAGAACGGCAAGCAGCATCCAGGCCAGTCCGCGCAATTCGGCGAGCCAGTCGGTCCTGGGTTTTTCCTGATCCGCCGTTTCCGCCTCTGCGGCCCCGGTCGTCACATCCACTTCACTCACAACGGCGCGCCTCGATGACAACGAATGCCTGCGCCCATGGGTGATCGTCGGTGAGCGTCAGATGAATCAGCGCCTCATGCCCGTCCGGCGTCAAAGCCGCAAGCCGCGCCGCCGCGCCGCCGGATAAGTCCAGAGTAGGCGCGCCGCTCTTGAGGTTGACCACACCAATGTCCTTCATGAACACGCCGGCCTTGAACCCGGTGCCCACGGCCTTGGAAAAGGCTTCCTTGGCGGCGAATCGCTTGGCGAGCGTGCCGGCCTTGGTGAAAGGTCGCTTCGCCGCCTTGGCCCGTTCGACTTCGGTGAAAACGCGCAGTTCGAACCGCTCGCCGAAACGGTCGAGCGAGGCCTGGATGCGGTCGATGTTGCACAGGTCGGAGCCGATGGCGATGATCATGGGCAAGCTACTTCCAAACGAATAAGGCCACTGCGAAACCAAATGGCCATGCCATCAAGATTGCAGCGATCGCGCCCGCCCTGTTCGAATTTTTCCATGCGGCGATCGCACTCCAGCAGGGCAATGCCGTTGCTGCCAATGGCATGACGAAAGCACGAATGAACAATCCAAGGCTAGCGCTACCAGGAGGTCCATATTCCACTATGTACCCCCAAATGACCGAGCCAACCCCTGCCATTGCGAGCATCGGCAAGGCCATGATTCCAAATAACCAAATGGGAACCGGACGAAAAGATTCGGGCTTGTTCACCGGATTGCGTCCTTTAGCTCAGCCTTGAAGCCGGGTGAATTTCCAGATCGGTGGTTATGAAATCTAGCCCGGTGCACAGTAAGGGCTCGCTGCGGTCTTTCGCCACAGCATAGACCATTAGATCGCCGAAGTTCAATTTGCCGCCTGCGCCATTGCCCTTGCCGAAACGTTTCCGCGCGGTGGCAGTGAGTGCGGCGTGGCGACGGCTGAAAGGCGCAACCTCCACGCCGTTGGCAAGCAAGAATTCGATCAGTGCTTCGGCGCATGCCAAGTAATCAGGCCCCCTGCCGCCGACGACCATCTGGATTTCCGTAATAGCGGTTGCGGGAAGCACGACTCCTGATGTGCCGAAGATCGCTCCACGCAGTTCGGCGCTGTGAGGTTCATCGAGAAGAATGGCGACCAGCGCCGAACTGTCGATGATCAACGGGGCAATCCGTTCTCGTCGTAGTATTGTTCGCGTAATTCCCGGTATGTCGTCTTTGGCAGGCCGCGCAACGGTTGCACAATCGCATCGATCCGCGCGTTGAACTCTTCGGAGGACATCTTGCGCGGCCGCTGCGCTGCTACTTCCGCCAGTGCATCCTCGATTACCTGCGCCTGGCTGCGCCCGTCGCGAGTAAGTTCCTTGAGCAGCCGGGCTGCGGTATCCGACCTGATCGTTATTGGCTTCTGTTTATGCCGGGGCAAGCGTGTCATGTCGTTCATGGGATCGCTCCTGCCAACAATTTAGGCCATGCTTGCATAGTATGCAAGCATGGCCAGGATATGGCCGGTCAAAACACCGCCCCGGTCAGCAGGAGCATCACCAGAGCCAGCGGAACCGGCATGAGCGCGAGGATCGTCGCGCCCGCCTTTTGCCCGCGGGGCCATAGCAGGCTGGCCAGTGCACCGCATACCACTACGCCCAGTATAGGCATGGCCAGAAACAAGAGGTCGGCTGCACCAGGCCGGTAGCTGTGGGCGAGCGAAGCAGTCAGCGACCATGTGAAAGCGAAGAACAGCAGTGCAAGGGCAAGCTGCGCGCCCAAAAGGATCCACATCCACACAGGAAGGCGTGAGAACATAGGTTTCTCCCTATCTTGCGTCATCCATCAGCGCGCGCATCTTGCGGATGCTCGCCTCAAGTCCGATGAAGATCGCCTCGCCGATCAGATAATGCCCGATGTTGAGTTCCGCCAGTTGCGGAATGGCGGCGACCGGCTGAACGTTGTCATAGGTCAGGCCATGGCCGGCGTGCGGTTCGATCCCGTTCTTCAGCGCCAGCGCGGCCATGTCGGCGATTCGCCGCAGTTCCGCCGCTCGCGCTTCGCCTTCGGCATGGGCATATTCGCCGGTGTGCAGTTCGACTACCGGCGCGCACAGTCGCATCGCCGCCTCGATCTGCCGTTCCTCGGGGGCGATGAACAGGCTGACGCGGATGCCGGCGTCGAGCAATCGTTGGACAAAGGGATAGAGCCGGTTGTGCTGGCCGGCGGCATCGAGCCCGCCTTCCGTGGTGCGTTCCTCGCGGCGTTCGGGGACGATGCAGGCGGCGTGCGGCTTGTGGCGCAGCGCGATTGCCAGCATCTCGCCGGTTGCCGCCATTTCCAGATTGAGCGGCAACGGACTTGCGGCCTGAATGCGGGCGAGGTCTTCGTCGCGGATGTGGCGGCGGTCTTCGCGCAAGTGACAGGTAATGCCCTGCCCGCCCGCGCTTTCGATCACCTGCGCGGCGCGCACGGGATCAGGATGATCGCCACCGCGCGCGTTGCGGATCGTGGCGACGTGGTCGATATTGACGCCGAGGCGCAGCGGCGGGGTCACGCCAATCCCCTTGTCACTGCGTGCGTTGTCACTGCGCGCGTTGTCATTGCGCGCGGCTCCCCGGCTTGATTGCCGGAATGGCGGCCAATTCGGCAGGCACTTCGTCCGGCGCGTAAGTCGGGAAATTGAGCGCCACCAGCGGGTAGAAGGGCACACCCATGTCCACCGTGCCGCCCGAGCGGTCGATCAGCGCGGCCGCTGCGACGACTTTTCCGCCCGCCGCCTCGATCGCCGCGATGGCCTCGCGGCCCGACAGGCCGGTGGTCACCACATCCTCGACCATCAGCACTTCCTCGCCCGGTTCGATGGTAAAGCCGCGGCGCAATTCAAATACGCCTTCGGGCCGTTCGACGAAGATAGCCTCGATTCCCAGCGCGCGGCCCATTTCGTGGCCGATGATCAGCCCGCCCATGGCCGGTGAGACGACCTTTGAAATGCGTTTCTTGAGCTCGCGCGGCAATTTTGCCGCAAGGGCAACGGCCAGGCGAGAGGCCCGTTCCGGCTCCATCAGTACCCGGGCGCACTGCAGGTATTGCCCGCTATGGCGGCCCGAAGAGAGCAGAAAATGTCCTTCCAGCAAGGCCTTACTGGCGCGGAATTCGGCGAGGACGTCCTCTTCCTGCATGATCGGGGTTTTTCCTCCGGTTACACGGTGCATCGCCACAGCGCGCTTGCCGGGGCGGTTGAAAAATATCCCCTAGAGGCGCTTGAGGTGCCCGTAAAGCGCGCGTATAGGCCCGCCAAACCGAATGCCCCAGACGGGTGAGGGGGGGCAAATTCCCTTGCCGGTAACCGAAGGCGAAAGCACATTATCATGAGATTCGGGGAAGCAGCCCGCGGCGCGGGGAATTGGTGCAAGGCCCTTGCGATGCCAGCATTTCTGGCACTGTCGTTGTTGGCTGCACCACAGGCGACATTCGCCCAGGCTCCTGCGGCGGCGGCCCCTGCAGCTGTGCCGGTCGCCTCTCCGGCGGTGCCCGCGTCTGCCGCGCCGCTGGCCTCTGTGCCGACGGCTCCCGCCGCAGCGGCTTCGTCGGCTACAGCCGAACCTGCTGCCGCAGCCATCCCCGCCGGCTATCCGGAAGATCACTTCAAGGTTGCCCCCGGCGCCTATGTGCCGATGGAGCCGACTGCCGGAATCGGCATGCCGGTCGCCAAGGGTCTCGACATCCAGAAGCAGTTCTCGCCGACCGGCGAGCAGGCTTACCGGCTGCACTACGCACTCCTGTGGATCATGGCGATTATCTCGATCTTCGTGCTGGGCCTGCTCATCTGGGTGATGGTACGCTACAACAAGCGCGCCAATCCGGTGCCGTCGAAGACCAGCCACAATTCGCTGATCGAAGTAGTCTGGACACTGGTGCCGGTGCTTGTTCTGGTCGGCATTGCGGTGCCTTCGATCAGCCTGCTGGCCAAGCAGTACAAGCCCGCCCCGGACAAGGCCCTGACGATCAAGGCCACCGGCAACCAGTGGTTCTGGACCTATTCCTATCCCGACAATGGCGGCATCGAAGTCATTTCGAACATGCTCAAGGATGCGAACGATCCGCTGCTCAAGCCGGGCGAACGCGCGCGGACCGAGGCGGATGGACCGGAGCACCTTGCCGCGGACTATCGCATGGTTGTCCCCGCGGGCGAGCCGATCCGGCTGCAAGTCACGGCTTCGGACGTAATTCACTCATTCGCCGTGCCTTCGCTGTGGTTCAAGCTCGACGGAAATCCCGGCCAGCTCAACGAGAAGGTGCTGTTTGTCGAGAAGCCCGGCGTCTATTTTGGCCAGTGCTCCGAACTGTGCGGCGTGCGTCACGGATACATGCCGATCGTGGTCGAGGCGCTGCCCCGGCCTGAGTTCAACCGCTGGGTGCTTTCGCAGTCCGGCGGCGTAATCGACGGCACGCCCAAGGCGGAACCCGCGCCGGCTGCCGCCCCGGCGGCTCCGGCTGCTGCTCCCGCGCCCGACGCCGCGGCATCGGGCGCTCCCGCATCTCCGGCGCCCGGCGCCTAAGCCCGCAATCAAGGACAAGGTTCGCACATCATGGCTACCACCGCCGAACACTTCCAGGCCCACGACGAACACGGGCACGCCGACCACGACCACAAGCCGGGTTTCTTCGCCCGCTGGTTCATGTCGACCAACCACAAGGACATCGGCACGCTCTATTTGATTCTCGCGGTCTTCGCCGGGGTCGTTGGCGGCGCCATTTCCGGGTTGATGCGGCTTGAGCTGGCGCACCCGGGCATTCAATACCTTGACCAAATCGCCCGCTTTTTCGGCGCGGTTAATCCCGATTTCGACCAAACCCTGCACACCTGGAACGCGCTGATTACCGCGCATGGCCTGATCATGGTTTTCTTCATGGTCATGCCGGCTATGATCGGCGGCTTCGGTAACTGGTTCGTGCCGATCATGATCGGCGCGCCGGACATGGCCTTCCCGCGGATGAACAACCTGTCGTTCTGGATGACGTTCGTCGGCTTCTGTTCGCTGGCGATTTCGGTCTTTCTGCCGGGCGGAACAGGCATTGGTGCGGGTACCGGCTGGACGGTCTATGCTCCGCTTTCCACATACGGTTCAAAGGGGCCGGCTGTCGATTTCGGCATTTTTGCGCTGCACCTTGCCGGCGCCGGTTCGATCATGGGGGCGATCAACTTCATCACCACCATTTTCAACATGCGCGCTCCGGGCATGACCCTGCACAAGATGCCGCTGTTCGTCTGGTCCGAACTGGTCACGGCCTTCCTGCTGCTGCTCTCGCTGCCCGTTCTGGCCGCTGCGATCACCATGCTGATCACCGACCGCAACTTCGGCACGACCTTCTTCGATCAGGCCGGCGGCGGCAATCCGGTGCTCTACCAGCACCTGTTCTGGTTCTTCGGTCACCCGGAAGTCTACATCATGATCCTGCCGGGCTTCGGCATGATCAGCCAGATCGTCTCGACTTTCAGCCGCAAGCCGGTGTTCGGCTATCTCGGCATGGCCTATGCCATGGTCGCGATCGGTGTGGTCGGCTTCGTCGTCTGGGCGCACCACATGTATACCACCGGCATGTCGGTTAACACCAAGATGTACTTCACCGCGGCGACCATGGTCATTGCGGTGCCGACCGGCATCAAGATCTTCTCGTGGATCGCCACGATGTGGGGCGGTTCGATCTCGTTCAAGTCGCCGATGGTCTGGGCGATCGGCATGATCTTCCTGTTCACCGTGGGTGGCGTCACCGGCGTCTACCTGGCCAACGGTGGCGTGGACGATGTGGTGCACGATACCTATTTCGTCGTTGCTCACTTCCACTACGTGCTGTCAATGGGCGCGGTCTTCTCGATCTTTGGCGGGTTCTTCTACTGGTTCCCGAAGATGAGCGGGCGGATGCACTCCGAGTTCCTCTCGCACGTCCAGTTCTGGTTGTACTTCGCCGGGGTCAACATCGTGTTCTTCCCGATGCACTTCCTCGGCTTCCAGGGCATGCCGCGCCGCTATCCGGACTACACGCATGCCTACGAGCACTGGAATACCCTGGCGACCCAGTGGGGCTACACGCTGGTCGGCATCGGCACGATCGTGTTCTTCGTGAACATCGCTTACGCCCTGTTTGCCGGCAAGAAGGCGGGAGACAATCCCTGGGGCGATGGCGCCGATACGCTCGAATGGACGCTGTCGAGCCCGCCGCCGTTCCACCAGTTCGAAACGATCCCTGTCATCGAGGACAAGGGACATCATTGAGCGCGTCCGCCCTCTAGGGACGGCTTCAACCAATCCCCCTCCCGCTTGCGGGAGGGGCCAGGGGAGGGCTAGTTAGCCCTCCGATAGGCGTCACCAAGCCGTGAGCAAACAGGCCCTCCCCCGACCCCTCCCGCAAGCGGGAGGGGAGTCTGGAGACCCCCGGCTTCACGGGGAGATTCCCTTCCCCGCCGAATGGCGCGATTTCTTCGCCCTGACCAAGCCCAGGGTGATGAGCCTTGTCATTTTTACCGGCCTTTGCGGCCTGCTGGCTGCGCCGGGGCATATTCACCCGCTGCTGGGCTTTGTCGCCATTCTGTGCATCGCCATGGGCGCGGGCGGGGCGGCGGCACTCAATATGTGGTGGGAAGCCGATCTCGACAGGGGCATGAAGCGCACCTCCGCGCGGCCGATCCCGGCCGGCAGGCTGGACCGCGCCCATGCCCGCGATTTCGGAGTAATGCTGTCGGTCGCCTCGGTGCTGCTGATGGGAATCGCCGTGGGCTGGCTGGCGGCTTCGATCCTGGCCATTTCGATCCTCTACTACGCCGTGGTTTACACCATATGGCTTAAGCCGCGAACGCCACAGAATATCGTCATCGGCGGCGGTGCAGGGGCCTTTCCGCCGATGATCGGCTGGGTGGCGGTAACGGGCCAGATCACGCTGATGCCGGTGCTGCTGTTCGCCATCATTTTCATGTGGACCCCGCCGCATTTCTGGGCGCTCGCGCTGTTCGTCCAGTCAGACTATGCCAAGGTCGGCATTCCGATGATGCCGGTGGTCGCGGGCGAGACATCGACGCGGCGGCAGATCCTGTTCTATGCTGTGCTGTTGCTGCCGCTGGCGGCGCTGCCCTGGTGGATCGGCGGCACGGGCGCGATCTACGGCGCGGCGGCGCTGGCGCTGTCAGGCCTGTTCCTCGTCCTGTCGCTGCGAGTCGGCCTGCGCCAGTCGGTCGAGGGCGATTCGATGAAGCCTGAGAAGCAGCTTTTCGGCTATTCGGTGATTTATCTCTTCGCGATTTTCGCGGCGCTGGTTGCGGATCGCTGGCTGGCCGTGCATGGAGTGATCGCATGAATACGCCAACCGATCCCGATCAGGAACGCGCCCGCATTCAGCGCAGCCGCAATGTGGTCATGGCCTTGTTGCTCGGCTTTTTCGCTCTCCTGGTCTATTTCATGACCTATGTGAAAATGGGGTGAGCATGAGCGCTGCCGCAACCGTCGAAGGCCGCAATCGCAAGGTGGGCCTGCTTACGCTGGGGGCGGCGCTTGCCATGCTGGGGCTAGGCTACGCCTCGGTGCCGCTTTACCGGATTTTCTGCGAGGCGACCGGCCTTAACGGCACAACCCGCCGCGCCAGCGCCGAGGAGGCCGCGTCGGTCAAACTTGCCGACGGCGAAGTCACTGTCCGCTTCGACGCCAATGTGGAGCGCGGCATGCCCTGGAGCTTCAGCCCCGAAGCGCCGCGCGACAAGGTGCGCCTGGGCGGGCGCCACATGGCCTTCTATCTCGCGGTCAACAATTCCGACCAACCGGTGACCGGGAGGGCGACATTCAACGTCGAGCCCGAGCAGGCGGCCCGCTATTTTAACAAGATCCAGTGCTTCTGCTTCGAGGAGCAGACCTTGAAGCCGCACGAACAAGTGCGCATGCCGGTGCTTTATTTCGTCGATCCCGCGATCAGGGACGATCCCGACGCAAGCGACGTCACCACCATTACGCTGAGCTACACTTTCCACCAGAATCGCAACACTGCCGCCAAGCCTCTGGACCGCGCCCAATCGGGCGGTTAAGGGGCGCTCGAAACAACCAGCCTGCGGCGCGCGCCGCGCAGAATCGAAACAGGGACCAAGCAGTCATGGCCGGTACCAAGAACCACGATTTCCATATTCTTCCCCCTTACATCTGGCCGATGACCGGTGCTCTTTCGGCGCTGATCATGACCAGCGGCGGGGTGATGTACATGCATCCGGAATGGGGCGGCGCGCTGGGCAAATATGTCCTTCTGCTCGGTCTTTTCGGCGTGGCGCTGACCATGTTCCAGTGGTGGAGCAATGTCGTCAGGGAAGCGAATACGGGCGATCATACCCCGGTTGTGCAGCTTCACCACCGTTATGGCATGATTCTGTTCATCGCTTCGGAAGTGATGTTCTTCGTCGGCTGGTTCTGGGCCTTCTTCGATTTCTCGCTATTCCCCAACGAACTGAACAAGATCGTTGAGGGCCAGTGGCCGCCCAAGGAGTTGCACGCTGTCCTCGACGCTTTCGACCTGCCGCTGCTCAACACCATGATCCTGCTGTGCTCGGGCACGACGGTGACCTGGGCGCACCACTCGCTGATCCACGGTGACCGAAAGGGACTCAAGACCGGCCTGTGGCTCACCATCGCGCTGGGTCTGCTGTTCACCACGATCCAGGCCTATGAATATTCCGTGGCGCCTTTCCATTTTGGTGAGAACACCTATGGATCGGCCTTCTACATGGCGACCGGTTTCCACGGTTTCCACGTCATCATCGGCACGATCTTCCTGATCGTCTGTCTCAAGCGCGCCTACAATGGCGATTTCACCCCGCGCCAGCACTTCGGTTTCGAGGCGGCGGCGTGGTACTGGCACTTCGTCGATGTCGTCTGGCTGTTCCTGTTCATCTGTATCTATGTATGGGGCAACTGGGGCTTCGCGGTACACTGATGCCGGAACAAAGGTGACTGTCGAACCGCCGGAAACGAAAGGGCAGCCAGGCATCGCTTCGGCTGCCCTTTTCGCGTTGTGCCCCGAATGCGGCAGCCGTACATTGTTCGACGGCCTGACCAGGTTCGCGCCGCGTTGCCGGGTCTGCGGGCTGGACTATGATAAGTTCAACGTCGGCGATGGGCCGGCCGCCTTCCTGACGCTGATCATCGGTGCGCTGGTGGTAGTGCTGGCGCTGAGCGTCGAACTGACCTGGAGCCCTCCGTTCTGGGTGCACGTGCTGCTCTGGGTGCCGGTAACCGCTCTTGCCGTCATGTGGGGGCTGCGTGCTGCCAAGGCGGCGCTGCTGGCAGTGGAATACCAGAAGAATGCGGGCGAAGGGCGGCTGAAGGAGTGACCATTCGGCGCATTCCCGTGGTAGCCACACTGGTAGTCCTGGCAGCAGTGGCCGTGATGGTGCGGCTGGGGTTCTGGCAGCTTGACCGGTTGCACCAGAAGGAAGCGATGCTGGCGCGGTATCAGGCCGCGAGCACCTTTCCCGCCGAAGTTCAGCTGCCGTCGAAGCGTGAGGAAGTGGAGGCAGTTCTTTTCCGCCACGCCAGGGCCACTTGCAATGCCGCCCAGGGAGACAATCCGGTCAGCGGCCGGAATCGGCGGGGACAGGCGGGCTTTGCCCATGTCGTGCGTTGTTTCCTGCCTGGCGCCTCGGCAAGCTACCCGCCAAATGAAGTGCCTATCGTAACCATCGACGTCGTTGCGGGATGGTCGCGGGCGCCTATAACGGTGCAATGGCGCGGAGGCGAGGTAGAGGGCGTGCTGGCCCCGGCTAACAATGCGGAAGGGTTCAAGCTGATTTCCGCGCGTCCCCTGGTTCCGGGCCTCGAAGCCAGCGCCTTTCCCGACCCGCGCGATATTCCCAACAACCACCTGTCCTATGCCGTTCAATGGTTCCTCTTCGCGCTCACGGCGCTGGTGATCTATGCGCTGGCGCTAAGGAAGCGGCTGCGGGGCTAGGCCTTTCCCTTGAAGCGGAGGATTGCCACTCGCGTCCCGCAAGGCTAACCGCCGCGGCCATGGACTATATCTCGACCCGCGGCGGCGCCCCGGCGCTTGACTTTGCCGGCGCGACGCTGGCCGGCCTCGCCAGCGATGGCGGCCTCTACCTGCCGCGCGCGTGGCCGCGTTTCGCTGAAGCAGAGATCGCCGCCATGGCCGGGTTGCCCTATGCCGAACTCGCCCAGTGCGTCATGCAGCCTTTTGTCGGCGACAGCCTGAGCGCGGGTCGCCTGCTTGAACTCACCGTCCAGGCCTATGGCCGCTTCGCCCACAAGGCGGTTACGCCGCTTGAGCAGATCGACGAGCAGCACTGGCTCCTGGAACTGTTCCACGGGCCTACGCTGGCGTTCAAGGATGTGGCGCTGCAATTGCTCGGCCTGTTCTTCGAGGAATTCCTCGGTCGCACCGGCCAGCACCTGACTATCGTCGGGGCGACTTCGGGCGATACCGGATCGGCGGCGATCGATGCCGTGGCCGGGCGCGCCGGGATCGACATCTTCATGCTCCACCCGCGTGGCCGGGTGAGCGATGTCCAGCGCCGGCAGATGACCACGGTGCTGGCGCCCAATGTCCACAACCTGGCTATCGAAGGCACCTTCGACGATGCCCAGGCCATGGTGAAGCGCATGTTCGGCGATAGCGCGATGAACAGCCGCTTCACCCTCGGCGCGGTCAATTCGATCAACTGGGCGCGGCTGATGGCGCAGGTGGTCTATTATTTCGCCGCCGCGCTGCAACTGGGCGCACCGCACCGCAAGGTGGCCTTTTCGGTGCCGACCGGCAATTTCGGCGATGTCTTTGCCGGCTATGTCGCCGCGCAAATGGGCCTGCCGGTCGAACGGCTGATCGTCGCCACCAATGTCAACGACATCCTCCACCGCGCGCTGAGCACTGGCGACTATTCGCAGGGCGGGGTGACGCCTACCGCCGCGCCCTCGATGGACATCCAGGTCTCGTCCAATTTCGAGCGGCTGCTGTTCGATCTGGGCGGACGCGACGGCAAGGCGCTGGCCGCGCAGATGGCCGGTTTCGAATCCACCAAGGCGATGCAACTCAGCAATATGCAACGCGAAGGCGCCGCTGCGCTGTTTTCGTCGGCACGCGCCGATGCCGACCAGATGAGCCAGGCGATTCGCTGGGCCTGGGAGGCAAGTGGCGAACTGATCGATCCGCATACTGCTTGCGGCATCCACGCCGCGCGCGAAGCGGGGCTGGCTCGTGAAGTGCCGGTAGTGACGCTGGCGACGGCCCACCCCGCCAAGTTTCGCGATGCAGTCGAGCGCGCGACCGGTCAGCGGCCATCTCTGCCCTCGCGCGTTGGAGACCTGTTCCAACGTCAAGAGCGGCTTGTCGAGCTGCCGGGCGACTATGCGGCAGTGGCGGATTATGTGACCCAGTACGCGGTGCCCAAGGGGTAATGCATGGCTTCCAGTCACCGCTCATGCTGAGCTTGTCGAAGCACCCTCGTGCTGACACCCTTCGACAGGCTCAGGGTGAGCGGGTATTGGGGATGATCTTTGGCTGACCTGCATCCCGATCCCCTGATCATGGCGGGCGAGGGATGGGCCGACTATGGCCTGATCGATAGCGGCCATGGCCGCAAGCTGGAGCGCTACGGCCCCTACCGCTTCATCCGCCCCGAATCGCAGGCCCTATGGTCGCCGCGGCTGGCCGAGTGGCAGGCCCATGGCGAATTCGTCCCCGGCTCGGACGAGGATGGCGGCGGCAGGTGGCATTTCGTTCAGCCAGTGCCTCAAGAGGGCTGGGAGCTTTCGCGCGGCGAGGTGAAGTTCACCGCGCAATGCACTCCCTTCCGCCACCTGGGCTTCTTCCCTGACATGGCCCCGGTGTGGGACTGGATGGGGGAAGTCTTGAGTGGCGTCGGTTCGGGGCCGGCAAAGCCGTCCCCTGCGGCCGGTGCCGCTTCCAGCGGGGAGGCTGGAAAAGGATCCACCCTCAACCTGTTCGGCTATACCGGCGTCGGCACTCTTGCGCTTTCACAATATGGCCCGGTCACGCATGTCGACGCCTCGAAGAAGAGCGTCGCCCAGGCGCGCGAGAATGCCGCACTGTCCGGCATGCAGGACCGCCCGATCCGCTGGCTGATCGACGATGCCGCCAAGTTCGCCGCGCGCGAAGTGCGGCGCGAAAAGCGCTATGACGGCATCATCCTCGATCCGCCCAAGTTCGGGCGCGGGCCGGAAGGCGAGGTGTGGCGGCTGGAGGAGCACTTGCCCGGCCTGATCGACCATTGCCGCCAGCTGCTCGATGCGGACAGCCGCTTCCTGTTCCTCACTGTCTATGCCGTGCGGATGAGCTCGCTGGCGCTGGCAGGACTGCTGGCCGAACACTTCGCCGACTTGCCCGGCACGATCGAGCATGGCGATCTTGCGGTGCGCGAAGAGGGCGAAGCCGGACGATTGCTGCCCACGGCGATCTTTGCACGCTGGCGAAACCTCTGACCAAAAAAAAGGGCGGCCGGCTTGCGCCGACCGCCAGTTCTCGGGAGAGAGGGGTCCGCCGGCAAGAGGCAGGATCGCTGTTGCCTCCTGCCGACGCCCTGCTTTTCGCAGTGTTGGCGGATGGGCGCGGTGCAAAAAGGCACTGACGGCCTGTGATAATTGTCACACGGCGCTGGCTGGCGGGAGTGGACATTGCGCCCATCCGGTGCCATCCGCGCCTCTCGCCATGGCAGACAGCCTGATCCTTGAAGTCGCGGATTTCGAAACCGACGTGCTCACCGGAATCTATTCCGAGGAGACCGGTCGTCCGCAGCCCTTGCGGATCACGATCCGGGCAAAGCTCAAGGTGGCGGAACGCTACACACCCGACACGCCGCTCAAGACCAGCAAGAACTACATGGATCTGAAATTCGCCGCTTCGGAGGCGCTGCCCGAAGGCGTGCATTTCAAGCTGATCGAGGCGGTGGCCGATCACATCTGCGAGACGCTGTTTTTGCAGGACGATCGGGTGCTGGAAGTGAGCGTCAAGATCGTCAAGCTGGCGATCAGCGAGAATGGCGAGAAGATCGGGATTACGCTGACGCGGGAGCGGCGCTGATCATGCTGGTGCGCGTCGGGTCCTTGCCGGACAGCGCGCTGGCGGCGGCGGCGGAGTTTTTTGACAGGGTTTTGCCGCAACTTCCCCCCCTCCCCTTCTGGGGAGGGGATGGGGGTGGGGGCTGTCAGGCAAGCGCTGAGCCAACCGACACCCCCCACCCTAACCCAGTTTCAGGTAAACAGTCCCCCGGACTGTTTAGATCTTGCCGGGGGCATGATCGACCAGAAACTCCTGAAGGGGAGGGGCTTTTACTGGTATTCGAGCCCGCCGATCACACCCACCGCGCCTGGCGCCTTGCCGCAGTGCAAGCCCTCGCCCGCGAGCATACGCCGCAGCGCATCAATGCCGTGGCCTCCGACGACGAAACAGCCGTGGCCGCGGCGCACGAATACCTTGCCAATGCCCCCGGCGTGACAGGTCAATATTGGCCACTGGACGCGCAGGGCGCAAACTGCGCATAATGGGTCCATGAGCAGTGCCGCTCCTCTCGTCGATCAGTTCCAGCGCAGGATCACTTACCTGCGCCTGTCGGTCACCGACCGCTGCGACCTGCGCTGCGCCTATTGCATGCCCGAACGCCAGACCTTCCTGCCGCGCGTCGAAGTGCTGAGCCTTGAGGAACTGCACGAAATGGCGCTGGGCTTCATCGCCCGGGGCATCACCAAGATCCGCCTGACTGGCGGCGAACCTTTGGTGCGGCGCGACATGATCGAGCTGGTGCAGGCGCTGGGGCGCAAAGTGGGAGACGGGCTCGATGAGCTGACGCTGACCACCAATGCCACGCGGCTGGCGGAATTTGCCGATGCGATTCGCGCGGCGGGCGTGCGGCGGGTGAATATCTCGCTCGATACGCTCGACCGCGATCGTTTCACCAAGCTGGCCCGGCGCGATTCGCTGCCGCAGGTGCTGGAAGGCATTGCGGCGGCCAAAGCGGCCGGGCTCAAGGTCAAGCTCAACACCGTGGCGCTCAAGGGGATCAACGAGGCGGAGATTCCCGAGCTGGTCGGATGGGCGCACGGCCAGCAGTTCGACATGACGCTGATCGAAGTGATGCCGCTGGGCGAAGTCGAGGAAGACCGCTTCGATCACTACCTGCCGCTGTCCGCAGTGCGCGAGCAGCTGGAACGGCGCTGGACGCTGCGCGAGAGCGCCCACCGCACCGGCGGCCCGGCGCGCTATGTCGATATTGTGGAAACCGGCGGAAGGCTGGGCTTCATTACGCCCCTGACCAACAATTTCTGCGACGGCTGCAACCGCATCCGCGTCACTGCTACCGGCCAGCTTTACGCCTGCCTTGGCGGCACCGAGCAGGTCGATTTGCGCGCCGCCTTGCGTTCGGCCGATCCCGGGGCGGCGCTGAACGATGCGCTGGACGTGGCCATGCGGATCAAGCCCGAGCGGCACCATTTCGTTATCGACAAGCCCGGCGGCGCGCCCGCGCTGGCACGGCACATGTCGATGACCGGGGGCTGACATGGCCATAAAGCTGGTGTTCCTCGGCCGTCTGGAAGACGTGGCCGGGGCGGGGGAACGCGAATTGGCCCTGGCGGAATCGCTCGAAACGCTGCTGGCCTCGCTCGAACCGGAACTGGCCGATGTCCTGGCCGACCATCGCATCAAGCTTGCGCGCAATGGGGAATTGATTGCCGATCGGGCGGAGTTGGTGCTGGCCGATGGCGACGAATTGGCCTTTCTGCCGCCGGTGAGCGGAGGCTGACATGGACAGCCAGGTCCGACTCATCACCGAGAGTTTCAACGCGGCGGTCGAGATTGCCGAGTTCAGCGCGGCCCACGCCCCGGCAGGCGGCATAGTGAGCTTTATCGGCCAGGTTCGCGCGGGCGAGGGAGTGGAGGCGCTGGAGCTGCAGCATTACGAACCGCTCACCCTGCCCGGAATGCAGGCGCTCGCGGCCGAAGCGCGGCAGCGATGGGTGCTCGAAGGGCTGCTGATCATTCATCGGGCCGGGCTGATGCGCCCGGGCGATCCGATTGTGCTGGTCGCCGCCGCGGCGCGCCACCGCCGCGATGCCTTTGCCGCGGCGGAATTCGCCATGGATCACCTCAAGAGCGATTCGTGGTTCTGGAAGCGCGAGCTGGCGGGTGGAAAATGGCGTTGGATCCAGCCGCGCGAGCAGGATTTCGAGGATATTCGCCGCTGGGCGTGAATTGGCCCGGAATTATTTGATTTCCATCAAAGCCGCGTTTTCCGCGGCGCGTCATGGCCCTCCCAAACTTGAGGAGATAAAGCCATGTCACAACGTATCGCCAGTTCCGATCTTGCAGCAGTCGCCGCAGTCAGCGACGCGCCCGTTCGGACCAGGGTGGATCGCACGTTCGGCCTGCCCAAGGGACTCTATGTGGCGACGGTCGGCCTTTATCTCGCATTCCTCGCGCTGATGACGGCGCTGTTCCACAATTCCGAACTGCTGTTGCCAATGTCTGTTATCGTCGGTTCGGTTATTTTCGGGTTTGGCCTTGCTGGCCGATGGGCTTCGATGAAACCGGGCAATGAATCGAAGCCGCTCACCTGGGGCCAATTCTCCCACCGGGGCATCCAGACGCTCAGCGGGCCGCTGACTGCCTTCGAAGCCAGCGTGCAAGTGCTGATCCTGCCGGTGTTGCTGATGTTCTGGGGTCTGAGCATCGCGGTGATTGCCGCGACGGTAGGCTAACCACCCAGTTTACCTCTGAGGGCGGCCAGTACGTCGTCCTCTTCTCCGATCATGGCCATGACCTGATCGCGAGCGGCGGCGATGGTGGCCCCATCGCCGCCTTCGATTCTCGCCGCCGCATAAATCTGGTCCAGATCGGCAAGCGCGATCATCGCTTCGCTGCGGCTGGCCTCAAGATCGGCGAGCGCGACGCTGGCGATTGACCATGATTCGCTGGCCATGGTTGCGCCTCTGGCCGAAGTTGCCAGCTGTTCGGCGCGAGCCCTGCGCGATGCGAACTTTTCGTGCGCCGCACGGGCCTGATCGACGAGACCCGCGAGTCGCGGCGCCAGATCTGCGCTTTCCGCCGGGGGTGCGGGTTCGGGTGTTGCGGCCGGGCTCTTTTCCACGTCGCGGCGGCTGAGCGAAGGATAGCCTGCGCCGTCGCTGCAGGCGGACAACAGGAGCGCGGCGAGAGCAGCCGGAACAATTGCATATCGGGGCATCATGGCTATGTCATAGCATGGCGGAGCGCTCGTGCCAGCTTGCGATATTTCCTCCCTGTTTGCGCGCCTGCACGCGGTTGACAGCGTTGGGGGCTTGGACTAGGGGCACCTCTCTTTCCGGCCCCCGCCAAAACAGCGGCGCGGGGCCGTTCGGATTTTGTAGGTAGGGTGATCATGTTCGCTGTAGTGCGCACGGGCGGCAAGCAATACCGGGTTGCCGCCGGAGATAAGATTGCGGTCGAAAAGCTGGCGGGCGAAGCCGGTGAAACGATCGTATTGGGTGACGTTCTGCTTGCTGGCAGCGACGGCGAGGTCAAGGACACCAAGGGTGTTGTGGTCTCGGCCGAAATCATCGCGCAGGCCAAGAGCGAAAAAGTCATCGTCTTCAAGAAGCGGCGCCGGCATAACTATCGCCGTCGCAACGGCCATCGTCAGCAGATGACTTTGCTGCGCATTCTGGCAGTTGGCGCCGAAGCCAAGAAGGCCGCGCCGAAGAAGGAGGCTGAAGCCGCCCCCAAGGCGGATGCTGCTCCTCCTGCGGAAGCCGCGCCCAAGGCCGCCAAGGCCGAGGCCGCACCGGCCAAGAAGGCCCCCGCCAAAAAGGCCCCGGCGAAAAAGCCGGCCGCCAAGCCCGAATAAGATTCCGGAGTAGTTCGCAATGGCACATAAAAAAGCAGGCGGATCTTCACGCAATGGCCGCGATTCTGCCGGCCGCCGTCTGGGCGTGAAGAAGTTCGGTGGTGAAAACGTCATCGGCGGCAACATCATCGTGCGCCAGCGTGGTACCAAGTTCTATCCCGGCAGCAATGTCGGCATGGGCAAGGATCACACGCTGTTCGCGCTCGCCGAAGGTCAGGTCCGATTCCACCAGGGCAAACTTGGCCGCAAATTCGTATCGGTCGAAGTGGCAGCCGCCGCCGAATAACCGGATGGTCGATAATGGGCCATCCTGATGGGATGGCCCCGCCGGACACACATCCGGCCGAACGAGGGAGAGGGCCCCGCCCATCTCCCTCTTTTCATCTCTCCCTCAGGGCAGCTTTGCTCCGGCAGCGCATTTTCCGCGCGGTCTGGCGCAGGCGTAATGGCAATGTCACGCTACAGCCCTAGGGTTCGTGGCGGGGCGAGTGAGCGGAGATGGAAAATGTTCATTCGCAGCGAGAGGCTGTTCCTCAGGCCGGGGTGGCCAGAGGACTGGGAAGAATTGTTACCGGCGATTGGCGATGAAGGTGTGGTGCGCAATCTTGCACGTGCGCCCTGGCCCTATCTTGCGGAGCACGCGATGGAATTCGCGCGGCGGCCGCAGGAAAAGCTGCTGCCGCATTTCCTCGTTACACTTCCGGGCGCCCATGGCGCGCGGCTGATCGGCAGCGCCGGTATTTCGCGGCACGGCGGCGAGGTCGAACTCGGTTACTGGATCGCCCGGGAGTGGTGGGGGCAGGGCTTCGCTACCGAAGCCGCGCGCGCCGTGCTGCGGCTTGCCATGGCACTGGGACACAGGCGCATTGTCGCCGGCCATTTCGAAGACAATCCGGCATCCGGCCGAGTGTTGCTGAAGGCAGGTTTCCGGCCTACCGGTTCGCGCAGCCAGCGCTACAGCGCCGGTCGGGGCGCGGTGGCCGTTTCGGTCGATTACGCGATCGATCTGGGCGAAGACAGCGACGCTCCGGTTCCGGCCATGCGCCTGATCGCGGCCTGACTGGCGATCAGCCTGCCGCGGCCGCAGGCAACTGTCGTTCCGCTTCGGCGATAAGGTGACGGTCGTTGTTGTTCCAGGGATGGAAGCCGGGGAGAAAATAGCTGACCCAGGCCGGGAAAATGCGGCGCAGCACGCCCGGTTTCCAGAACAGGAAGGCGAACAGCCGCCATTTCACGCGCCAGCCGGTAAGCCCGTCCTGCGCCAGCAAGTCCAGCGTATCGCGGATGCGGTGGGCGATGAAATTCTGCGTGATCACCAGCATGATCGCGGTCTTCACCCGCCAGCGCTTGCCCCGGCTCCAGTTGCGAGTGGCGTGCAGCCAGGTGTCGTAGGCGACGGCCTTGTGCTCGATTTCCTCGATTGCATGCCAACGCCACATGGCTGCGACCTGCGGATCGGCCCCGGCGAAATGTTCCGGGTGGGAGAGAAATTCGTGCGCCATCATGGCTGTGTAATGTTCGAGCGCCATGGTTGAGGCGAGGTCGAGAATCGACGGACGGCCCTCGAGCTGTTTGAGCAATTCTTCGACGCCCCGGTCGATCTTCGCCATGTCGTAGCCGGCCTCCACTGCGTTGCGGTTGAAGGCGATGTGCTCTCGCGAATGGTTGACTTCCTGGACGATGAAGGCGCGAATTTCGGCATCGAGCTTGGGCGGTACGCCGTCGCGGTGGGCTTTTACCGCCTCGATGAATTTGGCTTCGCCGCGCGGGAATGTGCCGGAAAGGGCGTTGAACCAGGCCGTAGCCACCGGATCGCCATTGAGCCACCAGCGCGGCGGCTTGCCATCACGGCCAAATCGCAAATCGCGAACCTTGATCGCTCCCGCCGCAGCATCCTTGCGTGGTTCGTCCGCTTGATCTAATTTACTTCCGGGACTGGGGGTTGCGCTCATCGCAAAAGCCGTATAGATAATTTACATATATGTCAATAAGAAAGCGTCTTTCCCAGGAAGAGAGCCGGACCGTAGCCCTTGAGGCTGCGCGGGAACTCCTGATCGAAATGGGGCCTCAGGCCGTCACGCTGAAGGCTGTCGCCTCGCGAGTGGGCCGCACGCATGCCAACCTGCTGCACCATTTCGGTTCGGCTTCGGGACTGCAGAAAGAGCTTGCGCGTTACCTCTCCTCGACCATCTGCGAAGCAATCGCCAAGGCCGTCTTCGCGAGCCGCGACGGGACAGGCACGGCCCGAGACGTCGTCGACATGACATTCGAGGCCTTCGACCGCGAGGGTGGTGGCGCCCTGGCTTCATGGATGCTGCTTTCGGGAAATGAGGATGCACTCGATCCGATCATCGAGGCGATTCACGACCTGGTCGACGAAGTGCATGACATGGATTCGGCCACCATGCGCGAAGTGACGCTGACGCTGGCGCTCATGGCGCTGGGCGATGCGCTGATGGGCGGGCCCTTGTCGCAATCGCTGGAAATGCCGCGGACCGCCGCGCGCGACCGGGCCGAGCGTTTTCTGATCGAAGCCGTGCAGTCGGCTGTTGAGGAGTTGCCTCAGGCAGGCTGAAGCCACGATGGCCGGATCGCGGGTCCGATGTCCTCATTTCGCAAATGATCGATCGCCAGGCTTAATTCGGGATAGGCAACGCGCTGCCGCGCCGGATCCGATTGTTCCAGCGGCACGACGACCAGCCGGCGATTCACTTTCTGCCGCCAGTTCATGCGCGCGGTGTTTTCCTGACCGATGTAGCACCCCTTGGTGAAGCTGACGCCGTTCAGTTCGGCGGCATTGCATTCGAGCCACAGCACATCGCCATCACCGAGCTCGGTGCGACCTTCGGCAATGCCGAGCGACAGGCGATGAGCGAGCCATGCCTGGTCTGCCGGCGCATCCAGCGGATCTGCCGGCGCCAACCATCGCGTTCCAAGGCTTGCATGGCGGGGATCGTTTCCTGCGTCCTCGCGCCAGTGGACGGCAAGGCTCTCGTCGCGCTTGATCGCGATCTTGCGGCGCAGGCGATAAAGCGACAGGCGCTTGGCAAGGGCGTCGGCGGCATCGGCCTCGCAGTCGATCAGCACATCGTCGCCATCGCGCCAGATCAGGAAATCGAACAGCACCTTGCCTTGCGGTGTCAGCAGCGCGGACCAGACCGGAGGATCTGCGTTCACGTCATTGGTGACGAGGCCCTGAAGGAACTCGGCGGCATCCTCACCCTCGGCATCGGGCGAAAGCCGCAGAACGGCACGGGAAAACAGGCGGCTGGCAGTCATGCTTGTGAGATCGGCCTTCACGCCGGCCGAATCAAGCCCCGCCTTCGCCACAAGTCCCAACTGAACAGCGCAATGGCCGTCCAGATCGTGGCAAACGAAACCAGCTGTACCGGGCGCAGCTCTTCGCGGAAGACGAATAGTCCGAGCAGAAAAGCCAGGGTCGGCGAGAGGAACTGGACGAAGCCGAGCGCCGAATAGTCCATCCGCCGCGCCGCCACCGCGAACAGCAGGAGTGCAATGGCAGTAATCGGACCCGAAGCAGCCAGCAGCAGGCTTGATCCGGTATCCAGCCCGAAACTCGATCCCCCCGGCGACAGGGCAAACCACCCGACAATGCCAAGCGCCGGCAGCATCAGCAGACCCGATTCGATAGTCAGCCCGGTCAGCGAGGATACCGGCGTGACCTTGCGCACCAGCCCATAGCCGCAGAATGTCGCGGCCAGCGACAGGCTGATTCCGAGCATCGGCAAGGCCTGCGAGGCGAGCGGCGCCACGCCGGCTGCCGCCAGCGCCACGGCGCTCCATTGCAGCCGGTTCAGCCGCTCGCTGAGAAACAATGTTCCTGCAAGCACATTGACCAGCGGATTGATGTAATAGCCAAGGCTGGCGGCAAAGACGTGTCCGGCCTGGATCGCCACGGTGTAGATCACCCAGTTCGCGGCGATCAGCAGCGCGCTAAGGCTGAGCAGCGCCAGCATCCGCCGGTCGGCAATTGCCGCCGCCAGTTCGCTTCGCTGTTTGCCGATGGCGACCGCTGCAAGACAGATGGGAAATGCGAAGACGATCCGCCAGCCGACGAATTCCAGCGGCGGCACCTGGCGAACGGCGATCAGGTAAAGCGGGAGCAGCCCCCAGATAAGGTAGGCGCCGAGCGCGTAGGGCAAACCGCCAGTCGAAGCTGAACCTCGGTGCATGAACCCCCTTGAATTCCGGCCATTAATCCCTGCCTGTCGCGGCTGCAATCGGCGATTCATCGCCTGTTTCCCCTCGGTCGACCGCATTTCCGGTCAAGCTGACAGCTGCGTTGCCATCTGTTCAGCCAGAAAACCCATTATGGGTCACGGCGAACAACAGACCGAACAGAAACGAGGGTCGCAAACTCGTGAGAAGGAGAATCGCCATGAACAGGATCGAAAAGACAATCGGCCTGGCTCTTGCCTCGGCCACGCCGATGATTGTGGCAGTGCCCGCCAGCGCCTTGCCGGCATTTTCCGGCGGAGCGGTGCCCGCGGAAGTGACTGGCGTCGCCAGCGGCTGGAATCACGGCCGCCACTGGAACCAGGGCGAATATCACGACTATGGCCGCCGCCGCGGCTATCGTGAATCAAGCTATTACGATGGGCCGGTCTGGCGCGGGCGCGACGGGCGCTATCGCTGCCGCCGAAGCGACGGAACCACCGGCCTGTTGATTGGCGGCGTCGTCGGCGGTGTCATCGGCCATGAGATTGTCGGCCGCCGCGGCGACAAGACCGCAGGCACCATAATCGGCGCGGCTGGCGGCGCGCTGATCGGCCGGTCTATCGACCGCAGCAATGCCCGTTGCCGCTGACAACCACTTTGCCCGCCGGGCGGGCTGACCGGGCAGCGCAATAGTCTCGCAACATGCGCTGCAGGGGGCGTCCTTGGCTCTGCCGGGGCGCCCCCTTTACGCAAAGGAATGCCGGGAAACCGGATATTTACCTTGATCGCCGATAGCTTTGCGGCAATTTGGTCAAAATCCCGCAATGCCAAAACACCTTCGCCCTGCTCTGATGCTGCTTGGCTGCTGCGCGGCGCTGGCTGCCTGCGGCAAGGGCAAGGGCGAGGGCACGAGGCCCGAGGCCGACCCGGCGCTGACCAGCGTCCTCGCCGGCCCCGTGATGGTCGATGGCGAGCTGTCCGGTCAGAGTCACGCCTCTGCCGCCATCGCCGGGGGAGGGCCGCCAGTTATCGAATTGCCGCTGGTCGAGCGCACCCCCGAAGCGATCCAGGCAGCCAGGGACGAGGCGCGAGAACTGGCTGGAGGATCGATCAAATCCGCGCCCTTACCTGAAGATGCGAATGGCATTGCGCCCGGCGGCGTCACGGCGGCCCAACTGGCAGCAACCTCGGGAGAGGTTGGCAAGCGCTGCGCCGGCAAAATGGACTATGCCATGGCCTGGTCGCTCAGCCTGCCAGCTCCCCTGTCCATCTACCCACGCGGCCATCTGCAGGAAGCCGCGGGAACCGACCTCGGCGGCTGCCGCTTGCGCGTGGTCAGCTTCGCCACGCCGGTCGATGCGGGCGATGTCGCGGATTTCTATTACACGCGGCTTTCGTCTGCCGGGTACACGGCAAGGCATCGCCTGGCCGACAGCCTGCATGTGCTCGATGGCGCCAAGGGCAATGCCGCCTATGCCATCCAGATGCGCAAGCTGGATAGCGGGCTGACGCGAGTCGACCTGGTAGCGAACGGCGGCTGACTACCGGCGTTTCTCAGGCGTAAACTGCTTCACGGAATCCGGCGCCGATGATTGCCCGCGGCTGCTCGAGTTCGGCCGAAGCGACCGGATAGGCGCAGTAGTCGGCAGCGTAATAGGCGCCGGGCCGGTGATTGCCCGAAAGACCAAGCCCGCCCAGCGGGGCTCCGGCGGAAGTGCCGATGGTCGGGCGGTTCCAGTTGACCACGCCGGCGCGGGTATTGGCCCAGAAGCGGTTGTATTCCTGCGGGTTTCCACCAATCAGCGAGGCTGTCAGGCCGAACCGGGTGTTGTTCGCCTCGGCAATCGCCTCGTCGAATTCGTGGACCCGGATAACCTGCAGGATCGGTCCGAACAGTTCGACGTCGGGCCGGTCGGCCATGGCCGTGGTATCGATAATTGCCGGAGTGACGAAGGGAAGTTCGTCATGCATCCGCTTCAAGTGCTTGATCGCCCGCCCGCCGTTGCTCAGCATGTAGAGGAAGCTCTCGGTCAACCCGTCGGCGCTCAGGTTGTCGATCACCGGGCCCATGAAAGGGGAGGGCTCGTCGAACGGGCTGCCGACAATGATCCGGTCGGTCAGGCTCTTCAGCTCGGCGATCAGTTCGTTGTAGAGTGAGTCCTTGACAATCAGCCGCCTGGCCGCGGCGCAGTGCTGCCCGGCATTCGAAAAGGCCGACTGAACGATCAGAGTGGCCGCGTCGGAAATCTTCGGCGTATCCCAGGCAACAATCGGATTGTTGCCGCCCATATGCAGCGAAACCATCTTGTCCGGCCGGGTGGCAAGTTTGCGGTTTATGCCGATGCCGACATGGGCCGAACCGGAGAACAAAACGCCGTCAATGCCTTCGTGCGCGACGAGTTCCTGGCCCTGATCAGGCCCGCCGGCCATGACCTGTACAATGGCCGCCGAGATGCCGGCGCGATTGAAGCATTTGGCGAGCAGTTCGGCAGTCGCCGGGGTCTTTTCGCTTGGCTTGAGCACAATGGAATTGCCGGCAATCAACGCGGGCAGGATATGCGAGCAGGGCAGCAATGCGGGCTGGTTGAATGGTGAAATCACCGCCAGCACGCCATGCGGCTTGTGCCGCACCGCAGTTGAACCCTGGAGGGCATTGTCGAGCTTGCGCTGGGCGTTGCGTTCGGAATTGGCGCGGATAGAAATCTCGACCCGGGCGACGACCTGTTCGACTTCGGCGCGAGCGTCCCACATCGGCTTGCCGGTTTCGCGCGCGATCAGATCGGCGAGAGCATCGCTTTCCTTGCGCACTTCGTTGGCGAAGCGGCGCACCAGTTCCATGCGCGTCGCCAACGATTGCGCCGCCCAGGCAGGCCATGCCCGCCTTGCGCGCGCCACCACATCGTCGACATCGCCGATTTTTCCGCGCCAGACTTCCTCGCCGGTGCAAGGATTGGTCGAAATGATAGTATCGCTACTCACCTGGCTCTACCAACCGTACCTGAAAGGACCCTGCGGGAGAGCAAGGCCGAACTGCAACCGGCCCTTCCTAGCACGGCAGGAATTACCGAATTCCTTCCGGCGCGTTAAATATATTCGGCAGGATTTGGCGCTTCGCCCAGCGCTGATCCAAGCTCCTGAATTTCAGACACCTTTCCATGAAACGGCGTCCAATCGTCGTGCTGGTCGATGGCGCTCCATATTCGCTCGACTTCCTCGATCACGAGGCTGGGCGCGGCATTCCGTTGCCACAGGTCATGGTCGCCGCCAGTCGGGGCGTATTGGCGCAGCAAGAGACCGAATTCGCCGTCCAGCGCATTTCGGCCGCCGCGATGGGCGTGGAAAAAAGCGTCGGGGGCAATGGCGGCCTTGGCCAGGTGCTGTTCGGCCGCCGCAACCAGCGCAAGATCGGCATCGAACCGCCTGGACTGCACGCCTAGCCGCCAGAGAAAACGGCGGACCATGGCCTGTTGGTAAAGCGGTCCGAAGCGGTCGAGCGCGGCGACCAGCGGGTCGGTTTCGGCGAGCATGCGCAACGCAACCGCCAACTGGGCGCAGTTCCAGTGAATCGCCTCGGGTTGGCGGCCGAAGCTATAGAGCCCCGAATGGTCGAAATAGGCGGCGGTGAAGGAGGGATCCCACTGCGCCAGCCAGCGCCAGGGGCCATAGTCGAAGCTTTCGCCCGAAATATTCATGTTGTCGGTATTGAGCACCCCGTGAACGAAACCCGCCACCATGTAGCTCGCGGCCATGTCGGCCATACGTTCCACCACCTGGTGGAGCAGTATCACCGCCGGTTCGTCGCGACCCGGCGCATCCTCAGGCGGGAGCGGGCCGGGGAATGTCTCCAGGCAATAGGCGACGAGTGCTTCCATGTGTTCCTGCTGCTGCAAGGCGCGCAGCCGCTGGAAGGTGCCGATGCGAATATGGCCATGGCTGAGCCGCACCAGCACGGCCGAACGCGTAGGAGAGGGTTCGTCGCCGCGCCACAGTTCCTCTCCGGTTTCGACGACAGAAAAGGTCTTGCTGGTGTTCGCGCCCAGCGCTTCCAGCATTTCGGTCGCAAGGACTTCGCGCATGGCGCCTTTCAGCGTCAGCCTGCCGTCGCCGTCGCGGCTCCAGGGGGTCTGGCCAGATCCCTTGGTGCCCAGGTCGAGCAGGCGGCCGCGCCCGTCGCGCAGTTGGGCAAATAGAAAGCCGCGCCCGTCGCCGATGTCCGGATTGTATGCTCTGAACTGGTGGCCGTGATAGCGCAGCGCCATTGGCCGGGGCAGATTGTCCGGCAAAGGCGCGAACCGGCCGAAATGATCGAGCCATTGTTCGTCGGAGAGTTGGTCGAGACCCACGGCTCCGGCCCAGCGGTCATTGCGGTATCGCAGGGTGTGCCGGGGGAACTGCGCCGCATCGACCGGATCGCCGATCCAGTCGGCCAGTTGCGCGAGCCGGAAGTCCGGGCGATAGGGTGAAGCTTGCGGTTCGGCTCGCATCGGGCGATAGTGGGGCCAAGGCGTCCTGCTGGCAAGCAGGGCCTGTGCAAAGGGTCGGGACACGCGGCGAATATGAGCGAATTTACCGATGGTTACTGGTCGAGCCGCGACGGGCTGAAGCTGCATTATCGCGACTATGCGGGGCGCGGCGACCGGCCGCCGGTGCTCTGCCTGCCGGGTCTGACGCGCAATGCGCGCGATTTCGCCGGCCTGGCCGAACGCCTGGCGGGCGAATGGCGGGTGATCTGCCCTGAACTGCGCGGACGCGGCGACAGCGCCTATGCCAAGGATTCGGCTACCTACAATCCGATGCAATATGTCGAGGATCTCGGCTTGCTGTTCGAGCAGGCCGGCATCGAGCGATTTGTCGCCATAGGAACGTCGCTGGGCGCGCTGTTGACCATGCTGCTGGCGGCCACCGGCCCAAGCCGCCTTGCCGCTGCCGTGCTCAACGATATCGGCCCGGAAGTCGAAGAGGCAGGGCTGGAGCGGATCCGCGGTTATGTCGGCCAGGGGCGTAGTTTTTCCACCTGGATGCACGCGGCCCGCGCCGTGGAGGAAAGCCAGCGAATCGCTTTTCCCGACTATGAGATCGGCGACTGGCTGGCCATGGCCAAGCGGACCATGGTGCTGAGCGACAATGGCCGCATCGTTTTCGACTACGATATGAAGATCGCCGAGCCTTTCGCCGATTCGCCGGCCCCGTCGAGTGATGCGATGTGGGCTGCCTTTGCCGCACTGGCTGGCCGGCCGCTGCTGTTCATTCGTGGCGATCTGTCCGACATCCTGAGTGCCGTCACGCTGGAAAAAATGCTCGATCGCCTGCCCGGATCGCAGGCCGTCACGGTGCCGCGGGTCGGCCATGCCCCAACGCTCGACGAGCCGGAAGCGCAGGCGGCCATCGATTGTCTGCTTGCCAAATTGACCTGACAGCGGAACCGGGTCTTTGCGCATCCTTCATCTGCATTCAAGCTTCGATCCGGGCGGCAAGGAATTGCGCGCGGCGCGGTTGATCAATGCCTTTGGCTATACCGTCGCGCACAGCATCGTTTCGGCCAAGCCCGGTGCGCTGGGGGCAGCTTCGGCGATCGATCCCTCGATTTCAGTCTATTATCCGGACACATTCCCGACCTTGAACGGGCGGCCATTGCCCAAGCGCCTGCGGCGCATTGCCGAGGCCATGCGCGGCTACGATCTGATCCTCACCTATAACTGGGGGGCGATGGATGCCGTCATGGCGCATAGCCTGTTCGGCAAGATCTTCGACCTGCCGCCGCTGGTCCACCACGAAGACGGATTCAATGAGGATGAGGCGAAAGGGCTGAAACGCTCGCGCAACTGGTTCCGCAGGATTGCCCTGGCGCGCACATCCGGGCTGGTTGTGCCGTCGACCATTCTCGAAAAGATCGCGCTGGAAGCCTGGCAACAGCCCGCATGGCGGGTGCATCGCATCGCCAATGGCATCGACATGCGCGGGCTGGGCGGCAAGGTTAGGCGCGATGCCCTGCCACGCGTGATCAAACGCGAGGGCGAGTTTTGGCTGGGCACATTGGCGGGCCTCAGGAAAGTGAAGAACTTGCCCCGGCTGGTTCGCGCCTTTGCTTCGCTGCCCGAGGAATGGCAACTGGTGATCCTGGGCGAAGGCCCGGAACGCGAAGCGATCCGGGCCGAGGCCATGCGGCTGGATCTGTCGCATCGGGTGCACATGCCAGGTTTCGTTCCCGATCCTGCCAAGGCGGCGGCTTTGTTCGATCTGTTCGCGCTGTCGTCGGACAGCGAACAATTTCCGATTTCGGTAGTGGAGGCCATGGCATCGGGGCTGGCGGTGGTGTCGCCGGCGGTTGGCGATGTTGCGGCCATGGTGGCCGAGGAAAACCTGCCTTTTGTCGTACCCGCGGGCAACGATGGAGCGCTCGCCGATGCCCTGTGCGCCCTCGCCGACGACCCGGCTTTGCGTCGCAGTGTCGGCCAGGCCAACCGTAAACGGGCTCGCGCGGACTATGACGAAAAACGGATGATCGATGCCTACCGGGCGCTCTACGGCGGTGTTCTGGGGAGCAAGCAGTTTCCGTGAGGATTTGATATCCTCCCCAGGCAGTCCCCGGGGAGGATATTCTTTGCTTATTCGTTGCCGAAAGTGCGTTGCCACCAGCCGCGCCGGGGACCGCCGGATGCGCCCTCGCCGGATTGGTCCGAGGGTTCTACGTCCTCGGAGGGAACCGCGGGCGCGCTGTCTTCGACTACAACGGGTTCGGCTTCCGGCGCAGGCGCCTCGGCCTTTTTGCGGCGGCTCCGTGCAGGTTTGGCAGGGGCTTCTTCCGGCACCGGCACCGGCGCCGGTTCGGCCTCCGCCTCGGCAGGCGGCATAGCTTTCTTGCGGCTACGCGGCTTGGGCTTGGGCTTGGGCTTGGGCGCTTCCTCGACCGGGGCTTCGGCCTCGGCCTCGGGTGCGTCGGCGGCAACAGGCTCGGCCGGTACTGCGCCCGCTTCTGCCTCTTCGGCCACGGCCTTCTTGCGGCGCGTCCGCTTCTTGGGGGCCTCTTCCACCGGGGTTTCAGCCTCTACGGCCTCGGTTTCGGCAGGCCCGGCGGAATCCGCATCGCCGGATTCCGTTTCATCGGATTCGGCCGTTTCGCCTTCACCGCGATTACGCCCGCGTCCGCCCCGACGGCGGCGGCGTTTGCGCTTGCGGGAGCCTTCATCGTCCTCGGATAGATCGCGGGTGTCAGCAGCCTCGGCCTCCGCTTCCGATTCGTTTTCGGCGTCGTCGTCATTGCCGGCCTGAGCCTGACGTTCCTCGCCATCGCGCCTGTCGCGATCGCGGCCGCGACCGCCGCGACGGCGGCGTTTGCGCGGGCGGCGGTTGCCGTCATCGTCCTCTGACGCCGCTTCGCGGTCGTCTTCGTCCATCTCGTCCTCGACGTCGATATCGTCATCTTCCTCGATGACAATCGGTTCAAATTTGGGCGCGGCCGAAGGCGGCGGCCCGGACGAACCGACGCGCATCTTGGCGCCTTCGTCCTCGCCTTCCGGGATGACTTCGACGCGAACACCGTAGAGCTGCTCGATCTCGCCCAGGTCGGAACGCTTGGCGTTGAGCAGGTAGATCGTGGCTTCGGTGCTGGCGAACAGCGAAATCACACTGCCCCGGCCCCGCGCCGCTTCGTCCTCGATCAGCCGCAGCGCCGAAAGCGCGGCGGAGCTGGCGGTGCGCACCAGACCGGATCCATCGCAGTGGGGACACGTCCGGGTGGTCGCTTCGAGCACGCCGGTGCGCAGCCGCTGGCGGCTCATTTCCATCAGGCCGAAGCTGGAAATGCGGCCGACCTGGATACGCGCACGGTCGTTCTTGAGCGCGTCCTTCATCGCCTTCTCGACTTTACGGATGTTCGATCCGTATTCCATGTCGATGAAGTCGATGACGACAAGGCCGGCCATGTCGCGCAGGCGTAGTTGACGGGCGATTTCGCGCGCGGCTTCGAGGTTGGTGTTTAGCGCGGTCGCCTCGATGCCGTATTCCTTGGTCGAACGGCCCGAGTTGATGTCGATCGAGACCAGCGCCTCAGTCGGGTTGATGACGATGTAACCGCCGCTCTTGAGCTGCACGACCGGATCGTACATCGCCGTCAGCTGGTCTTCCGCGCCGTAGCGCTGATAGAGCGGGACGGGGTCGGAATAGGCCTTCACGCGCTTGGCGTGGCTCGGCATCAGAAGTTTCATGAAATCGCGCGCGGCGCGGTAGCCCGGCTCGCCCTCGACGATAACTTCCTCGATATCGCGGTTGTAGATGTCGCGGATCGCGCGCTTGATCAGGTCGCTGTCCGAATGGATCAGCGCCGGAGCCGCGCTTTTCAGAGTGTTTTCGCGAATTTCATCCCACAGGCGGGCGAGATAGTCGAAATCGCGTTTGATCTCGGTCTTGGTGCGCTGCAGCCCGGCGGTGCGCACGATACAACCCATGGTACGGGGCAGGTCCAGCTCGGAGATAATGCCTTTCAGGCGCTTGCGGTCCGCCGTCGAGTTGATCTTGCGCGAGATTCCGCCGCCATGGCTCGAATTGGGCATCAGCACGCAATAGCGGCCGGCGAGGCTGAGATATGTCGTCAGCGCCGCGCCCTTGTTGCCGCGTTCTTCCTTGACCACCTGGACCAGCAACACCTGGCGCCGGTGGATGACGTCCTGAATCTTGTAGCGACGGCGCAGCGCCATGCGCTTCGCGCGCAGCTCGTCGGCTTCCTTGGAGCGGCCGCGCGACTGGCGACGGCGGCCGCGGCGGGGCCTGCCATTGTCTTCGCTGTCTTCTTCCTCGCCATCCTCGCCACGTCCGGCGCTTTCCTCTTCGCCCTCACGCGCTTCAGCTTCAGCCTCGTCTTCGCCGTTTTCCTCGTCTTCGCCGTTTTCCTCGTCGAAATCGTTTTCGACATGGCCGCCTTCGATAGTGGACACTTCGTCCTCTTCATCGAGTTCGGTCAGCTGGCCCAGGCCGCCGCCCATGTCTTCGCTGTGGTCCTCATCCTCGATGCGGTCGAGCGCGCTTTCGCCATAGTCGTCGTCGGAATCCTCGGCTGCGCGTAGCGCGGCCTCTTCCTCGGCATGGGCCGCTTCTTCGGCGAGCAGCGCCTCTCGGTCTTCCTTGGGGATCTGGTAATAATCCGGGTGAATTTCGCTGAAGGCGAGGAAACCGTGCCGGTTGCCGCCGAAATCGACGAAAGCCGCCTGCAGCGACGGTTCGACCCGGGTTACCTTGGCGAGATAGATGTTGCCCTTGATCTGCTTGTGGTCAGCAGATTCAAAGTCGAATTCCTCAATACGGTTGCCCTTGAGCACCGCCACCCGGGTCTCTTCCGGGTGGCGCGCATCGATCAGCATGCGCGTTGACATTGTGTAATCTCCATGCGCGCCGGGGCACGGAAGCAGCGGGAGAACCCGGTTCCGAGCGTGCGACGCGATCTGTTGCAGTAAGGCCGCCCGAAATCGCGCAGGGCCTTGCCCATGCGCCGGTTGCGGCAAAACGGTGGAATGTGCCCGGGCGCGGGAGCACCTGGGCGATGGGGTTCGTGTCTGCAGGCATGCCAATGCGCGGTGAAACCCTGCGCGCTTTCGCTACCGCCCAACCTGCCTGCGCCCCATGGAGCGGCAGCGGGTAAGACGGCGCATTACTTGTCATATTCTGCATCAACCTGTTGATCCGGCCTCCCGGACCGGACGCTCGCCGGGGCGGCCTGTGGCGATCCCTGGAATAGAACCCTTTGCTGCTGTATTGACAGGCGCGCGGGCTGGGGGATCGGGGCAGGCACTGCACCGGACTTTCCGTCTCTAGCACTGCTTGACCTTGACGGCAAGCATTCCCGCGATTTTACCCTTGCCGATCAATGTGGAACACCGCGCGAAGGGCATTGCCGCCCGGTAAGGTGCTGCCTAAGCAATTTCTTGCCATGCAACGCTTTGTGCAATTCGCGATGTTGGCTTTGGCGCCAGTTGCGGTCTTCGCGCTAATGGTAGCGGCGGACCGGGCCTTCGGTGCGCCCGGTCGCGGCGACAAATATGTTCTGCGCATCGAATTGCCGCAGGGCGAGGGCGCCATCGGCCTGCCTGAAGTGGAAGGTCCCCCAGATGCCGGCCGGCCGCTTGTGGTGATCGATGCCGGCCATGGCGGGCACGATCCCGGAGCCGGCACAGGTGCGGTCCGCGAAAAGCAGGTTACCCTGATGCTCGCCCGGGCGCTTCGCGACCGGTTGCTGGAGAACGGCGGTATTCGTGTCGCCCTGACGCGCGGCGACGACCGGTTCCTTTCGCTTGAAGAGCGCTCCGACATCGCCCGCAGGCTCAATGCCGATCTGTTTATCTCGATCCACGCCGACAGCGAGGAAGGCAACCAGGCCAGCGGCGCATCGATTTATACCCTGTCCGAACGCGGTTCGTCCGAGATTGCCCAACGCTATGCCGCCCGCGAAAATGGCGCGGACAAGGTCAATGGCGTCATGCTCGCAGGCAAGAGCGACACAGTCGGTGCGATTCTCCTCGACCTCTCGCAGCGCGATACCGAAGCGCGGTCGCGCGAATTCGCCGCACTGGTCATGCGCGAAGCCAGGCCGCGGATGCACTTTCGCGACGATGCAGTCCAGTCGGCCGCCTTTGTCGTGCTCAAGAGCCCGGATGTGCCATCGGCGCTGTTCGAAACCGGCTATATCAGCAACGAATCCGACGTGGCGCGGCTGGTCTCGGCCGCCGGCCGCCGCGACTTTGCCGAAGCCACCGCGCGCGCGATCCGGCTGTTCTTCGCGCGCCATTTACAGGGGGCATAGTAACAGGCTGGCACAGGCCGTGGGCAACGTGCTAGGGACCGCGCGCCATGGCTGACGCAGCAGCATCGAACAACGTGCGTTTTCGCATCCGCCGCAATGCCGGCAACCTGACGACGTGGTTTCGCGACAAGTGGCGCGAGAGCCGCTGGTTCAGGCGGATTGGCTATCTCCTTGGCACCCTGTTGGTGCTGTTCTTGCTGGTTTGGGTGCTGTTGCTGCGCAACCTGCCGTCAGCCGACAAATTGCTGACTTACCAGCCGCCGCTGCCGACGATGGTGCGGGGGATCGACGGGCAGATTGTCTATTCTTATGCACGCGAACGGCGGGTTCAGCTGCGCTTCGTCGATTTCCCCAAACCTGTGATCGACGCCTTCCTTTCGGCCGAGGACAAGACTTTCTGGACGCATGGCGGCGTGGACTACACGGGCCTGGCCGGTGCGGTGCTGGATTATGTCACCAAGATCGGCTCGGGCGAGCGCGCCAAGGGCGGTTCGACCATCACCCAGCAGGTCGCCAAGAACATCCTGATCGGCAACGAATATTCGCTGGGTCGCAAGTTCAAGGAAATGATTCTCGCCGGGCGCATCGAAAGCGTGCTGACCAAGCAGCAGATTCTCGAACTCTACCTCAATGAAATCCCGCTCGGACGGCAGAGTTTCGGCGTTCAGGCTGCATCGCGCGCCTATTTCGGCAAGGATCTGAACGAGCTTCAGCTCCACGAGATCGCCTTCCTTGCAATCCTGCCCAAGGCGCCCGAACGCTATGGCCGCGCCACGCAGGAAGCCGCTGCGATTGAGCGACGCAACTGGGTGCTTGACCAGATGGTCAAGAACGGCTGGCTGAAAGCCGACCAGGCCGCAGCGGCCAAGGCGCAGCCGCTGGGTCTGATCCCGCGCCAGGCCGAAAGCTACGACAGTTCGGTGGGTTATTACGTCGAGGAAGTGCGCCGCAGGCTGGTCGCAAAATTCGGCGAGACTGCGGAGGACGGACCCAACAGCATTTATGCCGGCGGACTGTGGATACGTACGTCGCTCGATCCGGAAATGCAGCGGGCGACGCAAAACGCTCTGCGCGCTGGCCTGATTCGCTATCATGGCGGCCAGGGCTGGAAAGGGCCGATCGCGCACGTCGATCTCGATCCCGGTAAATGGCAGAGTCAGCTGATCACGCTGAACAAGTCTGTCTCCTACAAGAACTGGCGCGTGGGCATGGTGCTTCAGCGCCAGGGCGGTTCGGCGAGTATTGGCTTCGGTGACGGAAGCAAGGCGGGGCTGACTGGCTTGCCTGAATCGCTCAAGGCAGGCGATGTGGTCGCGGCGGCGCCCACCGGACCCAACAGCTGGGCGGTTCAGACAATCCCGGAAGTTTCAGGCGGCATGCTGGTGCAGAGCCCGGTCAATGGCCGGATTCTGGCGATGCAGGGTGGGTTCGATTCCGGCCTCGGTTCGTTCAACCGGGCAACGCAAGCCATGCGCCAGCCCGGTTCGACGATCAAACCCTTCGTCTATGCCACCGGGCTCGATTTCGGCATGACGCCTGCCACTCAGATTCTCGATGGGCCATTTTGCGTCATGCAGGGGCGGGGGCGCAAATGCTTCCGCAACTTCGGCGGCGGGGGCGGCAGCGGCAATCACACCATGCGCTGGGGGCTTGAGCAATCGCGCAACCTGATGACGGTGCGTATCGCCGACGATGCCGGCATGGACAATGTTATCAAGACGTTCGACCGGGTAGGCATTGGCAAGTACCAGCCCTATCTCGCTTTCTCGCTGGGCGCAGGCGACACCACGGTTGCGCAGATGGTCAATGCCTATGCGGCGCTGGCCAACAATGGCATTCAATACGAAGCGACCGTGATCGACTATGTTCAGGATCGCGACGGCAAGGTGATCTGGCGGGCGGACAACCGCCGCTGCGGTCAATGCAACATGGCGAACTGGGATGGCAAGCCGATGCCGCGGCTGGCGCCGCGTGGCAAGCAGGTGATGGACCCGCGGACCGCCTATCAAGTGGTTCACATGCTGGAAGGCGTGGTCAGTCGCGGTACAGCCACTGTGCTGAGGGACCTCAATTTGCCAATGTTCGGCAAGACCGGGACGACCAGCGGCCCAACCAATGTGTGGTTCGTCGGTGGTTCGCAACGGTATGTCGGCGGCGTATACCTTGGTTTCGACAAGCCGCGTTCGCTGGGCGGCTATGCTCAGGGCGGTCGCGTCGCCGCTCCAATCTTCAAGGAAATGGTGCAGGCAACCAAACCGCGCTGGAGCCGCCTGCCATTCGTTGCGCCCAAGGACGTCCACATGGTCCGGATCGACCGTACTTCGGGCAAGCGGGTGTTTGGCGGCATGCCGGGCAGCGACCCCAAGTCCTCGATGATCTGGGAGGCCTTCAAGGCCGAAACCGTGGCCGAACGTACGGAGCGGCAGGAGGAATTCGAGAGCAAACGCGATGCGCTGATCGCGGCAATCAAACGGCGCAATCAGGCCGCGGCCGAAGCACGCAGTTCCGCGCAAGATCGCGGCGCCGAACCGGGCGATTTCGCGGAACAGCAGGGCGGGGTTTACTAGAACGCATTGGGGAGGGCGAGATTGTGCCCGGATTTCATCCATCTTGCCATGCCCGTACCAATCCGAATGGGCTTGCCATGGTGCTTGCCGATACTGGCGAAACACTGACCTATCGCCAACTCGACGAAGGTTCGAACCGCTTTGCGCAATTGCTGCGGTCTCTCGGCCTCAAGCCCGGCGACAGGATTGCGGTGATGATGCGCAATTCGCCGGACTTCGCCAAAGTCTACTGGGGTACCACGCGCTGCGGCGTGTTCGTCACGCTGCTGTCGACGCACCTCAAACCCGCCGAAGCTGCCTATATATTGGGCGACTCTGGGGCACGGGCGCTGGTGCTCTCGGCATCGCTGGGCGAAACCCCGCGTGCGCTGGCGGCGGATCGGGCCGACCTGATTCCGGCTGTCGAGCACATCTTCTATGCGGACGACGAGCCGATCGCCGGGGCGCAGCCGCTGGCCGGGGCCATGGCCGCCATGCCCGCGACGCCGGTGGCGGACGAGATCAGCGGTTTTCACATGATCTATTCGAGCGGCACCACTGGCCGGCCCAAGGGCATTGTCCTGCCCTTCGTGCCCGGGCCGATCGACGAATTCAACGCGCTCGAGGGCGGCGGCGACGGCGTCTACGATGGTTACGATCCGCTCGTCATGTTCAACGCCGGGCCGCTCTATCACGGCATGCCGCTTAGTTGCATGGTCGTGCCGCAGCGGCTGGGCGGCACCAATGTGACCATGCGCAAGTTCGATGCCGAAGGCGTGCTGGCGGCAATCGAGAAATACAGGGTCAACAACGCTCATTTCGTACCGACCATGTTTGTGCGCATGCTGGCGCTGCCGGAGGAAGTCAGGCGGAAATACGATTTGTCGTCGCTGCGCCAGGTGACTCATGCCGCCGCGCCGTGCCCTGTCGGGATCAAGCGGCAGATGATCGACTGGCTGGGGCCGATCATTTTCGAATACTACGCCAGCACCGAGGGCGTCGGGGTAACCGGCATCTCATCGGAGGAATGGCTGCGAAAGCCCGGTTCGGTCGGCAAGCCTTCGATGGGTCCGATCCATATCTGCGACGATGAGGGCAAGGTACTGGGGCCGGATGAAGCGGGACTGATCTATTTCGAAGTGCCCGGGGGGCGCGACGTTTCCTATCTCAACGATCCCGACAAGGCCAAGCGCGCCCGGCATCCCGAACACGCCGACTGGTTCACTGTCGGCGACATCGGCCGGCTCGACGCGGACGGCTACCTGTTCCTCACCGACCGCAAGGACTTCATGATCATCTCGGGCGGTGTGAACATCTATCCCCAGGCGGTGGAGGACTGCCTGATCATGCACCCCAGGGTGATGGATGTCGCCGTGATCGGCGTGCCCGAGATCGGAAGAGC
>JBFWSE010000008.1:0-56474 GCA_050248535.1 Novosphingobium sp.
TGTCCGGGTCTGCCAGAACCTGAAGGAACTCGGGGTCTTCCCGATCACCATCAATCTGCCCACCGGACCTGTCGAATGGACCAATCAGGGCCAGTGCATCTCCTCGATCCGGGCTCTCCAGAACGGGTAGTTTCCAGGCAACGTGACGGCGGGCACCTGCGTGGGCAGGTGTCCGCCATCGGTTGCGCATAAATTACGGTGGCGGCGGCTCGTCCCGGCAGCGTAAGTTCGCAATCGGCGGCCGCGCCATGGGGAACCGGACACCATGCTAGCGGGCAAGACAGCGTCGTGGATAACCCCGGCCCTGGCGCTGCTATCGGCGCCGGAGTGCCTGGCTGCATCTGCGCAAGCCCAGCCAGCGGGCCTCTATCCCGGCAATGAGTCCGGCACCCAAGTACCGGCGCCTGCCGCTATGCCGGCAAATGTCGCCAACGGTTTCTTTCTGACCGCTGACTTGCCGGCAGCCCCTCTAGAAGGAACCCGCGACACGGCGGCGTTGCGGGCCAAATTGGTTCTGCCGCCGGCCGTGCGTGCTCTACGCAGGAAGACGTCCCCGACTTCGACCGAGATCGAACTTCCAGATGAGGGCGTAACACTGTGGATGCGCGATGCTGCGGGCAAGGACCTGTTTCGGCCTGGCCGTCATTTGCTCGCGGGCGCCCTGACCGGAGCCGACAGCTGGCGGCGCGAAATCGAAATCAGTCTGTCGCCCCCCGAACTCGATACGATCGGCCTTACTGTTTCGGCTGGCGCCTTTTCCGGACGAGTGCCGATGCTGACCGGATCCGGGACTCGCTATGGCGTCGGTGAATTGTCCCGCTGGCGCGAAAACAATGCGTGGAACCTTGGCGTCAAATTCACAGTTCCGGGAAGCGGCCTCAACTATGCCGGCGGTTACTCGTGGTCGCAATACAGCCTTACGGAGGCTTCCCGGTTCAGGGGCCGGAACGACCTGCTGTCACCGCGTCCGCAATGGCGCAATGGAAACGCCTGGTGGCATAAAGTCACGGCTGAGATATGGAACGGAGAAACTGGATCCGTCACCGGTTATGCCTTCTTTGGCAAGCAAGACGAGGCCTATCGGACATTCCAGAGCCGAACCGGATCGCCGTTGATCTTCGGCGGCCGGACATTCGAGGCAGGCGGCGAATGGCGGCGGGGGCGCACCAGACTTTCCTTATCCTATCAGTCGGTCAATGGCGCGGCCTATGGCCAGAGCGAAGCCAGCGTCCGGCTGCGCTCCCGCTGGTTCGACTTGAGACTGACAAGCGGCAACTGGAGCTACAGCGACGAACAAGCGGATTGGGCGACTACCGAGCGCCACGAAACGGCAAAAATCCGGATTTCCCTGCGAGGTGACCTGACTGCCAAAGGAAAGGGCCTGCTGCCCGACTGGTTGAGCGTCAGCGCGCGGCGCAAAACCAGCGAAACCGGGTATCCCGTGCCGGCTGAGGCGAGCTTGCGTTCGAACTGGTCCGCAGGCCTGGGCTGGTCGCGCAGTAATTCGGAAACGGAAGTGACGTTCACGCGCGAAACGGCCCGCAGACCGGAAAATCCGGCACATGGTTTCGCTGCTCAAACTAGCATCGCTATCGACGTGAACCACACCCTGTCCCGCGATTGGTGGGACTTCTCTATCTACGGATCGCTCACCGTGGACCGGTCGGTGGCGGAATCAGGCCGATTTCTGACGGGCGGCGCTTCATTGACGATAAATCGCGAGGACTTGCCCAAGTTGTCGCTAGGAATAGATATCGGCAGCTACGACTTGCTCTATGCAGGATACGACGCGCGCGAACACCAGTTGGGATTCCACGCCACGATCGACCTGACCAAATACCTGCCCGGTTCCGGCAAGGCGAACGAACGCTATCTCCTGCTCAAGGCGCATAGCGACATGGCGCTGCGCCGCGATACATTCACCCCGCAACAGTTCGAGCTGGCGCCGGCAGCCATGCTGGTTTTTGGATCGCGCTTTTGAAGCAAAGGCGCACTGCCGGAAGAATCGACGGGCAACGCGGTTTGCGGCCAATGTACAGCAAGATTCTCCCCCCACTTGCCAGCGCGGCATTGCGGCATTAGGGCGGCACACGAGCCAACCATCCTCCGTTCGAGAAGGGGTAAATTGAATGAGCGACACCGCCGACCGGGTCAAAAAGATCGTTGTCGAACACCTGGGCGTAGAAGCCGACAAGGTGACCGAGGACGCCAGCTTCATCGATGATCTGGGGGCGGACAGCCTCGACATCGTCGAGCTGGTCATGGCATTCGAGGAAGAATTCGGGGTCGAAATTCCCGATGACGCCGCCGAGAAGATTGCCACTGTCTCGGACGCCATCAAATACATCGACGACAACAAGGGCTGAACAGGCCACCGATCCGGCCGCCCCAAGCCTGTCGAGGGGCTGGTCCGGATGATCAGGGATAAGACACCGGCAGGCTCAGACCCGTAAGGCTCTGGGCCTGTTTCATATCCGGAGAATTGAATGCGTCGCGTTGTTGTTACCGGCCTGGGCCTCGTCACGCCGCTGGGCGCCGATGTCGAAACCGCCTGGGCCAACCTGATCGCCGGCAAGAGCGGGGCGGGGACGATTACCCGCTTCGACACCACCGACCAGAAATGCACCATCGCCTGCGAAGTAAAGCCGGCGGACCATCCCTATGGCTTCGATCCGATGAAGCGGGTCGATCACAAGGTGCAGCGCCAGGTCGATCCTTTCATCGTCTATGGCATCGATGCGGCGGGCCAGGCGCTGGAAGACGCCGGACTCGACGAAATGGACGACGATCTCAAGCTGCGCACTGGCTGTTCGATCGGTTCGGGCATCGGCGGGCTGCCGGGGATCGAGAGCGAATCGATTGTCCTGCATGAAAAAGGCCCCGGCCGCGTCAGCCCGCACTTCGTTCATGGGCGGCTGATCAACCTGATTTCCGGCCAGGTTTCGATCAAGTACGGCCTGATGGGCCCCAACCACGCAGTGGTCACCGCCTGTTCGACGGGCGCGCATTCGATCGGCGATGCGGCGCGGATGATCAAGGACGGCGATGCCGACGTCATGCTGGCGGGCGGCGCGGAAGGCACGATCAACCCGCTGGGTGTCGCCGGTTTCGCCCAGGCGCGTGCGCTCAATTGCAGTTTCAACGATCGCCCCGAACAGGCCAGCCGCCCCTACGACAAGGATCGCGACGGCTTCGTCATGGGCGAAGGCGCGGGCGTTGTCGTGCTGGAGGAGCTGGAACACGCCAAGGCGCGCGGGGCGAAGATCTATGCGGAAGTGGTCGGCTATGGCCTGTCAGGCGACGCCTATCACGTCACGGCCCCGCATCCGGAAGGCAAGGGCGCGGAGCTCTCCATGCGCATGGCGCTGCGCAAGGCCGGCATGGGGCCGGGCGACATCGACTATGTCAACGCCCATGGCACTTCGACCATGGCCGACACCATCGAACTGGGCGCGGTCAAGCGCGTACTCGGGCCCGACCTGGGCGGCGCATCGATGAGCAGCACCAAGAGCGCCATCGGCCACTTGCTGGGCGGCGCCGGCGCGGTCGAGACGATCTTCTGCATCCTGGCCATCCGCGACCAGATAGTGCCGCCGACGCTTAATCTCGACAATCCCGACGAAGGCACCGAGGGCGTCGATCTGGTGCCCAAGGTGGCCAGGAAGCGCCAGGTGCGCGCGGCGCTCAATAACAGCTTCGGCTTTGGCGGCACCAACGCCAGCCTGGTGGTCAAGGCTTACGACGGCTGACCATGCGGCGCGGCGGGATCATCGCCGGGGCGCTGGCGCTGATCGCGGCGGTGTGGGTGCTGTGGGGCTGGTGGGGTTCGGGCCCGCTCACCAGGGATGCCGAATTCGTCGTGCCCGACGGCGCCAGTCTGGCGGTCGTCGCGCTGAAGCTGGAAAGCGAAGGCGCAATCACTTCGGCTTCGGCTTTCCGCTGGCGTGCGCGGCTGTTCGGCGGTGGCGCACCCATCCGGGCTGGCGAATACAAGCTGCCTGGCGGCGCCAGCCCTTCCCGCATCCTCTCGATCATCCAGGGCAACCAGGTTCTGCGCCGTTTCGTCTCGGTGCCCGAAGGCATGCCTTCTGTCATGGTTCGGGATCGGCTCATGGCCCAGCCCAACCTGACTGGCGAGATCGCTATTCCCGCCGAAGGCTCGGTGCTGCCCGAAACCTACAATTTCGTCTCGGGTGAAAACAGGCAAGCCGTAGTCGACCGCATGCAGAAAGCCATGCGCGACACGCTGGCCGAACTCTGGGCCAAACGTTCGAGCGACACAGTCGCCAAAACGCCCATGGAAGCAGTAATTCTCGCCTCGATCGTCGAGAAGGAAACCGGCAAGCCCGGCGAACGCAAGATGGTCGCGGGTCTCTATTCCAACCGCATCCGGCAAGGCATCATGCTCCAGGCCGACCCGACGATCATCTATCCGATCACCCGCGGCAAACCGCTCGGGCGCCGCATTCGCCAGAGCGAAATCCAGGACATTAACGACTACAACACCTACTCGATGCTCGGCCTGCCCAAGGGTCCGATCACCAATCCGGGCAAGGCCTCTATCGAAGCCGTGCTGCACCCGGCCAGGACCGACGTGCTCTACATGGTGGCTGACGGCACCGGCGGCCACGCCTTCGCCACTACGCTCGAAGAGCACAACCGCAATGTCGAGAAGTGGTTCGCGATCAGACGCGCCCGTGGCGAAATCTGAGCTCTCTGGCGCTGCGCCCTTCATTGTCACTGCCGAACTGCCTGGCGACATCTTCGCCTGGGCCGATGCCCTGCGCCGCGCGCATTTTCCGCCCGAACGCAACAAGCTGGCCGCGCACGTAACTCTGTTTCACAGTTTCGCGCCCAGCCTGCGCGATGAATTGCACCGCACGCTGGGGCGTTTTGCCGCGGAATTTTCTCCGCCCGAAGCCCGCTGCGAGGGCCTGATGGACCTCGGCAAGGGTACGGCGCTCCTCATTCACAGCCCAGGCATGCTGCAAGTGCGCGCGGCGATTGCCGAGCATTTCCACGGCGCGCTGACAGCGCAGGACAAGCACGAACCGCGGCTTCATATTACCGTGCAGAACAAGGTTACTCCTGCCGAGGCCAGGGCGCTTCAGCATGAACTGGCCGGCAGTCTGCACCCGCGCCCGTTCCGCTTTCCCGCGCTGGGCCTGCACCTCTATCGCGAGACCCACTGGGAGCCGATCGGCCTGTGGCCGTTTCGCGGGAAGCGCTGACGCCAGACCCGGACATTTGCGCGGAGCACTGTCAGCCGATAGCATCCCGGCATGACCGATACCTCGCCACGATTGTCCGACCCCGCCCCATCCGGCGAAGACCTGCCCGCGGATGGCCTGCTGCTGGCAAGAGTGCTGGACGGCGCTGGCGGAGCGCGGACTGTGGATCACAGCGAAGCGTCCGCCTGGCAACCGGGTGCACCCGGCGAAGTGCTCTGGGTCCATCTCGACCGCACTGTCGCTGGCGTCGAGGCCTGGCTGAGGAACAAGACAGGCATCGCCCCGGCAACTGTGGCGGTCCTCATATCCAACGACACCCGGCCGCGCGCCTTCCTCGAAGGCGAAGCCCTCGTCACCGTGCTGCGCGGGATCAACCTTAATCCGGGCTCCGAACCGGAAGACATGGTCGCCATGCAGATCTGGTCCGATGGGACGCGGCTGATATCGCTGAGGCGCCGGCGGCTGCAAACACCGCGCGACATTGCCGCGCAGCTCGATGCTGGCAGAGGCCCTTGCAGCGCGGGCGATTTGCTGGCTGCGCTGCTTGAAGAACTGGTCGCCAAGATGAATAGTTCGATCGTCGGCATGAACGGGCGGATCGACGAACTCGAAATGGCCGGCGACGAGATCGACGACAGTGTCGCGCTGAGCGAGATCACTTCCATCCGCCGCCAGTGCCTGGCGCTCCAGCGCTACATGTCGCCCCAGCACGAGGCCATGCAGCAGATAGGCCGGACTCCGCCGCCGTGGTTGAACGAGACCAATTGCCGCGATGTCTACGAAACCATCGAACGCCTGCGCCGCTATCTCGACGATCTCAATGTATCGAAGGAAAGCGCCATCGTCTTGCAGGACGACCTCAACAACCGCGCACAAAATCAGTCCAACCGCACGATGTATATGCTGTCGATCGTTGCGGCGATCTTCCTGCCGCTGAGCTTCATCACCGGCCTGCTGGGCATCAATGTCGGCGGAATGCCCGGCGTTCAGTCCAGCGACGCATTCTGGATCACCGTTGGCGCACTGACGATTTTACTGCTGTTCCAGATCGCCGTCTTCCGGAAAATCAAATGGCTCTGAAGCACCATCGCGGCGTGGCAATTGCAAGGTTGACCGCGCCCATCGCCATGCCTATGTGCCCGGCCTGCCCGCGCATTGGCGCGGCGGGCCCGTTGGGGCGGAGTAGCTCAGCCGGTTAGAGCAGCGGAATCATAATCCGCGTGTCGGGGGTTCGAGTCCCTCCTCCGCTACCAAACCTTCTCAATGTCTTGGCCATGTTTTATCCCGGGACCACGGCCAGCGGTTCCTCGCCATGGCGGAATGGCAATCCGCAGACCCGAAACTCTTGAGAACGGGAGCGGACAGGGACTTGTGGCGTCTGAGCGTGAATTCCTGCTAACTGGCGTTGAAATCACCAAGGGCAAGGTTCGATGAGCGTCGCGGACGCAAGTCAGGCAGCGGCAACCGGCAATGCCTTCCGGGGAACCGGGTTGCACAAGACCTACCAGACTGGCGAAACGCTGGTGCATGCGCTGCGCGGCGTGGACTTTGCCATTCCGCTCGGCGAAATGCTGGTTTTGCTGGGGCCTTCGGGCAGCGGAAAGTCGACCTTGCTCAACATCATCGGCGGGCTCGATCGGCCCACCTCTGGCCAGCTCTATTATCGCGACACTGAGCTAACCGCGCTCAACGATCGCGAACTCACCCGGTTTCGCCGGGCCCAAGTCGGCTTCATTTTCCAGTTCTACAACCTGATCCCCAGCCTGACGGCAGAGGAAAACGTGCGCCTTGTCACCGATATCGCCGACCATCCGATGGCACCCGGAGAAGCGCTGGACATGGTAGGCCTCGCCGACCGGCGCCACCATTATCCCGCGCAGCTGTCAGGCGGCGAACAGCAACGTGTCGCCGTGGCTCGCGCTATTGCCAAGAGACCGGGCGTCCTGCTCTGCGACGAGCCGACCGGCGCGCTCGACAGCAGCACCGGGGTACGCGTGCTCGAAACCCTCGAGCGGGCCCACGTCGAATTGGGGACGACTGTTGTCATCATCACGCATAATGTCGGCATTGCCGGCATGGCGCATCGCGTGCTGCATTTCCGCGACGGTCAGATCGCCAGAACCGAATTGAACGAGCACCCGATCGAACCCGGAAAGATCAGCTGGTGAAGGCGATCGACCTCAAGCTGGTTCGCGACCTGTGGCGCATGCGCGGGCAGGCGCTGGCAATCGCGCTGGTTCTCGCCGCCGCCACCGCAACGTTCGTGCTGTCGGTTGGGGTGCACCGGTCGCTGGTCGCGACACGCGACGCCTACTATGCGCGCAACCATTACGCCGATGTCTTCGTCAGCATGACTCGCGCACCCCGAACCATCGTCGAGCGAGTCGCGCGGATACCCGGCGTCCGGCGGGCGGAAGGCAACATTCTCCAATATGCGACGCTTGATTTTCTGGGGCGGAACTATCCGGTGCGCACGCTGATCAATTCGATCGACGAGTTCGGCCGTTCGCAGCTCAACGCGGTGACCACGCGCAAGGGCGTGTTGCCGCGCCCGGAACATGCCGGCGACGCCGTGGTCGACGAGAGTTTCGCCAAGGCCAACGGGTTAGACATCGGCGACAGGGTAACGGCGCAGATCAATGGCAGACGGCAGGAGCTTGAGATCGTCGGCATCGGGCTCGCTCCCAATTATGTCTATGCGCTCGCCCCGGGCGATCTCGTCCCCAACGACCGGCGTTTCGGCATTTTCTGGATGGGCCGCAAGGCTCTGGAAGCCGCGACAGACCGGCGCGAAGCGATCAATACCCTTTCGCTGACACTCGACCGCGAAGCGTCGCGGACCGACGTTATCCGCGAGGTCGATGCGATCCTGGCCCCTTATGGCGGCGGCGGAGCATACGGGCGCGAGGATCACCTCTCTCACGCGTTTCTAGACAGCGAACTGAAACAGCTCGACGCCATGACCCGCGTCATTCCGCCGATCTTCCTCTTCGTCGCGACTTTCCTGGTTTACATCGTGCTGGGCCGGATGATTCGCACCGAACGCGAGCAGATCGGCCTGATCAAGGCCTTCGGCTATTCGGACTGGGCGATCGGCTGGCACTATCTCAAGTTCGCACTGGCCGTGGCCATCCTGGCGACAGTGCTGGGTTCGCTCGCCGGGATCTGGATGGGCGGCGCGATGACCCGGCTCTATGCCGAATTCTATCGCTTCCCGTTTCTGTTTTATCAGCTTTCCCCTGAGGTTTTCGTCGCAGCCGCTGCCCTGGCGGTCGGCGCAGCCGGCCTCGGAGCGCTGGGTGGTGTGCAAACGGCCATGCGCCTGCAGCCAGCTATCGCCATGCTGCCGCAACCGCCGCCGATCTACCGCGCCGGGGCGGTGGAGCGCCTTGGCGAACTAGCCGGCTTTTCCGCTATCGGGCACATGATCGCACGGCACATCGCCCGCTGGCCGGGCCGGTCGGCCGTCACCGTGCTGGGAGTGGCCCTGTCGATGGGCCTGCTGTTTTCGACGATCCAGTTCATCGACGCCAGCCGGGCCATGCTCGACCAGTTTTTCGCCCGGGCGCAGCATCAGGACCTGTCCGTAACTTTTGCCGAAGCACAGAACGAAGACGCGATCCATGTGTTGGAGCAACTGCCCGGCGTTCTGCGGGTGGAGGTGACGCGGGCCATTCCCGTCATGCTGCGTCTGGGCGCCAGCAGCAAACGTACCGCGATAGAATATGCCGATCCGGATGCCATGTTGACATCCCGGATCGACAGCAGCGGACAGGAGGCTATCCTGCCGCCCGCGGGTCTCACGCTCAGCCGGCAACTCGCCGATCAGCTCGGCGCGAAGATCGGCGATTCGCTGGAAGTCGAGATGCTGGGCGGCCGCCGGACCAGAACGGTACAGCCGGTCGTGCGGATCGTCGACGAGATCGTCGGCACACGCGCCTATGCCGGACCGGCGACGCTCGAGCGGATTGCGCGCGATGCCACACCCTATGGCGGAGCGCAGCTGAGGATCGATCCCGCCATGCGGGACAGCATCCTGACGAAACTCAAGGACATGCCGCTGGTAATCGGCACAACCGAGCGGCGCGCCGCGCTCGACAGGTTCACCGAATTGATCGACAGCAACATCCTGACGATGATCGGCTTCTATATTGCCTTTGCTTCGACCATCGCGATTGGCGTGGTCTACAACAGCGCGCGCATACTCTTTTCCGAACGCGCGCACGAATTGGCGACGTTACGAGTGCTTGGATACCAGTCCAGAGAAGTGGCAATCGTCCTGCTTGGCGAAATAGCGCTGCTGGTGGTGCTTGCCCTGCCGCTGGGGTGCCTGCTCGGCTATGGCATGGCGCAATTGATGATCGCCATGTTCAGTTCCGATCTCTTCCGCCTGCCTTATGCGGCCACGCGCGCCAGCTTCGGCTATTCCGCCCTGGTTGTGCTCGTCGCCGCCCTGGGAACCGCCCTGCTGGTGGCGAGGCGGGTGATGAAACTCGATATGGTTCGGGTGCTCAAGGCTCGCGAATGATAGCGCAGGCCATCAGAAGCTGGCGTTGGGCCATTATTATCGGCGGGCTGCTGTTGCTCGCCGTGATCTACGCCTTCTGGCCCGAAGCCCGGGCCGTCGATCTGGGCAAGGTGAGCAAGGGGCCAATGGCCGTCGGCATCACCGACGATGGTGTCACCCGCGGAGAGGATCTCTATGTCGTCTCGGCCCCGGTGACCGGTTTCGCCTCGCGGATTACTCTGGAGGCTGGCGACTGGATAGCCAAGGGACAACTGATCACAAGGATGACCGGACGCCCCTCTCCCCCGCTCGATCAGCGGACCCGGCAGGAGCTAAGCGGCGCGCTGGCGGCAGCCCGGGCCGGCGAAGCCAGTGCGGCGGCCGCTCTGGCTCAGGCGCGCCGCGATCTGGCCCGCGCAGAAGAACTTGCGCCGAGCGGAATTATCTCGCGTGCCGACCTCGAAGCCGCGCGCACCCGTGTTTCGACCGGACAGGCCAGCCTGACGCAGGCCCGCGCCGAAGCGCGGCGTATCGGGGCATCGCTGGGTCAGCCGGGCGCGCAAGCGGGCGGAGCGCCGGTTGCCGTGGTCGCGCCCGCCAGCGGCAGAGTGCTCGTGGTACCGGCCAAAAGCGAAGGCGTAATTGCCGAAGGCACCCCTCTTCTCACTATCGGCGATCCGGCGAAAATCGAAGTCGTCGTCGATCTGCTCTCGCGCGAGGCGGTGCGCGTCAAGCCAGGCGACCGGGTTGAAATCACGCAATGGGGCGGCGCAGCGCCATTGGTGGGCCGGGTCAAATATGTCGAGCCTTACGGCCGCATGAAAGTCTCGGCGCTCGGCATCGAGGAGCAGCGGGTCAATGTGGTGATCGCCTTCGCGCCCGATGCTGCGCGCGTGGCGGCAAGGCTCGGCCACGGCTATCAGGTCGATGCAACGATCGTAGTCTGGAGCAAGTCCGATGCACTGCGCGTGCCGATCGGCGCGCTGTTCCGCGGAAAGGACGGCGCCTGGCAGGTCTTCGCCATCGAAGGCAGCCGCGCACGTCAGCGTCCGGTAAAAATCGATCACATCAACGACCTGTACGGCGAGGTGGTTGGCGGCCTTTCCGACGGCGCGGCGATTGTACTCAATCCCGCCAACGATCTGAAGGATGGCGATCGGGTGACGGCCCGTTAGCGCCGGATGACCCGGCCGCAACGGGCCAATCCAATACCATTGGCATTCACCCGGTCCGGTCGATCATTCTTCGCACTGGTTATGGCAAATGTCGCACAGGGCATGGATAATCGCGCGCATGGCGGGATCGGTAAGGCTGTAAAAGCGCGTCTGCGCCTCGCCGCGAATGCTGACGACGCCTTCTTCGCGCAAAAGCGCGAGATGCTGCGACACGGCGGATTGGGATAGTCCGGTCAGTTCGATCAGCTCGGTAACCGAGGTCTCTCCTTCGTCCAGCCGGCAAAGCATGATCAACCGCTCCGGGTGGCTCATGATCTTGAGACGCGCCGCCATTGCGTGGGCATTGGCCTTAAGTTGAGACAGATCGGTTGGCTTCATTGCGATTGTTCCGGCGAGGCACGCTCATCATCGCGCAACACGACGTAGATCGCCGGTATGACGAGGACAGTAAGCAAGGTCGAAGAGGCAAGCCCGAAAAGCAGCGAAATGGCAAGGCCCTGGAAAATCGGATCGGTCAGGATCACGGCCGCGCCGATCATCGCCGCGGCAGCGGTCAGCACGATAGGCTTGAAGCGGATCATGCCCGCCTCGATCAGCGTCTCGCGCAGCGATTTTTCCGGCGACTGCGAATGCTTGATGAAATCCACCAGCAGGATCGAATTTCTGACGATAATGCCGGCCAGCGCGATGAAGCCGATCATCGAAGTTGCCGTGAACGGCGCGCGGAACAGGATATGGCCCAGCACGATGCCGACCAGTGTCAGCGGAATCGGCGTGAGGATCACCAAGGGCAGCTTGAAGCTGCGGAACTGTCCGACGACGAGCACATAGATGCCCAGCAGCGCGACAATGAAGGCGCCGCCCATGTCGCGGAATGTGACCCAGGTGATTTCCCATTCACCGTCCCAAAGCAGCGAGGTGCGGCCTTCGTCCAGCGGCTGGCCGTTCAGGCGAACTTCCGGTTCGGCAAGGCCGTGGGCTTTCCAGTCAAACCGGCCAATCGCATCGTTGACGGCGAGCATGCCATAGATCGGCGCTTCGTAGCGCCCGGCAAGGTCCGCCATGACCATGGTCGCCCCGCGTCCGTCGCGCCGGAACATGGCCTGGCCGCCCGGCTCGATCCTGGCATCGACCAGCTCGCCGAGCGGGAGCAATTGCGGACCGGCCGGTCCCTGGGCAATGGCGACCGGCGTTGCGGCCAGCGCGGCTGACCAGGTGCGCTGCGACTGGTCGAGCCCCATTTCGATCGGCAGCGGATCGCGCGCATCGCCGCGCGGCGCGTAGCCGACCACCTGATTGCCCAACAGCGCCCCGATCGAATCGAACAGCTGCCGCTCGGACAGACCGTAGTGATCCAGTTTGGCCCGATCCGGCACCAGCCGCAGCGTGGGGCGCGGCTGGCCGAAACTGTTGTCGGTATCGACGATGAAAGGCACCGACTTGAAGATCTTTTCCACCTGTTCGGCAGTCTTGCGCCGGGTCGCTTCGTCAGGGCCGTAGATTTCGGCCAGCAGCGTGGCGAGCACCGGCGGTCCGGGCGGCGTTTCGACGACCTTGATCGATCCGCCGGCAGGCAAGGCCACTTTCTTGAGCCGCTCGCGCAGATCCACGGCAATGTCATGGCTCGAACGCGACCGGTCGCCCTTGGGAAGCAGCGTGACCATGAGGTCGCCCATTTCCGGCCCGTTGCGCAGGAAATAGTGGCGCACCAGGCCGTTGAAGTTGAATGGCGCCGAAGTGCCCGCATAGGCCTCCATGGCGACGACCTCGGGCACCTGGCGGGAGACCGCAGACGCCAGTTCGAGCGTACGCGACGTCGCTTCCAGGCTGGCGCCTTCGGGCATGTCGACCACCAGTTGCACTTCGCTCTTGTTGTCGAACGGCAGCAGTTTCACCGTGATGGCCTTGAAGTAGAACATCGAACCGGCGACGAGCGTAGCCACGCCCACCGCTATCAGGAATTTCCATGCGCCGGCCCTTGTTGCGATCACTCGCCCCGCAACCCTGGCATAGAGCTGCCCCAATTTGCCGCCGTGTGCGCCTTCGTGCTCATGCCCGGAAAGCACCGCATTGCCGGCGAAGCGGATCATCAGCCAGGGAGCAATGATCACGGCGACGAAAAACGAGAAAATCATCGCCGCCGAGGCATTGATCGGGATCGGCGCCATGTAGGGCCCCATCAGCCCCGACACGAACAGCATCGGCAGCAGCGCCGCGACGACGGTAAGCGTGGCGATAATGGTCGGATTGCCGACTTCGGCGACGGCATCTACAGCCGCCTCGATGCGGCCTCGCTCGTCCTTCATCGCCCAGTGCCGTGCGATGTTCTCGATCATGACGATGGCGTCGTCTACCAGAATGCCGATCGAGAAGATCAGCGCGAACAGGCTGACGCGGTTGATCGTGAAGCCCATAATACGCGAAGCGAACATGGTGAGCAGGATCGTCGTGGGGATGACGATCGCCGTCACCCCCGCTTCGCGCCAGCCGATGGCAAAGGCGATCAGGATGACGATGGAAATGGTCGCAAGCGCCAGGTGAAAGATGAGCTCGTTGGCCTTTTCATTGGCCGATTCCCCATAGTTGCGGGTAATCGAAACTTCGACGCTGGAGGGGATCAGCGCCCCCTTGAGCGTATCGATACGGTCAACCACCGATTCCGACACAGTCACCGCATTGGCGCCGGCGCGTTTGGCCACGGCCAGACTGACTGCGGGTGACATGACCCAGCCCGCCTTCGGGTCTTTGGCCCAGCGCCAGGAACGGGCCTGGTCCTGAGTGGGCGCCTGTTCGACCCGTGCGACGTCGCGCAGCAAGAGCGGCGCACCACTCGCCGAACGCACGGTCAGGCCGCCAAGCTCGTCGGCGGTCGCAAGCATCCGTCCGGCCGTTACCGAAACCGCCTGCCCGCCCTCGCGCACCGTGCCTGCGGGAAAGGCGCGATTGGCCTGGCTTACGGCCTCGATCACATTGCCGAGCGGCACCCGGTAAACCGCAAGCTTCGCCGGGTCGGGCACCACACGAAGCGCCATACGCTGGCCGCCAGTAATGAAAGTCAGGCCGACGTCGTCGACCTTGGCGATTTCGGTCCGGATCTTGCCGGCCAGTTCGCGCAGCGCCTGATCGTTCCAGTCGCCTGGCCCGCCCGGCTTAGGTGTCAGCGTGAGGACGACAATGGGAACATCGTTGATGCCCCTGACGGTCACCTGAGGCGGCGGTATGCCCACCGGGATGCGATCGATGTTCGCGTTGATCTTCTCGTCGATGCGCGTCGCCGCCGCTTCGGGGTCGGAGCCGACGACAAACCGGGCGGTGACCAGCACGCCGTTGTCTTGCGCCTGGGTATAGACATGCTCCACCCCGTCGACGCTCTTGACGATGGTTTCGAGCGGCTTGGCGACCAGTTCGACTGCATCCGGCGCGGCCAGCCCCGGCGCGGCGACGGCGATATCGACCATCGGCACCTTGATCTGCGGCTCTTCCTCTCGCGGTATGGTCAATGTCGCGATCAGGCCGACGAGGATTGCCGTGAGCAGGAAGAGAGGTGTCAGCGGCGACTGGATCGTCGCGCGCGTCAGCCTGCCCGAAATTCCGGGCGTCATTTGGCTGTGGCCGCCACTTGCGGGGCGATCAGCGTGTCGCCGGCGGAAGCGCCGGACAGTATCTCGACCTTTCCGGGCTCGCTCGACAGCGCGGTCTGCACGGGCACCTGGCTGGCGCTGTTATCCTTGGCGAGCACTGTGACATAGTCGATGCCATAGCGGCTGGTGACGTAGGCGAGGGGAACAAGAAGCCCCTTTCGGCTGCCGATTTCCACTTTGGCCGCAACCCGTCGGCCAATCAGGCTGTTATCGATACCCGGCATGTCCACGTCGGCGGTTAGCGTTCCCGCAGTTACTGATGGATAGACCTTGATGACGCTGCCCGCGCCCATGCCATTCGAGGTTACCCGCGAGCCGGGATGAACCTTTCCGGCGAGCGATTCCGGCATTTCGAGACGAACAATGGTGGGGCCGGCAGTGATGACAGCAATGATCATGCCCGGTGCCACGGCAGAGCCGGCCGGAACGTCAGCGCGCAACACACGGCCCGATGCCGGCGCAACAACCGCGCCCTGCCCGGCGACCGCGCTTGCCGCGGCATATTGCGCCTGCGCGGTTGCTGCCGCCGCCTGGGCCTGTTCGAGCCTGGCCTTGGCGTAAACCCCGTTGTCATAGAGAAACCGCACGCGCTTCAGCTCAGCCTGGGCCTGCGTGGCCTGCGCGGCATAGGCCTGGGCCTGGTATCCGAGCTGATTGTCGATGATGCGGCCGATCGTCTGGCCCTTGCGCACCAGATCGCCTTCGCGCACCGACAGCGACGTCAGAATGCCGGGGATACGGGCATGAACCTGCGCCTGATCGACGGTGGCGATTTCGGCGCTGACGTCCTGCCAGCTGACCGTGTCGCCCGGCTGCAGGACAAGCCGCGGCCCCGCCGGCGCGCTGGCTGCGGGAACCGGCTCCTTGTCGCCGCCGCATGCCGCAAGCGGTGCAGCCAGCAATGCCAAGGCGTAGATCGTCCGCCGCATGCCCTTGTCTCCCCGTTCAGCGCTCTACCGGCAGGCGCGCCTCTGTCCATGCATTGAACCCGCCGGCAAGGTGCGTATCGACAGCCGATTGCGCAATACCGCAAAGCTCCAGCGCCTGGCCGGAACGCTTGCCGCCCAGGCAATTGAGCACCAGCTTGCGTCCATCGTGTTCGGGCAGCCGGTCCGGAGAGAATTGCGAAAGCGGCAGGTTGACTGCGCCAGGGATATGCCCCTGCGCAAACTCGTTGGGTTCGCGCACATCGACCACCAGCGCCTGTCCCTTGCGCAGCATGGTGTCGAGCTCGCGAACGTCGATCTCCCGATGTCTGGAAATTCCGGTCCCGTTTGCCATCGTCGCTTCCTTCGCTCACTTTAACATTATCTCTTGCTTATATTAAATCTACATTATATAAGTCAAGCAGTATATACGGACATTACGGATATCCCTTCAGGTCGCATCGAGGGGACTGAGACGCGGGAGAACAGATATGTCATTACCCCGGATCATCATTGTCGGCGCAGGCCTTGGCGGCACCATAGCGGCCTACGAGATTCGTGCTGCGGTCAAAGGCATGGCCGATGTCGTGCTTGTCAGCGATACGGAAGATTACCAATTCGTGCCCTCCAATCCGTGGGTCGCTTTGCGCTGGCGCACGCCAGATGCGATCAAGGTGCATCTGCCGCCGATCATGAAGAAGAAGGGCATCGATTTCACCTCGGTCGGCGCAAAGCGGGTCCACCCCGCCGAAAACCGCGTCGAACTCAACGACGGCACCTCACTGCACTACGACTATCTGGTCATCGCCACCGGACCCGACCTGGCGTTCGACGAAATCGAAGGACTTGGACCTGCCGGTTTCACGCAATCCGTGTGCAAGACCGACCATGCGGCGGCGGCGGCCGAATTGTTTGAAAAGTTCGCCGAAGATCCCAAACCAATCGTCGTCGGCGCGGCGCAAGGGGCGTCCTGCTATGGCCCCGCCTACGAATTCGCGTTGATGCTGGACACCGAACTCAAACGCCGCCGCATCCGTGACCGCGTACCGATGACCTTCGTCACGGCGGAACCCTATATCGGCCACCTCGGCCTCGATGGCGTCGGCGACACCAAGTCAATTCTCGAAAGCGAGTTGCGCGACCGGCACATCAAGTGGATCACCAACGCCAGGATCGCTTCGGTCGAGGACGGCATGATGCATGTCGAGGAAGTGAATGAAGACGGGACGGCAAAAGCGACTTACGACCTGCCTTTCGGCTTTTCGATGATCCTGCCCGCCTTCCGCGGCGTTCCCGCGGTTTTCGGCATCGAGGGGCTTACCAATCCGCGCGGCTTCATTCTGGCCGACAAGCACCAGCGCAACCCGACGTTCAAGAATGTCTATTCGCTGGGCGTCTGTGTCGCGATACCGCCCGTTGGCCCCACACCTGTGCCCGTCGGTGTACCCAAGACCGGTTTCATGATCGAATCGATGGTCACGGCGATCGCCGCCAATCTGAAGCTGGAACTCGCCGGCAAGGAACCCGTCGAGGAAGCGACGTGGAATGCGGTTTGCCTCGCCGATTTCGGCGATGGCGGCGTCGCCTTCGTCGCACAGCCGCAGATCCCGCCGCGCAATCTCAACTGGGCGTCCAAGGGCAAATGGGTCCATCTCGCCAAGGTGGGATTCGAGAAGTATTTCCTGCACAAGGTCCGGCGCGGCAAATCCGAACCATTCTATGAAAAGCTGACGATGCACGTTCTTGGCATCCGCAAGCTGCGCTTCAAGTAAGGAGACAAGTCATGACTCTCGATGCAGCGGTCCTGCGCTTTGCAGGTGTCGTCGTTCTGGTAAGCGTTCTGCTGTCGATTTACGTCCATCCCTACTGGATCGGCTTGGCGATTTTTGCCGGGCTGAACATGGTGCAGGCGTCCTTCACCGGATTCTGCCCTGCCGCGATGGTCTTCAAGAAATTCGGCGTGCGCCCCGGAAACGCGTTCAGGTAAGCAATGCGCCGCCTGCTGCTCAGTGCCCTGCCGCTTAGCTGCCTTGCCCTGCCGCAAGCCACGCTTGCGCAGAACTTGACTGCCGCCATTGCCGATGCGCTGGAGCATGCGCCGGCACTGGCCGAGGCGGCGGCCAACGAGGCGGCGGCAAAGGCCCGGCTCGACCGGGCGCGGGCGGAGCGCAATCCCCTGCTGCGGATCGAGGGATCGGCCGGCGTCGGCCGGATCGACAATGGCGGCTTCTTCGGCATAACCGCAGACAATACGGTCCCGCTTGCCCTCCAGGCGACAACCGAAATGCCGCTGTATGCCGGCGGGCGCATCTCCGCTGGCATCGACCAGGCGAAGGGCGGCACGGAAATCGCGGGATTTCAGGCGGAACTGGCCCGGCTGCAGGTCGTGGTCAATGCCGTCGCCGGCTATGCGGAAGTGCTCACGGCGCGAAAGCTCGAAACCCGCTTTGGCCATCTCGAGGCCGAATTGATCGAGACCGAGCGGCAGGCGCGGCTGCGCTTTCATGCCGGGGAGATCGCCAGTTCCGATGTCGCACAGGCCCGTGCGCGCAGGGCCGAGGCCGAGGCCGGGCTTGCCCAGGCGCAAGGCCGGCGCGTTTCCGCCGAGGCCGCTTACGAGCGGCTGACAGGCAAGCCTGCAGGCGAACTGGCTCCGCTTCCTGCCCTTCCCCCGCTTCCGGGGACGCTGGAGCAGGCCCTGGAAAAGGCTAGGGCCGCCAATCCGTCTCTGCGCCAGGCGCAGGCTGCAGTCGGCGTGGCGCGGGCCGGGGTCCGCGCCGCACGGGCCGAAGGCCGGCCGACTGTGGGTGTTTTTGCTGAAGCCGCCCATGTTCGCGACCAGTTCTTCCCCGATTATCGCGCGGACTCGGTCGCGGTCGGCGTCAGGGGCCGATGGACGCTCTGGGCCGGCGGACGTGTGGCCGCACAGACGCGGGCCGCCGATGCCGATCTTTCGGCAAGCGAAGCGCGCCAGCGGCAGGCCGAACAGGCGCTCGAAGGCATGGTGATTGACGCCTGGCAAGGGGTACTTACCGCCGAACGCATGGTCGCGGCGTCCAGCATGCGCAACGAAGCGGCGAACGAAGCGCTGCGCGGCACCAGGCTCGAAGCCCAGGTTGGTGCGAAGCCGACTTTGGCGGTGCTCGACGCCGAACGCGAGGCAATCGAAGCCTCCGCCGCGTTGATCGAAGCGGAAGGCAGGCGCCTCGTTGCCGCCTGGCGGCTGAACGCCCTTACCGGAAACCTGGAACCGTAGACGGCACGCGCTCGCCAGGCCTGCCCGTCTGCGGGACGGGCAGGGCATCTTGCCGACTCGGCCTTGATCGATCCTGGCGCTATGGTCCATTCCGCGTTTCCGCTTGGAATTGCGCGGCCTTTGGCCGAAAGTGGCCTGGGGGCGGAAAGCAGGCCAATGTCGTGCCTGCCAAATGCGAGTATGGCCCAGTGCCGGTTTATGGCTTTTAGGAATTGTCGATGGTGACCGGAAGGGAGACAGATGTCGTCCCGAGCGAGATTTCGGCAATTGGGCAAGGCAATGCGGCCAGCGGTGGCAGTATTGGCCGCCGCCTGCCAAAATCGCGAGGCGTGCGGGCTCCCTTTTTCACCGGCGCCATGTTCTTCTTCCAAACCGCAGTCTTTGCCCTGGCGCCCGGCGGCCCTGCATTTGCCCAGCCGGGTAATGAGGCCGGGGACAAAAGTGAATACGGCCCCATCGTATCCGACGGGGAATTCGAGGCAGCGATCCCGCCGCTCGACGCAGATAGCGCGCCCTCTCTCGAAGACCTCGATACCTGGCGCGAAGAACAGAAGCGCGCCGAAGACAGCGCGGTATCGAGGCGCAACAAGGTCCCGGTCCGGATTCGTCCAAACGATGGTGAGGAAGGGCGCGCGCCGCCCGAAGATTCAACGCCCGATTCCGGCAAAAGCCCGGTAAACCTCGATCCCTCGCTGGACGAGCCACTGGTGCCGCTGTCCGAATTCGACATGAACCCGCAAGACCCGGCATCCTCAGGTCAATCGCCCGTTGGGCAACAGGGCGACATCGCCTATCACTGGCGCATCGACGGTCTCGAGAAGGTGACCGGCACGGTCACTTCCGATACCATGCGCGACCGCTTCAAGAAGCTGTCGGCACTCGACGCGGGCGGCGGGAAAGCTGGCAATGGGGCTCAGGTCAGCGCGCGGCTAACGGCGGACAGACAACTGCTTACAGACATCCTTTCCGCCTCGGGCCACTACGATGCGAGTGTCGAACCGGCCATCGAACTGCCACCGCCGGGGCAGGAAGGCGAGCTGCAGGCCGTGCTAAAGGTCTCGCCCGGGGCGCAGTATCACCTTGGCACGATCCGGTTCAATGCGCCGCCAGTCGAGCCTCCCGGCCTTATCGCCAGCCATTTCGGTCTCAAGACCGGCGATCCGATTATCGCCGACGATGTGCTTGCCGCCGAAGCCTCAATCTCCACTGCCCTGCCCCAGCACGGCTATCCGTTCGTCAATGTGGGACAGCGCGACGTTTTGCTCGACGAGACCGAGGCGACGGGCGACTATACCCTTCCGGTCGAACCCGGCCCGCGCTCCAGTTTCGGCGAAAGCATCGTCGTGGGCGATCCGGTATTCAAGCCCAGGCATATCGGCGAGATAGCCCGCTTCAAGCAAGGCGAACTCTACGACAGCCGCAAGATCGATGACTTGCGCAAGGCGCTGATTGCCACCGGGCTTTTTTCTGAAATTTCGGTCGAACCAAGAGCCAGTGGCGAAAAGGCGGCCGATGGCACGGAACAGGCCGATCTCGTGGTGCGCCAGAAAGCCGGGCCGATGCGCTCGATCGCGGCGAGTGCGGGCTATGGCACGGGCCAGGGCTTCCGGGTCGAGGCAAGCTGGACGCATCGCAACCTTTTTCCGCCGGAAGGTGCTCTCATTCTCGGCGCAGTCGGCGGCACCCAGGAACAGAGTCTGGGCGCAACCTTCCGCCGCTCCAACGCCGGGCGCCGCGACCGTACCGTCGAACTAGCGGTCTCCGCCCTCCACAGCAATTACGACGCCTACAATGCCTATACCGGCCGCCTTGCCGGGCGCATCAGCTTCGACAGCACGCCGATCTGGCAGAAGCGTATGACATACAGTTATGGCTTCGAACTGCTCGCCAGCGGCGAGGAAAGCTATAACGCCGATCTCGCCATGCGCCGCCGCCAGACCTATTACATTGCAGCGCTGCCTGTGCAGGTCGGGCTGGACACGACCAGGAACCTGCTCGATCCGGTCAGCGGATTTCGCCTTAGCCTGAAGCTGTCTCCCGAAGCCGCGCTCAATGGCGGAACGCGATTCTACGGCCGCGGCGTTCTCGAAGGAACAGTCTATCAGCCTTTCGGCCAATTCGTCCTTGCTGGCCGATTGCGCTTCGGTTCGATCATCGGGGCAGAACGCGCGGAGATCGCGCCATCGCGGCGGTTCTATGCCGGCGGTGGCGGCTCGGTGCGCGGTTTCGGCTATCAGCAACTCGGCCCCAAGGATCCGGAAGGCAATCCGATTGGCGGCCGCAGCCTTGCCGAAGGCTCGATCGAGGCGCGATACCGCTTCGGCGACTATGGGGTAGTGGCCTTTGCCGATGGCGGCCAGGTCTACGCGAGCAGCACACCAGACTTCAGCGACCTGCGTTTCGGCGCGGGTATCGGCTTACGCTACTATACCAATTTCGGCCCTGTCAGGATCGACGTGGCGACACCCATTCGCCGTCGCGACGGCGAATCGCGCGTCGCTGTCTATGTTTCCATCGGGCAGGCATTCTGATGGAAGACACGCAGACTCCCGAAGTGCCCAAGGCAGGCCGCGTCCGCAAGGCATTGCGCGCCCTGGTTGTCCTCGCCGCCGGCGTGCTGATCGGGCTCGCCGGGTTCCTGATCTGGCTGGACACCGACAGCGGCCATCGGTTCATCGCCCGGCAGATCGAAGGCACAAAATTCGAAAACGGGATGACGCTGCGGATCGGCCGGATTGATGGTTCGATCTACACCAAGCCGGTCATCAAGGATTTCGTCATCGGCGATCCCTCGGGCAGGTTCCTTGTTCTGTCGGAAGCGAGGCTGAACTGGCGCCCTCTTTCCTGGCTCGCCGGACATGTTGATATCCGAACGCTCGACATATCGGAGGCCCGGCTCGATCGCCTGCCCGCATTCCGCAAGACCCGTTCCGAAGGCCCCTTTCTGCCGGACATCGATATCGACATCGGCAGGCTGACTGTACGCCGGATCGATCTCGACCAGGCGATCACCGGGCAGGCGCACCGGCTGTCGTTCGACGGCAAGGTGCACATTGCCGACCGCCGGGCTCAGGTCGAAGCACAGGCAAGGGCGCTCGAGGGACCGGGCCTTGCGGGCGGCGACCGGCTTGCCTTCAAGCTCGATGCCGTGCCCGAGAATAACCGGCTGGACATTGTCGCGGACCTGACGGCTCCCCCGGATGGCATGCTGGCCAAGTTCACTGGCCTGCGCGAGGCCATCAAGGCGTCCATCGCGGGCAAGGGGGACTGGGCCTCCTGGCAGGGCAGGCTCGAGGCCGGCATGGGCGGCGGCAAGTTCGCCGAACTGGCAATCGGCGCCCGCAATGGGACGTTCGCTTTCCACGGCAACACCTGGCTGGCGCCCCTGCTCGGCCAGGACGATGTTCCCATGTTCCGGGACGAAACCCGTATCGACCTTGTGGCCGCGCTCGACCACCGCCGTGCCGATCTTGCCGGGACTTTGACCAATGCCGGCTTTCACCTCGGCATCGATGGCATAGCCGACTTCGGCGAGAGCCGTTTCGGCCAGCTCGCGCTGACCTTCCGTCAGCTCAGGCCGGGTGCATTACTGACCGGTCTCTCCGCTGATAGCCTGGCCGGAACTGTCACGCTTAATGGCGCCTTTGCCCGGCCCGCGGTCACCTATGACGTGACGGCAGCGCGGCTGGCGATCGGCGCCACGGCAATCATGGGACTGCATGCCTCGGGTGCGGGCAAGAGCGGGAGAGACCACCTTGCGCTGCCCCTGAACGCACAGGCGGCGCGGATCACCGGGCTCGGCGATACCGTGGACGAATTGCTGACGCATGTCCGGGTAACCGGTCCGCTGGCAATCAAGGGCTCGCGTGTGCTTTCCGACAGCCTTGCCATTCGTTCCGACCAGATCGTCGCCACGGCGACACTGGCAGGGGATTTCGCCAGCGGGCGCTTCGCCAGCAGCCTCGACGGCCGGGCCGGCAATTACGCCATCGCAAGCGTCGGGCGATTCGACGTCAGGAGCGGACTCGAACTCGAAACCGGCAAACAGGGCTTCCGCCTGGCTGGCGACATCAGGGTCGAGAGCAAAGAAATATCGAACAGCCTCGCTCGCAACCTGTTGGGCGGCAATGGCCTGCTTGCGACCAACATTGCGCTCGCCGGCGACGGTGTGCTGCACCTGTCCAGGCTGCGAATTGCCGCACCTTCGTTCCGGATAGCCGACGGCAGCGGTACAGTAAGCCCAAACGGGGCGCTGCGATTCACGGCCAGCGGAGCGTCGGACAGCTACGGCCCGCTGGACATCGCACTCAGCGGCACAATTGCCGCGCCGGTGGTCCTGGTCCATGCCGAACGGCCCGGCCTGGGCGTCGGCCTCGCCGATCTGCGGCTCGAATTACGCGGCAATCGAACTGGCTATGCGCTTGTCGCCCGGGGCGATTCGAATGTCGGGCCTTTCGATGCGAATATCGACATCCTTTCAGCCAGTGCACCGCTCACGCTCGACGTGGCCCGGCTGAACCTGGGTGGCGCGGTCATGTCCGGACGTCTGGTACAAAGCGCCGCCGGGCCGTTCGCCGGGACACTGGTGGCCCGGGGATCGGGGATCCAGGGCCATGTCCAGCTTTTGGCTGCCGGAGAATATCAGCGCGCTGTGATCGACGCGACAGCGAACCAGGCGCGGTTTCCGGGGCCGGCGGGACTATCGGCTGGGCGCGGGATCATTACCGCCGACCTGATATTCTACGACAGCATGCAAGTGACGGCCGATATCCAGCTCGCCCGGGCAACCCTCGGCAAGCTCGTGCTGGACCGCGCCCGGGCCAAGGTCGATTATCGGGGAGGCAGCGGCAGCGTGCAGCTGCTGGCAAATGGCAACCGGGGCACGGCCTTCGAAATCGCCGCCAATGCGCAAATGGCGCCGCAGCTGTGGCTTGTGGCGCTGAGCGGCAGTGCGGGCGGGGTGGGCTTCCGCACGATCAGCCCGGCCAGAATCGATCCGGCGGGCGGGGAATACGGCCTGGCCCCGACGCGGCTGCTGCTGCGCCAGGGCAGCGTCGAACTTTCCGGCCATTATGGCCGGGAAATCACTGTCCACTCGACGATCTCAAACATCGACCTCGCCGTGTTGCGACCGCTGATGCCGGAGCTGGGCCTTGGCGGCGCCATTTCAGGCACGGTCGACTATACCCAGCCGGGCAATGCCATGCCGCGCGCGCAGGCGCGGCTGCTGCTGTCGAACTTCACCCGCGCTGGCCCCTCGTCGCTCAGCCGGCCGGTCGATCTGGAAGTCGCCGCGGATCTGGCCGCGCAAGGCGGAAGCCTGCGAATGCTGGCGAGGAAAGGCAGCGCCAGATTCGGCCGCCTTCAAATCAACATCGCATCCTTGCCCGCCGGGCAGGGCGATTGGCTCGACAGTCTGTTCGCCGCGCCCATCGGCGGCGGCATCCGCTACAATGGGCCGGCAGACACGCTGTTCGCGCTCGCCGCCCTGCCGGATCAGCGCATGACCGGCCCGATTGCCGTGGCCGCCGATTTTTCCGGATCGCTGCGGGATCCCTTGCTGGCCGGCGCCGTCCGCGCCGATACGCTGACTTACGACAATGACACCTATGGCACCCGGCTGAGCGAAATGCGGCTGCGCGCCACCTTCCGCAACGACAGGCTAGAGGTGAGCGAGCTGACGGCAAAGGCCGGCGAGGGCACCGTGGCGGGAAGCGGTTATGTCAGCCTGTCCAGCGCGAAGGGTTATCCGCTGCAGCTCGGTCTTCAACTCGACAATGCGCAAGTCGCTGCCGGGCAGGGCATGGCGGCGCGGGCGAGCGGCGCGCTGACCGTCGCCAATGCGCCGGGCGCGCCCGCATTGATCGAAGGAACCCTGCGCCTCCCCGAAACGCGCTACCGTCTTGTCCGCCAGAGCGCGGCGCAAGTGCGGACCCTAAGCGGCATTCGACGCAAGTCGGACCTTGCGCCAGCCGCACTTGCTGTAGCGAAGACCCCGGCCTTGACAGGCGTGCCGGCCGACTGGCGGCTTGCTGTCGATGTGCGCGCCGACAACCGGATTTTCATCAGCGGCATGGGGCTGGATTCAGAGTGGTCGGCCGACCTCAAGATTCGCGGAACCACTGCCGCGCCTTCGATCGGCGGCGGGCTGGTGCTCCGGCGCGGCACACTCGATTTTGCCGGGCGAAAGCTCGAACTGCAGCCGGGTGGGCGACTGACGTTCAACGAAGGCAATCCTGCCAACCCCTCGCTCTCGATCACCGCCCGGGGCAAGGCGGAAGACGTCGATGTCGCCATCAACTTGTCGGGCTCGGCGCTCGATCCGCAAGTCCGCTTTTCCTCGACACCTTCGCTGCCGCAGGACGAAATCCTCGCCCGTATCCTGTTCGGCAATTCAGTGGGTAATCTTTCGGCCTTGCAGGCCGTGCAGTTGGCCTCGTCGCTCAATGCCTTGCGCGGCGCAGGAGGCCGGGGTCCGCTTGGCGTGTTGCAGACGGCCACTGGCGTCGACCGGTTGCGTATCCTCGGTGACGGCGAGACCAACGGGCAAGGAACAGCATTCGGCGTCGGCAAATACATTTCCAACGACATCTATGTCGAAATCGTCACCAATGCGCGCGGCTATACCGCGACGCAGATCGAAGTCAGCCTGACTCGCTCGCTTTCGGTGCTGAGCGAAGTCAGCAGCTTCGGCGGCTCGAACGTCAATCTGCGCTTCCGGAAGGACTACTGACATGCACCGGCGCCTGCTCGCTCTCGTGCCTGCCTGTTTCGCCCTGACGGCTTGCCGCTCGGAACCGGATTTCGACACGCAATTCGAAAAAACGCAGCAGGAACTGGACCAGCGGGCCAGCGCGATGGAAAGCCGGATCGATTCCCGTCTCGACCAACCCGCACAGGCGAAACAGGGCCCGCGAAAGTAGCACCGGAAAAACCCGCCGCTCTACAAGCCCAGCTGGGCCGCCAAGTCGGCGTGGCTGGGTTCGGGCCAGCCCCACAGCCGCGCCGAACTGACTGACAGGCAGCCGGTCTTGAACGCAGTGAAATCGAGATACCAGTCGAGGTCCGCCACAGAAATGCCTGTGATGTCCTGCCACAGGGCAATGGTTTCCTCGCGCGTGCCCATGCCTTCGAGGTGCGGCTTGTCGGCGGTCTTCTCGTGGGCGAAAGCCGACATGTGCAGCCACCAGGCAAGATCGTGCAAGGCGCCGCCGAGCGAGGCCTGCTCCCAGTCCATCACCGCGATGACATCGAAGTTCTCGTCGTACATCATGTTGCCGAGCCGCGCGTCGCCCCAGACCAGCCCTTCCGGCTGGTTCTGCGGCCAGCGCGCGCGAAGAGCCTCGCGCGCGGCGTCGAGCACCGGCCAGCGCTTGTCCTGGCTGACCCATTCGACGAAGCGGTCATACTTGTTCCATTCCTGCGCGAGCCCGTCGCGCGCGCCATCCGGGCCGGCGAGGAACTGCACCTGGTCGAGCGGCGTTTTCTGGATCGCGGCAAGATTGCGCACGCCGCCTTCCCAGAACCGCCGGCGCTGCGCCGGCGTCGCCTCGGCAATCCAGCCGGTCTCGCGGTAGGGCGGAAACGTGACGGCAACCCGGCCGACCAGCTTCTTCATGACGAAGAAAGGTGCGCCGACGAGATCCGGGTCCTCTTCGAAGCCGATGATCTCGGCCACCGGCACAATGGAAAGATCGTGCAGCACGCGCATCACGCGATACTGCTCTTCGAACAGATCGTCGGGATAGACCTGATTGGCATCAGGCTTGATCCGGATGACAAAGCCCTGGCTGCATTCGCGCGCACCTTCGCGCCACGTAGCATCGAACAGAATCGTCTCGTGCGATCGGCCCGCGCCGCGCGGGTAATCGAGACCGGTTATGGCAAGGCCGCTTGCCCCCGGCAGCCTGCTGGCCAGCCAGGGCACGATCTGCGCGCCGAGTTCGGCAAGGTCGCGGGTTCGCGGGGCGACGATCTGGTCGGACATGGGCTGTTGCTACCGGACTGGAGTGTGTGACGCAGAGGCACCCTGCATCACGGGAAGGCGATTGGGAAGGCCAGCTTGTTCGCCCTCTCGTCGGCCGGCAAGTCGCCCTTGCGGGCAAATTTCACCCGGGTGCGCGATATCTTCCAGCCATCGGCGGTGCGGACCAGGTCGCGGAAGTACCAGCCCGCGTTCCATTCGTCGGTGGAGGTCGACACGAACAGGTAGTTCTGCAGGGTCTCGGCCGTGTCGCCGCGCACCGTGATCCGTGCCGCGCCGGGAATGTGCACGCCATGCGGTGCCTGCGACAGGACCCTGGTCACTTCCTCGTGGCCGGTCAGGACCAGCTTGTAGACCTCGTAGACGGTATCTTGCGTGAACAGGTCCATCCATTCGGCGAAGCTGTTCGCTTCGAGACGCAGGCAATATTCGTCGAGCACCTTGCGGATGGCCAATTCATCGGACTGGGATGCAGTCACTATTCCTCTCTCCTGAATGCTCGCACCAGGGCCGCCTACCGGGTCTCACCCACCAGCCGCACCGGCCCGATCAGGCCCGACTTCCTCAGTGGCGCATCCGCACGGTAGCTCGGCATGGCGGTCCAGGTGATCTTCTGCGTCACATCCTTTTGCGCATCGCCGATCAGGCGGTTGACCCAGAGATTGGCAACCTTGATCTCGACACGGTTCTTGCCGCGCTTGACCAGCGAACCGATATCGACCCGGTATGGCGCGCGCCAGGCATAGCCGGCAGACTTGCCGTTGACCAAGACCTCGGCGACTTCGCGCGCTTCGCCCAGATCGAGTACCAGCGGCTGACCGGGCTTCCATTCGTGCGGCGCGACAAAGTCTCTGCTGTAGGTTGCCACGCCCGAGAAATACTTGATGCCCGGCTCGGCACTTTCGTTAAGCGGCGCAAGTTCCGGCAGCACGGCCGAAGCGGGCGCGCCGCGGCCGGGCTGGAAGGCGACAGTCCACGGTCCGGCGAGATCGCCCAGCACAAGTTGCGCCTGCTTCGTCACTTCGAGGCTCGCGGCACTTGCCGGTTTGCGAAAGACGACATGGACCGAATCGTCGATTCCCAGATGCAGCGGCACCACCGTTTCATCGCCTTCGATCCGATAGCTGGCAGGCTCGGTCTTGCCGGTCTCGGCGTTCCAGATTTCCGCCGCCTTGCCCGTCACGCGGAAGCGCGCTTCGATGAATTCTTCGTTCGCCCGCCGGTTGACCAGGAAATAGCTGTCGCCATCCGCCAGTTTGCGGTGGACAAAGGGTATGTCCGCGCCTTCGCTGCCGCCGGTGTAGCGGAAGTCCGGCGCCACATTGATCGAGCGCAGAGCGGCCTCGACGTTGCGGGTATCGACCACCGGCTTGTCTTCGCTCGACGGCCAGAGCTTGTCGGCAAGCGCGTTCCACTCGGCAAGATCGCCGGACAGGCTGGGACTGGCTTCGGGCCGGAAGCCGATTACGATCGCACCGCCGTCGACCAGTTCGGCGAGCCGCCGCAAGGCGGCAAGCGTCATCTTGCGCGAGGAACCACCGAGGTAAATCGCCCGATAGCGGGCGCCGCCGGGCGCCACCACTTCGGCACCATCGTTCTTGAGCAGGGCCAGCGCATCGGCGCTGACGAAATCGTAGGCATAGGTCTTGGGTGCATCGGCCACAGGCTTGTCGCCATAAAGCGCAGTCAGCGGCCCTTCCTCGCCATAGAAATAGGCGACATCCGCGACATTCCGTCCCTGTTGCAGCATCAGCGCATTGCGCGACATGTAATCGACCCAGGGCCGCGCCAGTTCCGCCCAGGCCTCGTTGCGGTTGAAATACTGGCCGAAGATGAACAGCGACAGGCCGGGGACTTTATCGTCGCGCGGCACGTGGACCGAGGTGTGGATCACCGGGCGGTTGACCCCGGTGACGAATTCAAGGTCGATCACCCGCTTGAGATCGTTGGGCCCATAGTTCCACGGATTCATCGAGGCAGTCATCGATTCAGCCGCGACCAGGTTCTGCCCATAGATATGCGCCACCGAGGCCGCGCCCTTGATGTCGGCGATATAGGTCTGCTTGGGACCCTGTTCGCGGCTATGCGTCCACATTGCCGCCATCGGTATGTCGGCGTGGCGGCGCATCGCCATGTCGTCGCCCAGCGATGGGCGATGGTCTTCCAGCGCCTCGCCATAGACCTTGAGGCCATGTTCGTGCGCCACTGTGGCTACAGTGCCATAGTGCTCGCTGGCCATCAGATCGGCGAGTGTGCGGCGGTAGTCGTAGAGGAACTTGTCGCTCTCTTCGCGAGTACCGATCAGCGTGCCGGTGAGCGCCGGGAGCCAGGGCGTCGGATCGTAACCGCGCAGGCGCTTGAACTGCTCGATCATCCTCGGTGTCCAGTTGGCCGCGCCGACTTCGATCGAATCGGTCAGGATCGCGCGCACGCCGCGATCACCGATAAGGCCGCCCGATGCGTCCTTGTACATGCCGATGTAGTGTTCGAGATACCGCCGCACCGCCGCGCCGTCGAACTTGTCGACTTCAAGCCCGGTCGCCTCGGGCGGAGCGGGGTGATTGGTCGTGCCGAGCAGCGAATAGCCGAAACGCAACACCCGCCAGTTGCCTTTCGGCGGCGTCCAGTCGAGCGAGCCATCGGGTTTCATCCGGCTGGTCAGATCGATCACGCTGGCAGGCGCGATGCCCCTGGCGCCATCGGCGGGGTTGGTCAGCGCGTAATAGTCCTGGGCCAGCATGAAACCGGCCTTGGTCTCGGCGCGGTCGATGCGCGGTTCGGCGGAGAGCCGCAGGTCGCCGATGGTCAGCGGCTTGCTGGCGAAGGAAGCGCCCATGGACTTCACTATGTCAAAATCCATGGCCACACCCGGGGCAGGGGTGCCCATGTTGATGCCGAGGCCCTGCTTCTGGAAGAATTCAATGCGGAAATAGCGCGCCGTGACGGGGGCGAAAGCGAACGTCGCGGGCACCTGACCGGTTTCGAAATCGGTGATCTTGCGCCAGTCTGTGCCATTGTCGCTGGCTTCGAGACGTGGCGAATAGAGCGCGCCGACAAACATCATCGCAGCACCTGGCGCGAAGATCGACAGACTGCGCGCGGATACCGGCTTGCCATAGTCGAGGACCACACGCGGATTGTTATCCCTGTCGCCGCGGGCAATATCAATGCCCTTGTTGAGGTCGTCGTCGGCAAGGCCCGCAGCATCATAAGTCTTGCCCAGACCGTCCTTGATTCCCACGGGCGTCAGTTGGCTTGCGCCTGCTGCGGGGAAGGCGATCACGCGGACATCGCCATAATGCTGCGGCGGCGCTTCGGCTTTGCCGCCAAACACTTCGGCCATGCCTTCCGGCGCTTTGGCCAGCCCTTGGAACGGCCCGGTTACTCCCGGAGGCGCGGCCAACCTGCCAGTGAAGGGCCTGCCACCCGCCACCAGTGTTTCGCTCCACACCAGTTTCTTGAGGCCATCCTCGGGCGGCACCCAGGGCCCGCCGGTCTCCGACCAGCCGGGTGATGCGGCAATGGCGAGTTCCAGCCCCAGCCGGTCGGCCTCACTGGCGGCGAAACCGAAGGCGTCTTTCCATTCGGGCGTCATGTAGACCAGCCGCTTATCGACGATCTGCGGGGTCATCAGGTTGGCGTCGAAATTCTGCATGCCGCCAATGCCGACCCGCTTCATCCAGGCGAAGTCCTTGGCGATGCCGTCCTTAGTGATGTTGCCGTTCATCCAGTGCCACCAGACGCGCGGGCGGGCGCTGTTGGGCGGATCCTGGAACTGCTGTTCGAGGCTGGGCTCGGCGGCGGGGGCAGTGGCAGCAGGGGCCGACTCCTGCGCGAGCGCGGGTGCGGCGAGCGCCAGCGGGGCAGCAAAGGCGAAGAGCCAGGTCTTGCAGGTCATTGTCATACTCCCAAAAATCAGCGGCGCAGGGGCAGCTTGCAGGAATAGCTGGCGGCCTTGTCCGGATCGGCGCCGGGTGTCAGCACAGGTTGTTTCGGCCATGCGCAATGCAGGCGCTGGGGCTTGGTCTCGGAGGCGGCGGAAAACAGATCGAAGCCCTTGGAACCGATCACGCTTTCGGGTGCCCGGCCCTTTTCGACCCATTGCTGCATGGCCATGCCCAGATGGCGTTCGGGGTTCTCGCCCTGCGCCGGGGCGCCGGTATGGCCAAAAGTGGAGGCACCCGTACCCCCGGCGCAGTGCTGCATTTCGGGGATGAGGAACAGCCGCGAGTTCTGCCGGGCCCGTGGGCCGGAAGCGCGCAGCATGTCATTATAGAAGCCCAGCGACATTTCCGCCGGGATCGCCGCATCGGCCCAGCCATGCCACATGATCAGCTTGCCGCCGCGCGCGAAGAAACGGCGCATGTCGGGTCCGGCATCGAGATCGGCGGCGGTTTCCGCATGGAGCCGGGCGGGATCGTGGTCCCAGTTGAAGCTTGCCATGTCGGTGAACGGCTCGGCAACGAAATCGCGCAGCATACCGGTAGGGAACAGGCTGTTGGCCGGCGTGTCCTTGCCGCCGCGCATGATCCAGCCTTCCCAGCCGAGTTGCGCTGCGGGATAGCCCTTGATCGAAGCCGTCATCGAATAGGGAAAGGCCAGCTGCCGGCCCCGGGAATTGCGCGGTCCGTCCATCATCTTGCTCACCGCCGCCACTTGCGCCGGCGAAAGGCATTGCGGCGACGACGAGGTTCCGCAGGCCAGCTTCGAAACATCGAAACGGCACTGGCGCGGATCGGCAATGCTGCCGTCCGTCTGCCCATCCAGCGCGTCGCACTGCGCGCGCACCTCGCTGCCGATGAAGCCAGCCTGTTCGGGCTTCAGCGCGGCCCCTTCGGGCAGCTGCACCTGCTGGGTCCAGGTCATCGACATGAGCAACTGAGTGAAGCGCGATGCCGGGGCGCCGGCGATGATGCCGTCATAGTCCTCGGGGAAGCGCGAGGCCTCGATCAGCGCCTGCCGCCCGCCACCCGAGCAACCATTGAAAATGCTCTTGTCCGCAGGCCTGCCATAATAGTCCGCGACAATTCGCTTGGCGTTTACTGCCGTCAGGTGGATCGCGCGCCAGCCGTAGTCGCGGATGGCGGCGGGGTTGCCCCTGGCCCAGGTGCTGTCCATGCCATTGGCCTGGTGGCCGGTATCGGTCGCCGCGGTTGCCTGTCCAGCCTTCAGCGCTGCCGCCATTTCGTAATAGCTGATCGAGCCTGCAAATCCCCCGACGCCGACGCCGGCGAACCGCCCGTTCCAGGCCTCGCGCGGCAGCCAGACCTCGAAGCGGATGTCCGAGCGCGCTTCGGGGCGGATGGTCCCGGCGACACGGCAGAAAGCTGGCAGGCCGGAAACCGGCGGGCCTTTGCCGAGGCCGGTGAAATCGGGGAGGAAAGCGCCTGGCACGGGCTGGTTGGCCGGTTGCAGCTCGGCACGGGTGATCTCGACATTGTCGAGCATCAGGCCGGCCAGCGCGGCACAGCGGTCATCGGATGGCACTTGCGCCTTGACCGGGGCACTGCCGGAATAGGCGGCGGATGCCGCGATCATGGCCAGCAGGGCCACCGAAATCATGGCTCGCGCCCCGTTGCTTGTCCGCATTTTCACCCGATCCTCTCCCTTGCCCGATCACACCGCCGCCATGCCGAACCCGCGTCTGAGCGCATTGAGCTTGGTATTGCGGAACCAGGTGCCCAGCGGCGTTTTCATCATCAGCGCCATGCCATCGAAGCCATGGAAGCCGCCCTGGACGGCGATCAGTTCGGTCAATACGCCCGCCGCCGTCAGTCGCTGGGCATAGTCGACATCCTCGTCGTAGAACAGATCGAGCGAACCGACGCCGATGAAGGCCGGCGGCAGGCCCTTGAGATCCGCCACCCGCGCCGGCACCGCGCCCCTCGGCGCCGAGCGCCCTCCCGGCTTCTGGCCGAGAAAGCTCTCCCAGCCGAAACGGTTGCTCTCGGGCGTCCAGATCAGCGCGCCCATATAGGGCGGTTTGCGCACGCTCGACCCAGTGCGATCGTCGAGCATCGGATAGATCAGGCACTGGAATGCCAGCGGCACTTCGTCCCGGTCGCGCGCGGCAATTGCCAGCAAGGCCGCATGCCCGCCGCCCGCGCTTTCGCCCATGACCGCGATCTTGGCGGGGTCCGCGCCGATCTCGGCGGCATGGGCGTGCAGCCATTTGAGCCCGGCGTAATTGTCCTCGATCGAGCCGGCATAAGTGGTTTCGGGCGCGAGCCGGTAATCGACCGAGACCGCGACGCAATCCAGATCCCTGCAGATGCCCTGCAGATCGCGCACCGAGTTCAGCGCGCTGCCAGTGATATAACCGCCGCCGTGGGTATGCAGGATCGCCGGGCGACTGGTCCCCGACCGGGCATTGACTACATAGACCGCGACATCGGGCTGGCCTGAAACGCCCGGGACCATGCGCTTTTCATAGGGCACATCGTCAAGCGGGGGCTGCGAAAACGGATTTGGCCCCATCGGCTTGCGCACTTGCGCCAGCGTTTCCCTGGTCATGCCGGGTCGGCCCTTGGTGAAGCCTTCGATCTGCCGCACCATACCGCGCAGTTCGGGGTGGACCAGCTCAAGCGGCAATTGATAGGGCGCATCGGCGGCGAGTAGTTGCGCGGGCGACAGCAACGGCAAGGCGGCGCCCAGGGTCACCGCGCCTTTGAGGACGGCGCGTCGATTCGGATTGCGGTTCATTGCCTCACTTCCCCTTCAGCCAACCGTTGCTTTCCAGCCATAGCCGGTACTGCTCGATCATCGCGGTGGTGGTCGTGCCCTTCATGCCTAGGCCGAAGCCGTGGCTGCCCTTCTGGTAGACATGCAGCTCGACCGGCCGCTTCGCTTCGCGCCAGGCATCGACAATGCCGAAGCCGTGCTTGCCGAACAGCGGATCGTCGATCGCGAGTGCGGCGAACATCGGCGGCGCATCGGGCGTAACCTCGATGCGCGCCATCGGGCCATAGATGTAGCCGAAGTAGGCGGGCCGCGCGGCGGGATCGGCGGCGCGGGCGGCGTTGAGCGCGGTCATCGCCCCGGCCGAGAAGCCGATAATGCCGAGACGGGCGGGATCGACCTTCCATTCGCCCGCGCGGCGGCGGACCATGGCCAGCGCGGCGAGCGCATCTTCGGTGGCGCGCGGTTCCTCGATTTTCGCGATCTCGCCCGGCTTGGCGCTGGCCGCGCTGGTTATCATCGCGCGGAACGCCGCAGCCAAATCGGCCTCGGCGTCCGGGGTCTCGTTGGTGCGGTACTTGAGGATGAAGGCGGCGATCCCCCGGTCCGCCAGCCAGCGCGCCACCGGCCAGCCTTCGTTGTCCATCGAGACGAATTTGAACCCGCCGCCGGGTATCACGATCACCGCAGCGCCGGTCGCCAGCGCAGGGTTGGGCAGCACCGGGGTCAGCGTCGGCACGGTGACGTTGCGCACCACCCGCTGCGCGCCGAACATCATGTTCCAGCGTTCGGCAAGCTTGCCGGGTTTCATGCCTGGGTAAAGCGGGATCGCGGCGGGATCGATCACCGGGTCGATCCGCTGGAAGCCCATCCCCGGCGGCATGGCGGGCGCGTTTTGGGCGGTTGGCGGATTTTCGGCCAGCGCCGGTGCGGCGAGGAACGCGGCCGCGGCGAGTGCGGTTCGAATCAGTGCTTTCATCCTACCTCTCCCTGTTCGCTCAGACGATCCCGGCGCCGAGCCCAACCTGTTTGCGCTCCTGCGCCTTTCTTTCGCGCCACTTGCTGGCGCGGTAGGCTGCAAGCACGTCAATTGCCCCGCCCGCCTCATACCGCGCCATGGCGACAATGGGGCCGACATCAGTGTTGTAGGGCCGCCGCAGCGCCTGGAACGCCATCATCGTATCATTGTCCGCCTGCGCTTCGTGCAGGGACTCGCGGTCGACCAGCAGAGCCTTGGCTAAACACTGGGTGATGGCCTCTGCCGAGGACAGCATGGATTCGATCGGATCGGTGACGTTGTGCGACTGGTCGATCATGTAAGCAGGGTCGAACCCGTCCCGCGGGTTGAGTTCAGCCTCGACCAGCTCGTTGAACACCAGGAACAGCTGGTGTGGGTTGATCGAGCCCGAATCGAGATCGTCGTCGCCATATTTGCTGTCGTTGAAATGGAAGCCGCCCAATTTGCCGAAGCGGTGCAGCCGGGCGACGATCTGCTCGATATTGGTATTGGGCGCGTGGTGGCCGAGATCGACCAGGCACTTGGCCTTGGGGCCCAGTTCCTGCGCGGCGAGGATCGAGCTGCCCCAGTCTGAGATCACCGTCGAATAGAACGCCGGTTCGAACAGCTTGTGTTCCAGGAGTATCCGCCAGCCGTCGGGCAGCGCGGCATAGACCTGCGCGGCGGCCTCCAGATAGCGGTCGAGGCTGCGGGCCATATCCTGCTGGCCGGGGAAATTGGTGCCGTCGCCGACCCAGACGGTAATGTCGTGGCTGCCCAGCTGACGGCCGATTTCGATGCATTCAATATTGTGCTCGATGGCCTGCTGGCGGGTTGCTTCCACCGTCGAAGAGAGCGACCCGGTGGCATAGGTCTGCGCCTGGTCGCGCTGATCCTGAAAGGTGTTGCTGTTCACGGCATCGAAGCCGAGACCAAGCCCCTCCGCCTCCTCACGCAGCCCCGCGTAATCATCGACCTTGTCCCAGGGGAAATGCGGGGAGACGCGCGGCGTCACCCGGCACAGCTGATTGATGACGGCGCAGTCTTCCAGCTTCTCGTGAATATTGGTCGGCTCGCCGGCAATCGGGAACTTGGCAAACCGCGTGCCGCCCCGCCCCGCGCCCCAGCTGGGCACGGCGACCGAGAAATGCGCCACCCGGCTCTTGATCGCATCGATATCGATGCCAGTGCGCGACAGCTTTCGGCCCAACGCGGAGTAGTCGTCCTCGAGCGCCTCGATGTCACGGGAATTGGCTTCGGCGATCAGTTCTATGGAGAGCGGCAGAGTAGTCATCGCGTGAACGCCTGTGCATTGCCGGCATCGACATTGATCATGTTGCCGGTCGACTTAGCCGCCATGTCGCTGGCCAGCCAATAGGCGGCTTCGGCCACGTCTTCGGGCAACACTTCGCGCTTCAGCATCGAACGGTTGCGGTAATGCTCTTCCAGCTCCTCGCCCGGATCGATCTTGTTCGAAGCGGCGCGCTCCTTGCGCCAGTCGCCGTCCCAGATGCGCGAACCCTTGATGACGGCATCGGGATTGACCACGTTGACCCGGATACCATCCGGCGCGCCTTCGAGCGCCAGGCAGCGGGCGAGGTGGTTCGCCGCCGCTTTCGCCGAGGCATAGGCGGATGCTCCCGCCGCTGCCGCGACCGCGTTCTTCGAGCCGATGAAGACGACCGATGCTCCGCCCTGGTCTTTCATCGCCTTCAGCAGCGGCCAGGCGTGCTTGCTGGTGAGGAAATAGCCTTGCGCCAGCACGTCGTAATTGCGGTTCCACAGGGCGAGCGTGGTTTGTTCAATCGGGGCGGAAGAGGCGATGCCGGCATTGGCGACCAGAATGTCGAGCCCGCCGAACTCGCGCGCGCAGGCGGCGAAAGCCGCTTCGACCTGCGCTTCGTCGGTGACGTCGCAGGTTACGGCCCGGACCACATCCTTACCGAACTGTTTGGCGAAACCATCCCGGACCTCGCTGACGGCGACCTCGTCGCGGTCCGCCATCATGACACAGGCGCCTTCGCGCAGCAGCCGCGCAGCGGTTGCCGCGCCGATGCCGCCTGCGCCGCCGCTGACAAGGGCAATGCGCCCGACCATCGGCCTGGGTGCTGGCATGCGCTGGAGCTTGGCTTCCTCGAGCAGCCAGTATTCGATGCCGAAAGCTTCCTGTTCGTCGAGCGCGATATAGGAGCCGATCGCCTCGGCGCCGCGCATCACGTTGATCGCATTGCCATAGAATTCGCCGGCAAGCCGCGCGGTTGTCTTGTCTGTTGCAAAAGTCATGCGCCCCAAGCCTGGCACCAGCACCACGACCGGATTGGCGTCGCGCATGGCCGGGCTGTCCGGCCGTTTGCAGCACTCGTAATAGGCCGCATACATCGCCCGATAGGCCGAAAGCATTTCGGCCAGATAGCTGTCGTCATCAAGCCGCGCGGGATCGAGCGTCAGGGGCGCGATCTTGGTGCGCAGGAAATGGTCGGGGCAGCTTGTGCCTAGTGCGGCCAGCCTTTCGAACTCGGCCGAGCCGACGAATTCGAGCGTCTCGGCATCGTCGGAAAAGTGCCCGACCTTGCGCCGCGCCCCGGTCATCAGCCCGCGCAGCCGTGGCATCAGCGCCGCGGCCCTGCCGGCCCTGTCCGTAGCCGGCGCGACGACCTGCCCGCCAAAGGCCGGGCCGCCGGCAAGCTTGCCGTTGAGGTAGGCGGCGGCATCGGCGATCAGGCCGATGGTGTGCTCGTAACAGGCCCTGGCGCTGTCCGCCCAGCAGATGATGCCGTGACCGGCAAGCATGACTCCCTCGAGCCCGGGGTTGGCCGCGACATAGTCACGCAATTGCACGCCCAGCGTATAGCCCGGCCGCTTCCAGCCGAGCCAGCCGATCCTCCCGCCCCAGATATCGCGCGTCGCCGCCTCGCCGCCCGATGAAGCCGCCAGTGCGATGATCGCATCGGGATGGACATGGTCGATGTGGGCGAAGGGCAAAAGCGCATGCAGCGGGGTATCGATACTCGCCGCGCGGGGGTTGAGATTGAACGTGCAATGCGGCAGGAAGCCGACCATTCTGTCGTCGTCGTCGGGCCCGCCGTATTGCTTTTCGAGGCCAAGCAACCTGTCCTGATAGAGCGTGGCAAAACCATCGAGCGTCATCGAGCCGATATCGCCGCCGGAACCCTTTACCCACAGCACTTCGACTTCCTCGCCGGTAAGCGGGTCGGTCTCCATGAGTTTCGCCGATGTGTTGCCGCCACCGAAATTGGTAACGGTCAGGTCGCTGCCCAGCAGGTTCGAGCGGTAGAGCAGCAAGTCCGCGGGCGAGAGAGAGGCGGCATGGATATCGTCCCATCGGCTGGCCGGAATGGCAAATGCCATCGCGGCTGAAACGAGATTTGCTGGCGCGTTCATGCCGGACACCTAACATTTCCCCTTTCCCGATTCAATCGCCTACGCTAACAAACGATCAATATTGATCAACCCGGGATTTGCACACTGAATCTGGGCTTCGCCATCGTCATCGATATCGGCAAGACCATAAGCAAGCTCTCGCTTTGGTCGCGCGACGGGCAGTGCCTCGACAAGCAGACCCGCGCGAACCGGTCGCTACCCGCGCGGCCTTATGAGCCGCTCGATAGCGCAGGTACATCCGCGTGGATGATGCAGGCTCTTGCCCGCTATTCTGATCACCCGGTCGAAGCGATCGTCCCGGTCGCACATGGCGCGGCGCTCGCCGGCATTCGCGACAATACGCTCGCTTTCGATCCACCCGATTACGAGTGGAATCTGCCGCCGGAAAGCCTGGCAGCCTATCGCGCCACCCGCGACCCGTTCGCTTTGTCCGGATCGCCCGCACTGCCCGGCGGGCTCAATATGGGCGCCCAGTTGCACATGCTGGAAGCGAGCGGTGCGCTGCAGGGTAGTTTGTTGATGCCCTATGCGCAGTATTGGGCCTGGTGGCTGAGCGGTGTGGCGGCCAGCGAAGTCACCAGCCTGGGCTGCCACAGCGATCTCTGGGACCCGTCCCGCGCAGACTATTCGCCAATGGCCAAGTCGCGTGGCTGGGCTGGGCAATTCGCGCCGCTGGCCCGCGCCGGCGACTGGCTCGGCGCCCTAAAGCCCGATCTTGTCCGGCATACGGGTCTCTCTCCGAGTGTCCGTGTCTACACCGGCCTGCACGATTCAAATGCTGCCTTGCTCGCCGCGCGGGGTTGTCCCGAATTGGCCGGGCAGGAAACGACTGTGCTGTCCACCGGCACCTGGTTCGTCGCCATGCGCAGCCCCGGGCGGGCAGTCGATCCGGCCGTCCTGCCCGAAGATCGTGACTGCCTGGTCAATGTCGATACGGAAAGCCGGCCGGTACCCTCGGCGCGCTACATGGGCGGACGCGAATTGGAATTGCTTGGCGCGCGGATTGACCGGCCGGGCACCCATGGCTTCTCCGAAGTGCTGGCTTCGGGCACCATGCTGCTGCCCAGTCAGGTTCCCGGCTGCGGACCTTTCCCCAATGCGCCTTGGCGCTGGTTGGGCGAGCCTGCGGATCCCGTCGAGCGCCGCGCCGCCATCGCGCTCTACGCAGCCCTGATGGCGGACGTCTCTCTCGATTTGATCGGCGCCTGCGAGCGCCTGCTCATCGAAGGCCGCTTCGCCCGTTCCGAACTCTTCGTCCGTGCACTTGCGACGCTGCGGCCGGATACGAAAGTCTATACCTCCAGCGCCCAAGCCGACGTCTCGTTCGGTGCGCTGCGGCTAGTGCTGCCGGACCTGAAACCGCACCAAAAACTCGAAACAATTAAGCCGCTTAATGGCCCCCTCATGGGCTACAGGGACAGATGGAGGGAACAAATATGACCGAAGCGCAAGCGCCCAGAGAAAGCTGGCGCGACACCATCCTGGCGGGGCTCGCCAACTATATCGATGCGGGCAGTATCGTTTCCGGCTCGGTGGCGCTGGGTTTCTGGCACGCGGACTTCGGCCTGTCCGATACTTTCGTCGGCCTGATCGGCGCGTTCAGCGCCAATGCCATCTCGGCCGGGGTCGGTGCGCTGATCGGGGGCATGCTGTGCGACCGGTTCGGGCGCAAGAAGATCTACCAGTATGATATGCTGTTTTACGCTTTTGGCATGCTGTTCCTCATCTTCGCAATGGCACCGTGGATGCTGATCGCGGGTTTCGTGCTGGTCGGCCTGGCGGTCGGCGCAGACATTCCGGCGAGTTGGTCGCTGATCGCCGAGCAGGCCCCCGACAGGAAGCGCGGCGCGCATTCAGGCGTAGCGCAGATGCTTTGGTATCTCGGACCGGTTGCCGTGCTGGTCGCGGCCTATTTCCTCAAGCCGTTCGGCATTTCCGGCGCGCGGTGGATCTTCGTCCACCTGTTCGTGCTGGCCTTGCTGCTCACGCTGCTGCGCTCGAAGATGAGCGAATCGCGCCGCTGGGAAAAGAGCATGGCCGAGCGCACCGGCGCCGCGCCGTTCATCGACTGGAAGGCGCTGCTGAGCGGGCGCTATCTTGCCACCGTGCTGTACCTCTCGGCGATGTATGGCCTGTGGAACCTGTGGGCGGGATACAATGGCTTTTTCACGCCATACATGATCGAGCAGCACCATCTGCCCGACTGGGTCGGCACTCTGGTGCCCGCCGGATATTTCGGCATCGGCATATTCTCTATCTTCTTCATTTTCATGAGGCTTTCAGACAGGGTCAACCAGCGGAGCCTATTCGGCATATCCGCCCTGATGCACGTGGGTGGAATGGCGCTGATCGCGGTGTTCGGCTTCAGCAATATCGGCATCGTCATCGCCCATTTCGCCATCATGGGGATTGCCGGCGGGTTCGGGGCGCAGAGCTTTTTCCAGCTGTGGAGCGCCGAGCAGTTCCCCACCGCGATCCGCTCCACCGCACAAGGCGTGACATTCGCCATCGTACGCATCAGCCTGGGCATCTGGAGCCTGGCAGTGCCCTCGTTGGCCAAAGCGGATTTCACCCAGCTGTGCTGGATCCTTACCGGCTTTCTGTTCGCATCGGGACTGATTGGCTATGCCTGGGCCCCAAACAACCAGGGCAAGTCGCTCGAACAGCTCGAAGCCGAAAGAAGATAAGTCCATGCATGCCGAACAGCGCGAAAGACTGATCCTGCGGGCAATGGAGGAGACTGGCTTTGTCTCCTACCGCCAACTGGAAGCCAGCCTTGATGCCTCTCCCGCCACGATCCGCCGCGATTTGACCCGGCTTGAGCGCGCGGGCCGGATCGTGCGGGTGCATGGCGGAGCCAAGCTGCCCGAGGCTACGCCGGACAATTCCGGCGTGCACCTTCTGGGAATGCCCTTCTACCAATCGATCACCCGCAACATCGCCGCCAAGCGCGCCATCGGCCAAGCAGCGGCGGCGCTGTGTCAGCCGGGCGAAGCGATCATGCTCGACGGCGGGACGACAACCTTGCAGATGTGCCCGCACCTTGCGGGCCTCGGCCTGTCGGTTCTGACTAATTCGCTGCACGTGGTCAATGCTTTGCTGCCGCAGAACGACACCCGCATCTTGCTTCCCTCGGGCACGCTCTTTCGCGAACAGAACATCGTGCTGGCGCCCTCGGGCGAGCAATCGATGCCACGCTTCCACGCGCCGCGCCTGTTCATGGGCGCTGCCGCGGTGGGGCCGCAGGGGGTGATGCAGCAGGATACCATTCTGGTGGCCTCCGAGCGGCGGTTCATCGACCAGGCGGAGGAAGTAGTGTTACTGGTCGATAGCTCGAAATTCGTTTCGTCGTCCGGGGCGATCGTCTGTGGGTTGGACGAGATCGATGTGCTGATCACCGATGCAGGGATCGATGGGGAGACACGCGCGATGCTGGAGAGGGCCGGGGTTCAGGTGATTGTCGCGGGTTGAGACCGCGCATAGCAAAACGGCCGGAGGTTTCCCTCCGGCCGTCTGCGAGCCCGATGGGCTTTGTTGGTTCAGAATTTCTTCGAAACGCCGACCTGGAAGATGCGCCCCAGCGTATTGCCATTGCGGAAACCGCGCTGGTTGCGGACGATGTCGCCGCCTGTGTAGATTGGTGGTTCCTGATCGAACGCATTGTTGATGTTAAACGTCAAAGCCAGGTCCTTGAGTATGCTTTCGCCCGCGAACTCATAACGGAAGAACAGATCGACCGTGTTGAAGCTGCCGACAGAAGTCTGACCGCCTAGGCCCTGTGGGGAAGAGAGCGGAAATCCCTTCGAATGGTTCCAGGTCGCCTGAGCGCGGAAATTTCCGATATTGGCGCCCACCTGCGTGCGCAGGCCAAGCTTGCTGTACTGGATTTCCGGAGTGAAGGGCAGCCCGTCACCCGGTGAGTTCTTGCGATTGAAGATGTAGTTTCCTGCGACCGAGAAATCGACCGAGCCGAAGCTTGTGTCGGTCCGATAGTCGAGCGAGAAATCGAGACCGTCCTGCTTGTAGCGCAGCTGGTTTCGCTTGCGCACGTCCTGGATACCATAAACGCAGCTGGGCTGCGGCGCACAGGGCGCGCCTACCGTCGTGGCAGCCTGACCAACCACCGCATCGATCTGCGCCTGCGTCGGGTTCAGGGTGAACGCGCCATTGCGAGCGAAAGTGGAGAAGAACAGGTTCTGATCGATGAACGGAATAAGCGAAATGATGTTGTTGTAGGAAAGGTTGTAATAGGTTGCGCTGACTTTCAGTCCCGGCACTCCGGACGGAGCGATATCGACGCCGATCGTCCAGCTCTGGGACTTCTGCGGTTGCAGCCCCGGATTGGCTCCGAGGAGGAACATGATCTTCTGGCCCGCACCAACGGCGGGGAAGCCATTTGCGGCGAGCACATTGGGCGGCGCGATGAAGTTCAACGTCGCGCCTTCGATCCAGTTGAGGCCGGTCGGATCGGCAACGGCGCTGTCGGCAAGGCTGGGGGCGACGAAGCTCTTGCCCCAGGCGCCGCGAAAGCTCAATCCGTCGATCACCTTGAAAGTCGCACCGAACTTCGGATTGAAGGTGCCGCCGAAATCGTTGTAGTGATCATAACGGCCTGCTGCCGAAACGTTGAGCGAAGGTCCGCCATCCTTACCGAAAATGGGCGCGACGATTTCGCCGAACACCGAAGCAACATTGCGGGTTTGCTCAAAGCGGTTCAGCGACGCGAAGTTCGCCGGAACGACGTCGCCCTTACGGCTGTCGTAGGTCTCGCGAATATATTCGGCGCCAAGCGCGACTTTGACCGCGCCACTGGGCAGTTCGAACAGATCGCCATCGACGATCGCGCGGAGGTTAAGCTGCGATTGATCCGCCTTACCATAGGTTTCCCAGTTGGTCAGCGCCGCGAGTGTCGCCGCGTTTGCGGTTAGCGGAGCAAACGGGTTGAACTGGCCCGACGCAACGAGGGGGCCGAGGAGCGCAGTCGGCAGAATGCGGGGATTGTGCGATTCGTTCTTACTCTGGCTGTAGCCAAAAGTAGTGCGCAGCCGCCAATTGTCACCGAGCTGGGCTGTCAACGTCGGCCGAAAACCCCACGTATCAATAACTACGGACTGATAGTTCAGGAAGTTGGGGCCAAGCGCAAAATTGACTGCCTTGGTCTCGACAGGGCTGCCAGTCAGGTTGACGCTGTAGGGACTGGAAACGAAGCCAAAGGCCGCGAGGAATGATGGTCCGATATTGATTGAGCTGGAATACTGCCCCAGCCCGAATGTCGATTCCTTGCGATAATAGAAGGCACGTACATCGAGCTCAACCCGGTCGCTCAACTCCCAGTTGAGGCCAGCATAAACAGAATGCCGCTTCTGCTCGGGATACATGTCTGCTTCGTCGGACAAGTCGCATTGATTTGCACTGTTGGCTGCAGAGGCGCTCAACGCAGAGTAGAGTGTCGTCGCACCACCTGGCGATGCCGCGACCCGCAAGTTTGGCGAAGAACATTCCAGATCGCGCAGGATAACGCCATCGACGCGAGCCTGCGGAGTAAAGTTATAACTGCGATCCTTGCCGAGAATATTGCTGTTCTCGGCATAGTTGTAAGACAGCCAGACCGACCCTCGATCCCAAGTCTTTCCGACTGTCACATTGGCATCGAAAGTGTGGAATTCATCGCCGAACCCATAGCGCGCATCGGCTTTAAGGCCATCGAAGCGCTTGATGGTGATGAAGTTGACCACTCCGGCCACGGCGTCCGAACCATAAAGCGCCGAACCGCCGTCAGGGATAATATCGACTCGCTGGATGATCGCCGGCGGAATGAAGTCGGCGTCAGGCGTGGTCGAGGCAATGCCCATGCCGACAACGCGCGCGCCATCGACCATCATCAGCGTCCCCGATGTGCCGGTAGTGGTGAAGCCGGGAAGGCTGCGCAGGTTGGGCCGGTTGGTAGTGACAAAGTTGCCGCCGCCCGAAAGCGTCTGGATATTGTTGAAGGAGCCGAACTGGGGCACGTCGGTCAACAGTTCGGTCACTGTCGTAGCGCCCGACGCCTCGACTGCCTCGGCAGTAACACCGACAACAGAAGTTCCCGCCGGCGCAATGCCGCGAACCAGAGTGCCGGTTACGATGATTTCCTTGTCGGCATCGGCATTTTCCGAATCAACATCCTGAGCATGCACTACCGCCGGCAGGGCGGCGAGAGTCAGAGCGAAAACGGACGAGGCGAGGCCATAGGCGGCGCGCGAACGAAGGGCATTGAATTTTGACATATATTTCCTCCCTAATCCGCTTGTCCCGGCCTTGGACGGCGACGAGCGGGTGGTCCCTTGGCATTCAAAATCGATACGGAATGATCGATCTTGACCGAAATCCAGCGCAATTGGTAACGCTATCTTGTTCGGATTGCAAGGGGATGACCATCGCTGTCGTCCATTTTGTTATTGAGTCCAGTTTACCAGATTCTCGCACCATTCCTGCCGCCCGCTCTGCGCCTCGGGGGCACGGTTGGATTGGATGGCGTGTTCGGCGATGGATGCCAGCGTGGCGCCTGGCGCATGGATTGCCTTGCCCAGCTCGCCTTGCCAGCCGGCATAGCGCTCGGCGCGGAAGGCTTCGAGCTTGCCATCCTCGATGATCGACGCCGCGCGCAGCAGGGCGCGGGCGATGGTGTCGATGCCGCCGATATGGCCGTGGAACAGGTCCGCCGCGTCGATCGACTGGCGGCGGACTTTGGCGTCGAAGTTGAAACCGCCCGTGGTGAAGCCTCCCGCGCGGATCACTTCGAGCATGGCGAGCGTCAGTTCCTCGACCGAATTGGGGAACTGGTCGGTGTCCCAGCCGTTCTGCGGATCGCCGCGGTTGGCGTCGATCGAGCCAAAGATGCCCAGCGCGCGGGCCATGGCCAGTTCGTGTTCGAAAGTGTGGCCCGACAGCGTCGCATGGTTGGCCTCGATGTTGACCCGCACTTCACCTTCGAGGCCGAAGCGCTTGAGGAAGGCATAAACGGTCTGGGTATCGAAATCGTACTGGTGCTTGGTCGGTTCGTGCGGCTTGGGCTCGATCAGGATCGTGCCCGCAAAGCCGATGCGGTGCTTGTGATCGACCACCAGCGAAAGGAAGCGGCCGAAGTTCTCCTGCTCCACGCCGATTTCGGTGTTGAGAATCGTGTCATAGCCCTCGCGCCCGCCCCACAGCACGTAGTTTGCTCCGCCGAGGCGGTGCGTGGCTTCCAGGCAATCGCGCACCTGCATGGCGGCCCAGGCATAGACCTCGGGATCGGGGTTGGTCGCCGCTCCGGCCATGTAGCGCGGATGGCTGAACAGGTTGGCGGTGCCCCACAGGAGCCGGCGCCCGTGTTGCGCCTGAAGTTCCTCGAGGTGATCGACGGCTTCGGCAAAGCTCGAGCGGAAGGCGGTGACGTCTTCGGCATCGGCCATGACGTCGACGTCGTGGAAGCAGTAGAACGGCACGTCGAGCTTCTCGACGAAAGCGAGGGCCGCCTCGCGCTTTTCGGCGGCACGCTGGCTATCGTTGGGGCCAGCATGCCAGGGCCGGTTGAACGTGCCCGCACCGAACACATCGCTGCCCGGCCAGCAGAAGGTGTGCCACATGCAGACGGCGAAGCGCAGGTAGTCTTCCATGCGTTTGCCCAGGACCATGCGGTCCTTGTCGTACCAGCGATAGGCGAGATCACTCTCGCTGTCCGGCCCTTCGTAGCGGACCTTGTCGAACGGGGCGAAATAATCGGCGGACATGGCAGTTCCTTGGCTAGAGATCGCGGATTGCCGCATAGGCGCGGCGGAATTTTTCGAGTTTGGGGGCGAGGCGCTCGGCAAGCAGGGGATCGGGTTCGATCGTTTCGCTCACCTTCGGCCGGGTACAGACTTCAGCGGCGCTGGCGCCAGTCGCGGCCATTTGCGCCAGCCTGGCCGCGCCGAGCGCCGGGCCGACATCGCCGCCTTCGACATAATCGAGCCTGACATCGAGCGCCGATGCAATGATACGGCCCCAGTGGAGTGAGCGTGATCCGCCGCCGATCACTGTCAGCGCCTCAACCTGCGTGCCTGCTTCGCGCAGTGCAGCCAGACCATCGGCATGAGCGAATGCGACGCCTTCAAGCACTGCGGCGGCAATCCTTCCGGCATCGCTTTCGTTGCCCAGGCCCAGAAACGCCCCGCGCACGTGCGGATCGTTGTGCGGCGTGCGCTCGCCCGACAGATAGGGGAGGAACAGTTCGGGCCCGGCAGCAGGGCCAGTCTCTTCGGCCAGCGCGAAGAAGCCCGGCACGTCGACACCGGCAATCCGCGCCGCCCAATCGATGCAGCTGGCGGCAGAGAGGTGAACGCTCATCTGGTGCCACATGCCGGGCAGGCAATGGCAAAAGGCATGAACCGCGCGGGACGGGTTGGGGCGAAATTGCCGCGTGGCGACGAAGACCACACCCGACGTGCCCAGCGACAGGAAGGCATCGCCGTCGGTAATGACGCCTACTCCGGCCGCTCCCGCGGCATTGTCGCCGGCGCCCGCCGCGACGGGTACACGCTCCATCCCCCAGGCAGCGGCTATGTCGGTGCGCAGGATGCCTGTCGGCTGATTGCCTTCGAACAGGCGCGGCATGTGATCGCGCGACAGGCCGGTGGCGGCCAGCATGGCCTCGCTCCAATCGCGCTTGCCGACATCTAGCCACAGCGTGCCGGCGCTATCGGACATGTCGGAGGCATGGTCGCCGGTCATGCACAGCCTGACATAGTCCTTGGGCAGCAGCACCTTGCGGACTTGTGCGAAAATCTCGGGCTCATGATGCTTGACCCAGGCCAGTTTTGGCGCAGTGAAGCCGGGCATGGCGAGATTGCCGGTGATTTGGCGCGACATCGGTTCGGCGGCTTGGAGTTCGCCGCACTCGGCAAAACTGCGGCCGTCGTTCCACAGGATGGCGGGCCGCAGCACCTTGTCGTCCTGGCCCAGAAGGCAGGCGCCGTGCATCTGCCCGGCAAGACCGACGGCCTGAATTCGAGACCGGATTTCGGCGGGAATGCCCAGAACGGCAGCCTGCGTAGCCTTCCACCAGTCGGCAGGGTCCTGTTCAGACCATAGCGCATGCGGGTGCGACACGCCAAGCGGCGCGCTGTGCTGCGCCTGCACGTTTCCATATTCCGAGACAGCCGCGGCCTTTACGCCGGACGTGCCGATGTCGATACCCAGATACATCAGGAACTATCCCACTTCCTGAAATACACGGTAACGCTACCAAGGGCATATGTGCAAGCCCGTTTGCGTGGCTTGCCATAAGGCTATCGGGGCCATAGGCACGCACCATGAATATCCGAAAATCGCGCAGGGGAGGAAACGGGCCGACTGTGGCTGACGTAGCCAGGCTGGCCGGCGTGTCGCTGATGACGGTCTCGCGCGTGGTCAACAACCAGGCGCAGGTCCTGCCCGAAACGCGCGAAAGGGTGAAAAAGGCGATTGCCGAACTGGGCTACGTGCCCAATCCCGCAGCGCGCAGCCTTGCCGGCAGGGGCCAGTGCAGAATCACGCTCTTGTTCAACAACCCCAGCGCTGCTTTCATGAGCGAACTTCTCATGGGTTGCCTTGCCCAATCGCGATTGAGCGACGTAATTCTCGAAATCGAGCCATTTTCCGGCGACGAGCCTATCGAGACGCTCGCAAAGAGACTGACCCGGCACAGGGTGGAAGGCGTTCTGCTCCCGGGGCTGCTCTGCGACGATCGCGACATGTTGCGTACGCTCCACGAAGCAGGCCTTGAAATCGGGCGGATCGCAGCAACCCAAACATCGAGTGTGGGTCAGGCAGTCGGCATCGACGATGAGGCGGCCGCCTATACGATTACCAGTCACCTGATTGCCAGCGGGCACAAGAGAATCGGGTATATTTCCGGGCCGCAGCAGCTTTCCGTCTGCCAGTTGCGCGAGGCCGGCTACAAGCGAGCCTTGCAGGAGGCCGGCTTACAGCTGGATCCCGCCTATATGATGATTGGCGATTTTTCCTATCGGTCGGGCTTGGTTGCAACCGAAGCGCTGCTTGCCCTGCCACAACGGCCGACTGCTATCTTCGCCGCTAACGACGATATGGCGGCCGCCGTCATCTCGGTCGCCCACCGCCAGGGGCTGGAGGTTCCGGGCGATCTGTCCGTTTGCGGCTATGACGATACACTCGTGGCACAGTCGGTCTGGCCCGAATTGACGACGGTCAGTCAGCCGGTGGGCAAGATGGCTGCGCAAGCTCTGGTGATGCTTGTCGAGGCGATCCGAAAACGCAGGCGCGGCGAACCGGCGCCCGCGCAACTGGTGAAAATGCCTTTCGCACTGGTCCTGCGCAGTTCGGATGGTCCGCCGCCGAAGCCGGCCTGAGGACACCTCCCAGAACCCGAACCCTGCGCGCCTGATTGGGCGACGGCAGGAAACGGCAACGCTTGCCTCCGGGCCACACTTTGGTTAAGCGGGTATGGTAGCGTTACCGCTTGGACCGATTCTTACAGAGTTGAACGGTAACTGTGGGGAGAGGCGATGAAGCGCATCCTGAAGATCTTGATGTGGATCCTGCTGGCCGTGGTCGCGCTCTTCGCGGTCCAGACGATCCGTTACTGGGACACCATCCAGCGCACCATGCTGGGCGGCTACCACACGCATGAGACCGTGCCGCCGCAACTTCCCGCCGAAATCAGGCGGCCGGCCGTGCTGATCTTTTCCAAGACCAACGGCTTTCGCCATGAAGAAGCCATCCCCGCCGGCAACAAGTTCTTCGCCGAACTCGCCAATGCCAGGGGCTGGGGCCATTTCCAGACCGAGAACGGCGCGGTTATGTCGCCGGCTATCCTGTCTCGCTTCGATGTGGTTGTGTTCGACAATGCCAGCGGTGACATGTTCTCGCCCGATCAGCAGGCTGCGCTGAAGGCATGGCTTGAGAATGGCGGCGGCTATGTGGGCCTGCATGCGGCTGGGGATTCCTCGCACGCGGGCTGGCAGTGGTATCAGGACGAACTGATTGGCGCGCGCTTTACCCAGCACACCATGGCTCCCCAATTCCAGGACGCCTTGGTGAATGTCGAAAACAGGACGCACCCGGCCGTGAAGGACCTTCCCGCCAGCTGGAAGCGCACCGAAGAATGGTACAGCTTCGAAAAGTCGCCGCGCGCCAAAGGCTTTACGATCCTCGCGACTGTCGACGAGAAGAGCTACAATCCCGAAGGCATGTTCGGCAAGGACCTGCGCATGGGCGATCACCCGGTAGCCTGGGCGCACTGCATCGGCAAGGGCCGCGTGTTCTACACCGCCTTCGGACACCGCGCAGAGGCTTTCGCCGAACCGGAGACCAAGGTCCTGCTGGCCAATGCGCTGGGCTGGGCGTTGAAGCAGGATACGCAGTCAGGCGGCACCGATTACTGCCCGCCCCCAACCCTTCCGGGAATTCAACCGGAGCTGAAGCGATGAGGCCAATTCGCTACGGCATGATCGGCGGCGGCCAGGGCGCTTTCATCGGCGGCGTTCACCGCACGGCCGCGCGGATTGCCGGCAACTGGGAACTGGCGGCGGGTGCACTGTCGTCAACACCCGAAAGGGCCCGGGCCTCGGGGGCGGAAGTGGGTCTGCCCGAAGATCGCAATTATGGCTCCTGGGCCGAAATGCTGGAGCGCGAAGCAGTCCTGCCCGCCGAGCAACGTATCGAGGCGGTTTCGATCGTCACGCCCAACCACATGCATGCTCCGCCCGCAATCGCCGCGATGGAAGCGGGCTTCGACGTCATTATCGACAAGCCGCTCGCGGACTCCATGGCCAATGCCCAGGCGATTGCCGATGCGGCGGCGCGCACCGGCCGCAAGATCGCGGTGACTCACACCTACACCGGCTATCCGCTGGTCAAGCAGGCGCGGAAGCTGGTCGCTTCAGGCCAGTTCGGCAAGGTCCGCAGGGTCTCGGTCAAATATACTCAGGACTGGCTGAGCCGGCCCGAGGATCTGGTCGACAACAAGCAGGCCGAATGGCGCGTCGATCCCAGGCGCTCGGGCGCGGCGGGGGCCTTCGGCGACATCGGCACCCATGCCGCCAATCTTGCCGAATTCATCACCGGCGATCGGATCACCTCGATCTGCGCCGAACTGACCATGCTGCCGGGCCGCGCCATCGACGACGACGGCGCGGCGCTGTTTCGTATGTCGGGCGGCGGCAAAGGCACGCTGACGGCGAGCCAGGTGCTGGTCGGCGACATCAATGACTTGGCCATCGACGTCTATTGCGACGAGGCCGGGCTGCACTGGCGGCAGGAAGAGCCCAACACCATGCGCATCGGCTATCGCGACAAGCCGACCGAAATCTGGCACGCCGGCGCCAACCGCGCCTATCTCGCGGGCGATATCCTTGCCCTGCAGCGCACGCCCGGCGGGCATCCCGAAGGCTATCTGGAAGCCTTCGCCAACATCTACCGCGCTTTCGGCGAACACCTGCGCGGGCTTCCCGCGACCGGTGACGAGCCCGGTTTCGCCACCATGGAGGACACCCTGCTCGGCATGCGGTTCCTCGATGCGGCGCTGGAGAGTTCCGCCAAGGGCGCGGTTTGGATCGATCTCTGAGAGGTATGACGATGAAAGGCCCCGCAATCTTCCTCGCGCAGTTCGCCGGTGACGAAGCGCCGTTCAATTCGCTCGATTCCATCACGAAATACATGGGCGGGCTGGGCTACAAGGGCGTGCAGATCCCCACCTGGGACGGGCGGCTGTTCGACCTGGAAAAGGCGGCCGAAAGCCAGACTTATGTCGACGAGGTCAAGGGCATCTGCGCCGCCAACGGCGTCGAAGTGACCGAACTTTCGACGCACCTGCAAGGCCAGCTGGTCGCCTCGCACCCGGCCTACGATACCCTGTTCGACGGCTTCGCCCCGCCGCAATACCACAACAACGTCCCTGCCCGCACCGAATGGGCGGTGGACCAGATGAAGCTTGCTGCGAAAGCCAGCCAGCGCTTCGGCTGCACCAGCCACGCGACTTTTTCCGGCGCGCTGATGTGGCACACGGTCTATCCCTGGCCGCAACGCCCGGCGGGGCTGGTGGAGGAAGGCTTTGCCGAACTGGCCCGCCGCTGGAAGCCGATCCTCGACACATTCGACGAGAATGGCGTCGATGCCTGCTACGAATTGCATCCGGGCGAGGACTTGCACGACGGGGTGACGTTCGAGCGCTTCCTGGAGGCGGTCAGCAATCACCCGCGCGCCAACATCCTCTACGATCCCAGCCACTTCGTGCTGCAGCAGCTCGACTATCTCCAGTTCATCGATTTCTACCACGAGCGGATCAAGGCCTTCCATGTGAAGGATGCCGAATTCCGCCCCAACGGCAAGGCCGGGGTCTATGGCTCCTACTCGGGCTGGGCCGAGCGGCCGGGCCGGTTCCGTTCGCTGGGCGACGGGCAGATCGACTTCGGCGGGATTTTCACCAGGCTGACGCATTACGGTTACGAGGGTTGGGCGGTGCTCGAATGGGAATGCGCCTACAAGCACCCCGAGCAGGGCGCAGCCGAAGGCGCGCCGTTCATCGCCCGGCACATGATCCGCAAGGCCGACAAGGCCTTCGACGACTTCGCGGGGAGCGGAGCCGACATGGAACTGGTGCACAAGGTATTGGGGTTGCAAAAATAGGGACAGTCCCCTTTTTTGAAAAAGGGGACTGTCCCTATTTTTAGGGAGGTCAGGAGTGGACGCGAAACAATATAACAACCGCGCGATCTACTGGATCTGCGTCCTGGCGCTGTTCATCGCCGCCATGGCCAATGCCGTGCGCGCGGGCGCGGCGGGGGCCCTGAAGTCCTCGCTGCTCGATCCGATTGACGCGCAGCATTCGGGCGAGATGATCGGCACGGTACTGGGCAACAGCTTCCTTGGTTTTGCCCTCAGTCTGCTGGCGATCAGCCCTATGCTTGATCGCTTCGGGCCCAAGCGGGTGGTGCTGTTCGCAGCCGCCTGTTTCATCATCGGCCCGGCGCTGGTGCTGGGCGCGGCGGCGAGCGGGGGCAGCTCGACCTACCTGCTGCTCAACCTCGCCATGGTGATCTGGGGCTTCGGCTGGGGGGCGACCGAAAGCTCGATCAATCCGGTGATCGCCACCATCTATTCAGACGACAAGACCGGCAAGCTCAATGCCCTGCATGCCTGGTGGCCGGCGGGGCTGATCGTGGGCGGCTTGCTGAGCGCGCTGTTCACGCAGATGGAACTGCCCTGGCAGCCCCTGGTCGGCCTGTGCATCGTGCCCGGCGTGGTGCTCGCCCTGTGGGCCTCGCGCCACACTTTCCCGCCGACCGAAAGCGCGGTGCAAGGCGTGACATTCGGCGAGATGATGTCCGAACCGTTCAAGCGCCCGGGCTTCTGGGTTTTCTTCGCCATCATGTTCCTCACCGCCTCGAGCGAGCTGGCGCCGGGCGCATGGGTGGACGTGACGCTGTCGCAGACAGTGGGCATGCCGGGCATCCTGGTGCTGGTCTATGTCTCGGCGATCATGTTCGTCATGCGGCATTTCGCGGGCGCGCTGGATCATCGCTTTTCCGACATGGGGCTGCTCTTGATGTGCACAGTGCCCGCGGCGCTGGGGCTCTACCTGCTCAGTGTCGCCAATTCGCCGGCAACCGCGTTGGTCGCGGCGACCGTCTGGGCCTTTGGCGTCTGCTTCATGTGGCCGACCATGCTGGCCGCGGTTTCGCGCCGCTATCCGCGTTCGGGGCCGTGGGGGATCGGCCTGATCGGCTTTGCCGGGGCGCTGGCGATCTATTTCGTCCTGCCCGAACTGGGCAAGGTCTATGATCAGGCCAAGCTGGCGAAGGCCGGCGGTGAACAGGCCTTTGCCGCGCTCCAGCCGGGCAGCCCGGAACTGCAGCAGGTGCTGGCCTTTGCCGCCGAGAAGAGCTTCCAGACCATCGCGATCATCCCCGCAGTGCTGTTCTTCATTTTCGGCGCGGTGTGGCTGGTCGAACGCGGCAAAAGGAACTTACGGCCATGAAGATCGGCATGAACCTGCTGCTGTGGACCGGGCACGTCACCGAAGAACACGTGCCTGTCCTCAAGGCGCTCAAGGCGACCGGGTTCGACGGAGTCGAAGTGCCGGTGTTCGACGCCTCGGACGAAGGGCATTACCGCTGGCTGGCCTCCGTGCTCGACGATCTCGGGCTGGAGCGTACCATGGTTGCCCTGATCCCCGACGAAGCGCATTCGCCGCTCTCGCCCGATGCAGCGGCGCGCGCCGGTGCCCTTGAGCATCTGACGCGGGCGATCGGCTGCGGGCAGGCGCTTGGCGCGCAAGTCATGGCCGGTCCGTGGTTCCAGCCGCTTGGCGTCTTTTCCGGCGATCCGCCGACCGAAACGGAGCTTGAACATTGTGCGGAGGTTCACCGGCAAGTGCTGCCGCTGATGCGCCAGGCCGGGATCAAGGCGGGCCTTGAACCGCTCAACCGCTTCGAAGCCTACCTGCTCAACACCATGGACCAGGCCGTGGCTTATGCCGATCGGGTGGGCGGCGACGGCATCGGTATTCTCTACGACACCTTCCACGCCAACATCGAGGAAAAGAACCCGATTGCGGCGCTGCGCACGATCCATGCCTCGGGCCAGCTTTCGCACATCCACATCTCGGAAAATGACCGCGGCACGCCAGGCCGGGGTCATGCGAAAATCCGCGAGGCCATCGGCGTGCTCAAGGAACTGGGATACGATGGCTGGCTGACCATCGAGGCCTTCGGCCGCGCGCTGCCGGAGCTGGCGGCGGCAACCCGGGTCTGGCGCGATTTCTTCGCCAATCCGGAAGAGGTCTATACCGAGGGCTATCGTTACATCCGCACTTGCTGGGACGAGGCGTGAAGGAATTCAGGGCAGGTTCGGCCTGGCCCTGCGACAAGGAGTGATCGCATGAACGAAATGCTGGATATGGACCGGCGCTCCCTGCTGGAGCGTATGGCGTTGCTGCTGGGCGCGGCTGCCTTGCCAGCCGAGGCGCTGGCCTCACCCGCGCGTCGTGCCCGGCGGTTTCTGAAGCCCGCGCGCATGGCCCTGCTGACCGCAGTGGCCGATACCATGATCCCCAAGACCGATACGCCCGGTGCGCTCGACGCCAAGGTTCCGGCCAAGTTCGACGCCTTGCTGCTGGGCTGGGCCTCGCCTTCGCGGCAGGTCGAACTGGTGGGCGCGCTGTCGCGCATCGATGCCCTCGCCATGGCGCAGGAAAAGAAGCCTTTCGCCGCGCTGACGCCTGATAAGCGCAACGCACTGCTCACCGCCCACGACGCCGCAGGGCTCAAGAGCGTGCCCGACACGCGCAAGCTGACTGGCATGGCGGCGATGATGGCCGGGCCTTCGGTGGCCGATCCCGGCTATGCCAAACTCAGGGAACTGCTCATCCTGCTGTTCTTCGTCTCCGAAGAGGCGCTGACCAGCGTGCTGACATACGAACATTCGCCCGGCGGCTGGACGCCTTCGGTCAAGGTAACCCCCGAGACCCGCAATACCGGCGGGTTGGGCATGTTTTAAGCGGAGAGGCGCAAGACAATGACAATGTTCGATGCAATCGTAGTCGGCTCCGGCATGAGCGGCGGCATGGTCGCCAAGGAATTGTGCGAGCGCGGCCTCAAGGTGCTGGTGGTCGAGCGCGGCCGCAAGCTGGTGCATGGAGAGAGCTACACCGATGGCTTGCTGCCGTGGGAAGTGCCCCATGCCGGCATGGTGCCCGAGGAAGACCTGGCGCGGCACTACCAGCACCAGAAGAAGTCATTCATGAATGCCATGACCAAGCAATACTGGGTCAAGGACGACGAGAACCCCTACATCGAGACGGACGGCAAGCCGTTCGAATGGATCCGTGGTTATCACCTGGGTGGCCGTTCGATCATGTGGGGGCGCCAGTCCTACCGGCTTTCGGCGCAGGATTTCGAGGCCAATGCCAGGGATGGCCACGGAAGCGACTGGCCGATCCGCTATGACGATCTTGCGCCGTGGTACAGCCATGTCGAAAAGTTCATCGGCGTCGCCGGATCGAAGGAAGGCCTGCCGCAGCTTCCCGATGGCGAATTCCTGCCTGCCTTCGGGCTCAATGACGGCGAGCTGCAGTTCAAGGCGGCAATCGAGGCGAAGTTTCCGGGCCGCAAGGTCATTCCCGGCCGCACCGCCAATCTCAGCGAGGCCCAGCCGCATCACGAAGAGCTTGGCCGCAACACCTGCCAGGCGCGCTCACTGTGCGAACGCGGCTGCTCGATCGGCGGCTATCATTCCAGCCTGAGCTCGACGCTGCCTGCCGCCGAACGCACCGGCAACCTCACCATCGTCACCGATGCCATCGTCCATTCGCTGATCCACGATCCTGCAACAGGCAAAGTCACTGGCGTGCGGACGATCGATCAGAACACCAGGGCCGGTCATACGTTCGAGGCGAAGATCGTCTTCCTCAATGCCTCGACCATCGGCACGGCGCAGATTCTGCTCAACTCGAAGTCGGAAGCCATGCCACGCGGCCTCGCCAATGGGTCCGACATGGTCGGGCGCAACCTGATGGACCATCTCTTTGCGCTGTCGACCGCGGGCTTGTTGCCCAACGGCCCGATGGACAGCTTCTACCATGGACGCAGGCCCAATGGCCTCTACATCCCGCGCTTCCGCAATGTTACCGAAGACGGCGACGGCTTCGTGCGCGGCTATGGTTATCAGGGCGGCGTCAGCCGGATGGGCTGGCGTGCCGGTATGAGCCAGCCGGGCATCGGTGCGCAGCTCAAGGAGCGGGCCGGCAAGCTTGGGCCCTGGTTCGTCTATATTTCGGGTTTCGGCGAAATGTTGCCCAATCCGGAAAACCGGGTGACGCTCAGCGCCACAAGGAAAGACAAGTGGGGCATTCCTGTCGTCGAGATCAACTGCGTCCACGGCGAGAACGAACGGAAGATGGCCAAGCAGGTTCTTGCCGATGGCAAGGCGATGATCGAGGCGGCTGGCGGTTTCGTCATGAGCCAGGCCGATGGCCCAGGCGATCCGGGCCTCGCCATCCACGAAATGGGCACAGCCTGCATGGGCAAGGACCCCAAGACCTCGGTGCTCAACAAGTGGAACCAGGCGCACGATGTCGCCAACCTGTTCATCACCGATGGCGCGGCCATGGCCTCGAGCGGCTGCCAGAACCCTTCGCTGACCTATATGGCGCTCTCCGCCCGGGCGGCCGACCATGCGGCGAGCCTGCTCAAGGAAGGACAGCTGTGATGCGGTTTGTTGCCCGTATCGGGCTGGCCATGGCCGCATTGGGACTTGCCGCCCCGGCGCTAGCCCGGCCGGTAACCGATTGCCCGCTGCGCGACATGCCCTATTCATCGGCCAGTCCGCTGATCGACATCCTGCTGAGCCCTGCCGCCAGTGCGGCGCTGGACAGCGTCGTGCCGGGCATGACCAAGTCCATGCCGCCGTCTTTCGCCAGCACTACGCCGCCGAACTTCGCGGCGATCCTTAGTGTGAAGGAAGCGGCGGGAATGGGCGCGCGCTATGCCAAGGATCCTGCGGCGGTGAAGCTGCCCGATATGGCGCGGATCGATGCGGCGCTTGCCAAGGTGCCGGTGACAAGGGCCGACCGCATCGCGCGCTGCGCGCGTTACGATAACGACGTGCCGCGTTTCGAACGGACACCGGGCCAGCCGCGTATCCTGCAGTTCGAAAAGATC
>JBFWSE010000009.1:0-55611 GCA_050248535.1 Novosphingobium sp.
TGCCGTCGTCGTTGGTCAGCAGGATTCGCATCAGGCCGATGGTACCAGCCGCGTTACGCCGCCCATATAGGGATGAAGTACTAGCGGGACGTCGACCGAGCCATCTTCCTGTTGATAGTTTTCGAGAATCGCCACAAGAGTGCGCCCCACCGCGAGGCCGGAGCCATTGAGTGTGTGGACGAATTCGGTGCTTTTCGCCCCATCGGGCCGGAAGCGGGTATTCATCCGGCGCGCCTGGAAGTCACCGCAGTTCGAACACGAGCTGATCTCCCGGTAGCTGTCCTGTCCCGGTAGCCAGACTTCGAGATCGTAAGTCTTGCGCGCGCCGAAACCCATGTCGCCTGCGCACAGGAGGACCTTGCGGTAGGGCAGCTCGAGCGCCTGGAGGATCGACTCCGCGGCGCCAGTCATCCGTTCGTGCTCAGCGGCGCTATCATCAGGGCGGACGACGCTGACCAGCTCGCATTTCTCAAACTGGTGCTGGCGGATGAACCCGCGGGTGTCTTTGCCGGCTGCGCCGGCCTCGCTGCGGAAGCAAAGTGTCAGCGCGGTCATGCGGATAGGCAGCGCGGCATCGTCGAGAATCTGACCCATCACCGAACTGGTCAGGCTGACCTCCGAAGTCGGGATCAGCCAGCGACCGTCGGTGGTGCGAAACGAATCCTCAGCGAACTTGGGAAGCTTGTCGGTGCCGTACATTGCCTCGTCGCGCACCAGAACCGGGGTAGCGCACTCGGTATAGCCGTTCGCGCTGGATTGGTGATCGACCATGAATTGCCCGATTGCACGCTGCAACCGCGCCATCTGCCCCCGCAAAAAAGTGAAGCGCGCTCCAGATATCAGCGCGCCGGTCTCGAAATCCAGGCCGAGCGCCGGACCGAGGTCAGCATGCTCCCGGGGTACGAATGCAAAGTCGCGCGCAGTGCCCCAACGGCTGACTTCGACATTGCCTCTCTCGTCTTCGCCGTCGGGCACGTCCGTCGATGGCAGATTCGGAAGCCGAGCGAGCGCATCCTGCAATCTGGCAGACAGCTCGCGATCCTGCTGCTCCAGCGCCGGAAGCGTTTCCTTGAGCGCGGCCACTTCCGCCTTCAGCCGCTCGGCTTCGTCCTTGTCGCCCCGGCCCATGGCCGCGCCGATCGCCTTGGACGCTTCATTGCGCCGGTTCTGCGCTTCTTGCATGCGCGTCGCCACTTCGCGCCGTTCGGTATCGAGTGCAAGGATTGCGCCGGAAACGGCCTCGGCTCCGCGCCTCGCCAGTGCGGCGTCGAATGCTTCGGGGTTCTCGCGGATCAGGCGGATATCGTGCATGGGGCGGCGCTATGCCGCCTTGCATTGGCGCACGCAAGGCCGGGTCAGTTATACGGACCCTTCCAGCAAGTGTTCAAACCGAACAACCGGTATAGCGGACAAGTCCGGAAAATCCCGGTGACCAGCGGGATCAGCCCGAGCCAGCCCCAAGGCGTCTTGGGTCCGACGAAAACCAGCGCGATCAACACGATTCCAATGAGAATTCTGGCAAAGCGGTCAATGCCGCCGACATTCTGAACAAACATGGACACCTCCATTGGGCGGCACTGACCACAATTTCCCCGAAGTTGCGTTGATTGCGGTCAACTTTGGCCGGCCTTTCCGGAATCTGGCGCAACCCGAAGTGTTCATGTATCTCAGTGCAATATTCCCGTGCCTTTGTAGAGCTGGCTGTCCGTCCGCGTGCCGCGATAGAATGTTGGCCAGGCGACGCCTTTGTAGACGGTTTCGGGTGCCCCGGTGTCCCATCCGGTAAATCCGCCCGGCGGGCCATAGGCCCATGCGCTTGCGCCGAAATTGGCCGAAGCCTTGGCGCCGGTATCGACCGCGGACAGGGCTGCATGGACGATATTGCCCAGCCCGGATGCAGTGAATCCGCCGGTGCCCGCGGCTGGATCGCCATTTTGCCAGACGCCATCGACCGACCACCATGCCTTGCCGCTGGCCGTATCGATGGCACAGCCGATCACGCTGCCACTGGAAGCCACAGCATAGGGGCCGTCCTGCGTGGCCCAATTGTATGTCACGTATCCGCTATGGAAGTATCCGACGCCATTGGTCGATGAGCCAACCCATGCGCCGGACAGCGGAGCCGACGGATTGGCAAAGCCAACACAGACGCCCAGACCGACCAAATCCAGAGTTGCTTCGAAATAGCGCTTGCCGGAGCGCGTAGATGTTGCACGAACCACACCCCAGTTTCCGGCAGGGCCATTCATTGTGAAATTGCCATTGGACAATACGATGCCGGTGTCCTTGTCCGCCGGATTGAGCGTTGTGCCGGTCTCGCTGGGACCCGGGCCAAGTGCTGCTGACGCCGGGATCGGCTGAAAGAGCCAGGTCATGCCGCCGGCAGCAGTCTCAGCGAGCAATCGATCGAACGGTCGGTGCCCGCCAGTTTCTTTGCTGTGGCATCCCAGCCATGCATCACCGTCAGGGCGGGAAAGACCAGCAGGCCCTGGCTCTGTGCGCCGGTGAGTATGGCCTCATGGACCACTCGCTGCGTGCCGCTGCTTTTGATCTTCTCGTAGAAACGGATCTGAAACTGGTCGCCGCTGGTCAGGGCGCTGACGTCGAACCAGGCCTGCATCACGCCATCGCCGGTTTGGGCGTCGCCGCTGTCGTAGCCGGTGTTGGTCGCCATCGACCACTCGGTTGCGCCGACAGTGGCGGTGGTCTGGGTTTCGGTTATTGCCATGTCAGCCTCCTATCCCGACTACAGAGGCGTTGTAGCCAGTGTCGGGCGCATTGTTGCAGCGGCCACGAATGTAGATGTTCGCTCCAGCCGGGACCGGATTGCAGGCGGCGCAGAAGAGGAGTTGAGTTTGCGCGGCCAGCCCGCAAGTCTCACCGGTCGTGCCACCGTGCATCACCCGGAACATGTTCTGCTTGTTGGTTGCATCGCCCCAGGCGACATCGATGTAGGTATATTCGGCGGTAATCGTCGAATTGTCGATCTGATAGCCGAGCTGAAACCACCACAGGTTGCGCGATGCGCTGCCGAGATCGACCCAGGCCCCATCGGCGGCATTGCCGGGCGTGAAACCCGTTCCGTTGGAACCGGCGATCGTCGCGAAAGTCTGGGAAAAGGCGCCGCGCGGCGATGCCAGCACCTTGGTGGGCTGGCCATAGAACTTGGCCATGACGCGAACTGTCCCCGCCGTCGCATTCGATCCTTGCATTCGAACCGCCACCGATGCGCCGGCGGGAATGAAGACCGGAAACAGGAACTCACGGTTGCCCGCAACCGTCAGCGCCGGGCTGGCGCCAACCACCAGATTGTCGAAAAACGGGGTGTAGCCGGTGCCCCCCGCCGCATCGATACCGAGATCGAGCAAGTGGTTTTTGGCCTGTGCACTGGTCGCGCCGCTGTGCACTTGCAGATAGAGCCAGTAGCAGTCCTGCGAGATATTCGCGCTGCTGGCGATCTGCGTCCAGGCTCCTTCCGCATTGGTTGCGCCAGGAACTACGCTGGTTCCCGGGGTCGATGATGGATTCGCGCCCCAATTGTCGTAGGTAAAGGCGAAAGCGGAAAGACCGGATGGGTAGAGCATGGGCCTATCCGATCACCGTCACCCGATAGGCATTGCTTGCCGGTGCGGTGGCGAAAGTCACTGTGACGTTGTTGGTGTCGGTGCTGACCACATCGGCAAGGACGTGCGAATCGTCGGCCACCGTGCGGACGGAGACTTTCACATCCTTGGTGCCCAGGTTGTGCGTCACGGCGATCGAGGTCGAGGAACCGTTGCCGATGTTGGCGCTGAACTTGCGTGCGACCACCGATGTGTCAATGCCGATGCCCGAACCGTTGACGGTGATGCCAGTCGTCCCGACCGCGCTGATCATCGATCCGGCGACATTGATGCCGTTGCCGCCCGAATAGGCCGTGCCGCCGCTCAGCTGGCCCCAGGTCTGCGATGTCGTGCCGATGGTGATCGCCGCGTCCGAAATGATCATGAACACCTTGTCGGCGTTCGTCGTGCCTTCGGTGACGCTGACCGCAGTACCCGGCGCCAGCTCGCCATTGGTGTCGGCATCGGGCGCGCGGGTCGGCGCGCCGCTGGCATTGACTGTGTAGATGCCATTTTCGGATGCCGTAGTCTGGTTCTTGATCAGCACGCGGTCGCCGGTCGCCAGCGTCACGCCGTCGACCGACTGGCCGTTGGCGAAAGCCGTGGCGAGCGTACCGTTGGCGGTAGTGGCGGCGCGCACCGGCGATTTCCACTGCAAGCCGTGCGCGACATTGTCGACATATTGCTTGTTGGCGGCGTCGGTGTTGGCCGAGGGATCGGCGAGATTGACGACCTTTTGCGACTGGAGATCCAGTCCGTTCATGACTTTCATGGTTGCAGCTCCTTAGAAGGCAAGGACAAAGCCCTGCTGGGGCGAGGGGAAAGTGACGGTAATCTGGCTGGTGGTGACGGCGACGTCGGCGATCACCGGTTCGTCGCCCGTGAGATAGACCTGCACCGTTGGAATGCGGCCGAGCGAATGGGAGAGGATCCAGGTTGCGGCGAGCGATGCGTCGATGCGCACCGGCGCGGCCGCTCCTGAGCCCGAACCGCTCGGCCCTGGCGGGCCGATAATGGCGGCAACAGGCAATTCGGCGTTTCGTGTCAGCGCCTCGACCATCCCGTCCGGCCCGCGCCAGCGCGTGACGACAGGGCGGTCGGGCGCCCGCCAGCGCAAAGTCAGGCTCATGCCACGGCAGCCCGGCTGAGCGCGATGAAGGCGGTCTGCTCGGTGATCTCGACTCCGCCTGCGATAGTCAGCCTGGCGTCGATGCCATAGATGCCGGGCGCCAGGCTGGCCGATGCGGTATGATCGAGCGAGATCAGCCAGCCTTCCGCGCCCGCGGCAGTGCCATTCAGATCGACCGGGCTGGCATTGTCGTCGAGGGCCAGGCGATTGCCCAGCACTTTGGCGGGTTTCATTTTCGCCGAAATGGCCGAAACAGAGGCGGGATCGCCGGCAGTGGCGTCGAGCGCGACCGCGATATCCTCGCCCAGGCGAAATTCGCCGATGATGCCGTTCATGTGGATGGAAACTCCGCAAATGCCTCGGGGCAAGCGCGCCGGTACCGGCGGCTCGATCGTTGGAGTGAATGGAGGAGGTCGCCAGACGCGATTCGCCAGCGTGGGCCAAGGCTTACAACCAGCGTGACGATGTAGGAAAGTAAAAAATAACCGTATAGGTTATCGTGCTGATGAGCGTACCGCTCATGCGCTGGTGGGCGCGGCAGGGATTGAACCTGCGACCCCACCCGTGTGAAGGGTGTGCTCTACCACTGAGCTACGCGCCCGCTCCGGCATGTCCGGCCTCGCGGAAGGCGCGCCCTTAGGCAAATCGGGGCGAATTGACAAGCGCCCGCGACGGCCTAGAGGCGCAGGGCATGAGCGAAGAAAGCAAGAGCGGCCCTGATGTCCCGCCCGATCACCTGGCGATCAATCCTGCCAGCCCCCATTTCGATGCCGACCTGCTGCAGCGCGGCGTCGGCATCCGCTTCAAGGGGGTGGAGCGCACCAATATCGAGGAATATTGCATTTCCGAAGGCTGGGTGCGCGTTCAGGCGGGCAAGTCGCTCGATCGCAAGGGCCAGCCGATGACCATCAAGCTGCAGGGGCCAGTCGAAGCCTGGTTCGAGGATCTGGGCGACAACCCGCCCGTCGCCAAGGCCGGGTGACGATCCGCCTAGCGGCTGCGGGTGGCGATGATCCGGCCGATGGGATCGTTGGAATAGTCGTTCCGCGCCGGATCAGTGGGTGCACCGCGGCGCCTCGAAGGCGGCGGCAAGCGCAGTTCCACGCCTGGCTTGCGGTTGTAGATAAACCCGTCGAGCGGCCAATGGGTGCCGCCCAGCGCCTGGATCGGCGCATACCAGACGCGCACTTCGCTCCAGTCGTTGTTGGGAGAAACATCGACCGCACGGACATTGTTTTCGATTTGTCCGCGCCGGCCGTTGATTGGCGACCAGTTGGCGTGGCTGATCAGGATCGTGCGCGAATCGACGATCCGGCTGACAGCGGCAACATGGCCCAGGCGAGAGCTGCCATGCGGATGGATCGCCATCACCGCGCCAACCCGCGGCGTCGATCCACGGGCATAGCGGCCTTCGGCCTGGCCCCACCAGGTATGGGCGTCGCCATAGATGTTTATCCCGGTCAATTGCCGGGCATAGGGCACGCACTGAAGGTATTTGTCCTCGCTGGAGGAGCCGCCTGAATCGCCATCGGCGCCGACAAAGCTGTCGGCCGGCAAAGGCCCCGCGAACAGGGTGATGGCGCATAGGCAAAGAACGGCACGGCGCACAGGCATGCGCAGGGAATAGTTACCCGATGGTTAGGGATGGCCTGCAACATATGGTTAACAGCCCGGCAACTCTTTGCCGTTTGGCTTGCCAAGCGCCCGGTAAACCGCCACGTGCCCCGGCAACATGTTGCCGCAAGTCATCATCATCGGCCGGCCCAATGTTGGCAAGTCCACGCTGTTCAACCGGCTGGTGGGCAAGAAGCTCGCGCTGGTCGACGACCAGCCCGGGGTGACGCGCGACCGCCGCTTCGGCGAGGCGCACTTGCTGGGGCTCGATTTCACCGTGGTCGATACGGCCGGCTGGGAGGACGAGGACGCCGCCAGCCTGCCCGGCCGCATGCGCATGCAGACCGAAGCGGCGCTGGAAGGCGCGACGGTGGCGCTGTTCGTCATCGATGCCCGCGCCGGGATCACACCGCTGGACGAAGAAATCGCCCGGTACCTGCGGGAAAGCCGCGGGGCGCAAGGGGCAGAGATTCCGGTCGTGCTGCTGGCCAACAAGGCGGAAGGCCGCGCGGGGGACAGTGGCCTGCTCGAAGCCTATTCGCTGGGGCTGGGCGAACCCGTGGCTTTTTCCGCGGAGCATGGCGAAGGCCTGGCCGATCTGTTCGAGGCGCTGCAGCCGCATATCGAAGGCTGGGAAGGCGAGCCGGGCGAGTTGGAAGAGGGCGCCGATGGGCCACTGAAGCTCGCCATTGTCGGGCGCCCCAATGCGGGTAAATCCACTCTGATCAACCGCATGCTCGGAGAGGATCGGCTGCTCACCGGACCCGAGGCAGGAATCACGCGCGATTCGATCGCGATCGACTGGCAGTGGCGCGATCCCAAGACAGGCGAGAGCCGTCCGGTGCGCCTGATCGACACTGCCGGCATGCGCAAGAAAGCCCGGGTTTCTGACAAGCTCGAAAAGCTCGCCGTCGCCGATGCCCGCCATGCGGTGGATTTTGCCGAAGTTGTCGTGCTGCTGCTCGACGCGACGCAGGGCCTTGAGCATCAGGATCTCAAGATCGCCGCGATGGTGCTGGAAGAAGGCCGGGCGCTGATCATCGCGATCAACAAGTGGGACGTGGCGGAAAATCCCTCCGGCCTGTTCAACGGCATCCGCGCCGCGCTCGACGATGGCCTGGCGCAAGTGCGCGGCCTGCCGGTGCTGACGGTCTCGGCGCGGACGGGCAAGGGCCTCGACGATTTGCTCGCCGCTGCGTTCGAGCTGCGCGAAGCCTGGTCGAAGCGCGTGCCAACCTCGCTGCTCAACCGCTGGTTCGACGATGCCCTCGAAAAGAACCCGCCGCCCGCGCCTGGCGGCAAGCGGATCAAGCTGCGCTACATCACCCAGGCCAAGACCCGTCCTCCGGGTTTCGTGCTGTTCGGGACGAGGCTGGACCAGTTGCCGGTCAGCTATCAGCGTTATCTGGTCAACGGCATCCGGCGCGATCTGGGTTTCGAGGCAGTGCCGGTTAGGCTGACCCTGCGCAGTCCGAAGAACCCCTACAAGCGCGATTGAGGCTACCGCCTGAACGGCTGCATCCGCCCTTCGGTCAGCGAACGCCACGCCCATTCGAGCGGGCCTTGGCGGAAGCGGCGCAGCCACAACTCGCTCCAGACGAGCATGACGGCCCAGGCCCCGGCGACAAACACCAGTTGCGCCGCGTGCCCGTATCGGCCCGCCAGGCCAAGACCCCAGCCATTGAACAGGCCCGTCATCGCCACGCTGGTCAGCAGGTAATTGCTGAAGGCCATGCGCCCAGCCGCCGTCAGCCTTGCGCCCAGCCAAGACTGACTGACTGGCCGGGTGAACAGCACAAGCAGCGCGGCATAGCCGAGCGCCATGGCGAGGTGTGGCGGGGCGCACCAGTATTGGACGATATGGCCCATGGCTCTCACCGGAAATTGGCGCGGCCAGGCCCATGCCAGCATGGCGAGCGTCATGGCGCCGCCCACAACGATCCCCGCCGCAGCAATTCGAACAAGCACTTTTCGATTCCAGGCCCCGCTGAAAAAGCCTGCACGGAACAAGGCCATGCCGAACAGCATCAGCGGCAGGGTTTCCCCCATGCTGAGCAAGACAATCCGTAAAGGCTTGAACGGGTCCCTTGTCAGCTTTGCTTCGATCAGTTCGACAAATCCGGAGTCATATTCACGCAGGTCGCGGGTCGCGCCCTGCCGCATATTGGTCAGAGCCTGCGTATTGCTGCGGATCTCCGCCGGGCTTGCCACGCCCAGCCGCACATTCTCTTCTTCGTGTATGTCACTGAGCGACAACACGGCGCCGGCGCCGTGCCAGGCGGCGAATATGACCAGCCCCGTCAGTACAAGGCGCTTCACCGGCATTTCCCGCATGAACAGGGCCAGGGTGCCGGCCACGGCATAGAGAAACAGAATGTCGCCCCACCAGAACAGATAGAAGTGCGCGAGGCCGAACAGCGCCAGCCAGCCCAGCCGGCGCAATTGCAACAGGTCGCCAAATGCCCCTGTTGCGTCGCGCCGCTCTATGAACAACAGCATCGAGGCGCCGAACAGGATCGAGAACAGCGCGCGCATCTTGCCTTCGATCAGCAGGAACACCGCAGCGAAAGCCCAAGCGTCAGCTGCGGTTCCGGCTCCCGGAAAATTAGGCGAAAGCGTCGAAACCGCCGGCCCTGAAAAGCCCGCGATATTAACAGCCAGAATTCCAAGGACGGCGACTCCCCGGATCAGATCGAGAGAGCGAATCCGATCCGGCTTTGCTTCGGCCAAGCAATCAGTTCCTGATCGGAATGCAGTCGACACCCGCCGAAGACAGCCGGTTGCAGGCTGACTTGGCGGCTGCTTCGCTGGCATAGCCAGTCGCCTGCAGCTTGGTTACCCGTCCCGCCGGTATCAGCGCCCTTGCGTGCCCTGCCACTTCGGGGCGGGACTTGATCCGGTTCCACAAGGCTTCAGCGTTGCCGGCAACGCCGAAAGCGCCCAGCTGAATGCGCCACGGGCCCGATGCTGCCGCCGGCGGAGTCGCTGCTCTGGTTGGGACGGGCGGGGCGGACCGGGGCGCGGCAGCAATGGCGGGTGCCGAGACAGCAACCGGCGGCGCGGCAGGCTTGGGTTGGGAGAAATCGGCGCCGGCATCGCGGGCGCTGCTGCCCGTCGTCGAAGCAAGGGCGCGCGAAGCCGGCGGTTGCGCCGTGATCATTGGCGCAGTGGGGACGTTTGCGGCGACTCGCTGCGGCACTTCCGGACTCCCGCCGACACTCACACCAAGATCGTTCGCCGCCAGCTGCCGGGCGCGGGTCGCTTCGGCCTTGGCCGCAAGATCTTGCGCCAGGGCCACGCTTTGCTGGCGCTGCTCTATCGGAATGTACTGGTCCATCTGGGAAAGCGCGCCGCTCGCCTGGGAGAGGCCTGCCTGTTGCGCCAGGCTGACCAGTGCATAAGCCCGCACCCAGTCCTTGGGCACGTTGTCGCCGTTGAAGTGGGCAATGCCGAGCAGATATTCGGCACGCGGATCGCCGCGATCCGCTGCGGCCTTGAGGAAAGGCATCGCGCGCGCGCGTTCGCCGCGCTGGAACAGCAGCAGACCATAATTGTCCGAGGCCTGCAGGTGTCCCTGCCCGGCCGCCCTGCCGAACAGATCTTCGGCCTTGGCGAGGTCCTGCTTCACGCCCCGGCCAAGTTTGTAGGCCTGCCCCAGATTGAACTGGGCGTCGGCGTCGCCTTTGGAGGCGGGGCCGGTCCATTCGGATACTGCCGCGTTGAAATCGCCCTTTGTCCAGGCATCCACTCCGGCCTTTACGTCCGCGAAAGCGGGAGTCGAAAGCAGCAATCCGGCACTTGCCACCGCCACCCAGGCCCGATCAAATCCGATCATGCGGCTTGTCTCCTGAAATTCAGCCATCCTGCCGTTCTGCTTAACCCGAAATCGTTGCCTATGTGTTAGGAGCATCCGTCATTCGCACTGCGGCTGGGCCACCATACCTAATCGTTTCGGTAAAAAATCGGTGCATGCCGCCGATATCCACGGAATTGCTGGATTTCGCCGATTTTGCAACGCGCGCTGTTAACCGGAAATTAGGAACGATCTGCGATCCCCCCGACCAATCGCTTTTGCAGCAACTGCATTTTGGGGGTTTTAGCTTTGCGCGTATTGGCATTGGCATCGCAGAAGGGCGGATCGGGCAAGACCACGTTGTCTGGCCATCTGGCCGTTCAGGCCCAGCGATCTGGGGCTGGTCCCGTCGTGCTTATCGACATCGACCCCCAGGGATCGCTGGCCGATTGGTGGAACGAACGCGAGGCGGATTTGCCCGCTTTTGCGCAGACAACGGTCGCCCGCCTCGCGGCGGATCTGGCGGTCCTTCGCCAGCAGGGTTTCCGCCTGGCAGTCATCGACACGCCGCCCGCCATCACCATGGCGATTCAGAGCGTGATTTCGGTGGCGGAACTGATTGTGGTTCCGACCCGGCCCAGCCCGCACGATTTGCGCGCTGTAGGAGCCACGGTCGATCTGTGCGAACGGGCCGGCAAGCCGCTGATCTTTGTCGTCAACGCCGCCACACCCAAGGCCAAGATTACCTCGGAAGCCGCAGTTGCCCTGTCGCAGCACGGAACGGTTGCGCCCATTACCCTTCACCACCGCACCGATTTTGCTGCCTCGATGATCGATGGCCGCACGGTCATGGAAGTCGATCCGGGCGGCCGTTCGGCGATGGAAATCACCTCGCTGTGGAATTACATCGCCGACCGTCTCGAAAAGAATTTCCGCCGCACGGTCTTTGCGGCGCCGACCAACAATGTCGCGGTTCTGCCCGGCAGCAACCGCCCAGCTGGCGGCTTCGGCCGGCGGGTCGCAGGTTCCTGACGGGGTCGCGGGGGCATGGCAGATCAAAAATCCTTCGCTTCGCTGTCGCCAGGCCTGCTGGCCCGCAAGGGCGCGGCAAAGCCGGCGCTTCGCCATCAGCTCAATCCGAAGCAGAATACCGACGGATTGGCCGATCTGGACGAAGATGTTGCCGAACAGACATTTCATGAAGCCGAAGTCGTCGAGATCGGTTCGCGCGCGAATTTGACTGCGGTTCCTGAAGTCGTCCGCCAGCAGCGCAGCATTTCGGCGCGCGTGGGCAAAAAGTCGAGGGAGCGCCGTTCAGCTCTCGCACAAGGCCGCAACGCAGCTTTCACCCTGCGGCTCGACGCAGAGCGCCATCTGAAACTGCGGATGGCTTGTACGCTCGAAAATCGCAGTGCCCAACAGATTGTTACCGAGGCGCTGGACAATCTTCTCTCCGCTCTGCCCGGAGTCGCGGATCTCGCGGCACGGGCCGGCAAGCGCCGCTGATTTTGAAAAGGGAACCTACCATGACCTCCCATCGCTCGACCCGCAACCTGGTTCAGACCGCCGCACTCGGAGCCATTTCCGCAGTTCTTCTTTCCGGCTGCGCCGGTGGCGCCAAGCTCTCGCGCATCGATCAGGGTGCGCCACGCGCCGAAGCCAAGGCCCGGCAGAACAATGACCGGACGGTGGTTCGCGCCGAACGTCAGGTCGAACGCAACCCCAACAGCGCCTCTTTGCGCACGGAACTGGGTATTGCCTATCTCAATGTCGGCCGATTCGAATCGGCATCGACTGCGCTGAGCGACGCCATGCGGTTGGGTGATAACAATGCGCGCACCGCGCTCAGCCTTGCCCTGGCCAAGATCGGTACCGGCCACGGGCGTGAAGCGGTGGCGCTGCTCGACGACTGGCGCGATTCGATTCCGGTGAGCGATCTGGGCCTTGCGTTGGCTCTCGCCGGTGAGACTGGCCGCGGCGTTGCGGTTCTTGCCGACGCATTGCGCGGTGGTGAAAACACGCCGAAGCTGCGTCAGAATCTGGCCTACGCCTATGCTCTCGATGGCCGCTGGCGCGAAGCCCGGACCATGGCCGAGCAAGACGTTCCGGCCGACAAGATCGACGCCCGCATCAGCGAATGGGCGATGAGCGCGAAGCCCGGCGATTTCAAGATCCGGGTCGCGGCCCTACTGGGCGCGCCGGTTCGCAGCGATCCCGGCCTGCCGCAGGAACTTGCGCTGATCAGCGCGCCGGCGACCGAACAGCTTGCCGCCGAAGCTACGGCTGTCCAGACGCAATCCTATGCGACGCCCGTATCGGCAACCACCGAACTGCCGGCGACCGAAGAACCTGTTGCACCGGCCGTGGCGGTGGAGGAACCGGTTCTGCCGGTTCCCGCGCCGCAACCGGTCGAACCCAGGACCGTAGCTGCCGCTCCCGCTCCGGTGGCGCCGAGCAGCTTCTCGAATGCTTTCGCGGCTCCGGTATTTACTGCTCCGGTCGACAAGCCCGAACGCCCGAAACGCACTGTCCGGGTCGCAATGCCCGAGGCAAAAGCCGTGGTCCGCCGCAACGGAACTCATCAGGTGCAGCTTGGCTCGTTTTCCAGTGCTGAAGGTGCCCGCCGTGCCTGGGGTATTTACACCTCGCGCAACCCGTCGCTGCGCAACTACCGCATGGTGATCACGCCTGCAGTGGTGAACGGCAAGAACTATTGGCGTGTCGCTGCCGGCGGCTTCGAAGCCCGAGCGGCTTCTGGCTGGTGTTCATCGCTGCGCAATCGCGGTGGCGCTTGTTTTGCCTACGCGTCCAGCCGTCCGCCTGTAGGCGCGGTTCCTGGCTCGACGCCTCGTGCGACTGGTCCGCAGATGGCGCGCCGCCGCTGAGCGAGAGTTCCTCCCTCCCTACAATTGGGATAACTGGCCCCTCCCTTGCGGGAGGGGCCTTTTTCATGAGGCGACTGGCGCGCCGCCCTTGAATAGGGCAACCGCCCGGCCCTGGACCGGTTGCCTGTCGAATGGCGTGTTTCCGGCGCTGGCTGCCATGCGGTTGGAATCGACGATCCATGGGCGGTCCGGATCGACGATGGCAATATCGGCCTGATGCCCGACGCTCAATGCGCCTGCATTGACCCCCAGCAGTCCGGCAGGATTGCGGGCCAGCACGGCAAAGGCGCGCGCCATGTCTAACGTGCCGTCGCGGACCAGGCCCAGCGTGAGCGACAAGAGCGTTTCCGCTCCCGCCATGCCCGGTTCAGCGTCGGCAAAGGGCAGTCGCTTGTCTTCAGGCCCGCGCGGATCGTGGCCCGATGCCACCACATCGATGGTGCCGTCGGCCAGCGCCGCCAAAACGGCCTGCCGGTCGCTTTCGCAGCGTAGCGGAGGCGAGAGCCGGGCGAATGTGCGGAAATCGCTGGTCGCCAGATCCGACAACATGAAGTGCGCGGGAGTCACACCTGCGGTAATGGGAAGACCGCGCGCCTTGGCCGCGCGTACGAGCGCAAGCCCGGCCGCTGTCGTCACCTGCCGAAAGTGCAGCCGCGCCGAAGCCAATTCGGCCAGCGCAATATCGCGGGCAATGGCAAGGGATTCGGCTTCCGCCGGCATGGAAGGCAGGCCCAGCCGGGTCGCCATTTCGCCGGCGGTGGCCACGGCATTGCCGGCAAGGCCGCCATCTTCGGCGTGGGCGATGACCACCAGATCGAGCATGGCGGCATAGCGCAACAGCCGCAGCATGGCCCCTGAATCGGCAATCCATTGCCTCCCGGTGGCGACAGCCATGGCCCCTGCCTCGCGCATCAGCGCCAGTTCCGCCAGTTCCTCGCCGCCTAGCCCCCTTGTCGCTGCGGCAATGGGATGGACCCAGAAATCCGGCTTGCCCGACTGGGCGGCGAAGCGCACCCGGGCAGGATGATCGAGCGGTGGCGACTGATCGGGCATCAAGGCTGCCCGGGTAATGCCGCCGAAATGGAAGGCCGGCTTGTCGATCTCGAAGACTCCGAGATCGACAAGCCCGGGCGCAATCAGTGCGCCCTTGGCATCGACAACCAGATCGCCGTCCTGCGGCGCGATATCGCCCACGGCGGCAATTGCTCCGCTATCGCATCGCACGCTCCCCTTGGCCGGCGCGCCTTCCGGCAACACAACCAACCCGTTCACGATGGTCAGCGGCGGCGCCAGGCTCATGTCCAGGCCTGCCTTTGGTTGCGTGTCAGAATATCGAGGCAGGCCATGCGAATGGCCACCCCCATTTCGACCTGACGCGTGATGGCCGACCGCCCCGCGAGGTCGGCGACATTGCTGTCGATCTCGATGCCGCGATTCATCGGCCCCGGGTGCATGACCAGCGCATCGGGTCTGGCCTTTTCGAGCCGCTCCAGAGTCAGACCGTAGAGATGCCGGTATTCGCGCGGGGAAGGGACGAACTGGCCTTGCATACGCTCCAACTGGAGCCGCAGCATCATCACTACGTCGGCACCCGCTAATGCAGCGTCGAAGTCCGAAAAGGACTGGGCGCCCATGGCCTCGATCCCGGCAGGCATCAGCGCTGGCGGCGCGCAGACACGCACTTCCGCCCCTAGCGCGGTGAGGCACAGAATGTTCGACCGTGCGACCCGGCTGTGCAGGATGTCGCCGCAGATGGTGACGGCAAGTCCGTTGAACTCGCCCTTTGCGTGGCGAATCGTCAGGGCGTCGAGCAGGGCCTGAGTCGGATGCTCGTGCTGCCCGTCGCCGGCATTTAGCACCGGACAATCGACCTTGTCGGCGATCAACTGCACCGCCCCCGAACTCGCGTGCCGGATGACGATGGCATCGGCGCGCATGGCGTTCAGTGTAACAGCGGTGTCGATCAGAGTTTCACCCTTTTTCACCGAGGACTGCGCGGCGCTCATGTTGACCACGTCGGCGCCGAGCCGCTTGCCGGCGATTTCGAAGGAAACCCGGGTCCGGGTTGAATTCTCGAAGAAGGCGTTGATGATTGTCAGACCCGAAAGGCGGTCGTCGCGCTTGTGCGGTTGGCGGTTCAATTCGACCCACTGTTCCGCCTCGTCGAGCAGGAACAGGATTTCGTGCGAGGCCAGTCCGGCAATGCCCAGCAATCCGCCGTGCGGAAAGGCGGCGGAGCCTGCTGGATAGCGGCCCGCTTGCGAAGGATTCGACGATGTCATTGAAGACAGCGCCCTAGCCGGACCAGGCTTCCTGCTCAAGCCACTTTGCCAAGTTCTCAACTGGCCATAGTATCTGATCCGAAACTTGCGTTTCGGATCGTCCGGCACCAGCCCGCAACCAAAATTCGCTCTTTTGCGAATTTCGAATCAAAGTCCTACCATGTCACGCTTTGGATCGAGGTATCTTCATGTCTTTCGCGCGCAAGGCCTGGCATATTCTGGTGGCAGTCAAGGACGGGCTGGCGCTGATGTTCCTGCTGCTGTTCTTTATCCTGCTCTACGGCGCGCTGACGGCGCGGCCTAGCGCCGGCACAGTGCGCGAGGGCGCACTGCTGCTGAAACTCAACGGCACGATTGTGGAAGAGCCTTCCGTTATCGACCCCTTGCAGGGCCTGTTGTCGGGTGCGGCGCCGATCAAGGAATACCGCGCCCGCGACCTGGTCCGCGCACTGCGCGTTGCCGCCAAGGATGAACGGATCAAGGCCGTCGTATTCGATCTGACGAGCTTCCAGGGCGGCGGTCAGGTCCATATGCAAGACATCGGCGAAGCCATGGATGCAGTCCGCGCGGCGAAGAAACCGGTGCTAACCTATGGTTCGCTCTATGCCGACGATGCCGTTCTGCTTGCCGCCCACGCCAGCGAATCATGGGTCGATCCGATGGGCGGCGCCCTGGTGTTCGGGCCAGGCGGGAAGCATGCCTACTATGGCGGGCTGCTCGACCGGCTCAAGATTTCGGCCCATGTTTTCCGCGTGGGCACTTACAAGAGCGCGGTCGAGCCTTACCTGCGCAACGACATGTCCCCTGAATCGCGCGAAGCCTCCGCCTCGGTCTATGCGGCCATGTGGGATTCGTGGAAGGCCGATGTCGCCAAGGCGCGGCCCAAGGCCAACATCCGGCTCGCGACCGAGGATCCCGCTGCCTGGTTAAAGGCTTCCGGTGGCGATGCCGCGCAGGCGGCGGTTGCGGCCGGTCTGATCGACAAGGTCGGTACTCGTGCCGACTTCGGCAAACGTGTCGCCGAAATCGCGGGTCCGGACAAATTGGACACTGCACCCGGAAACTTTGCCCATACTTCGCTCAAGAGCTGGCTTGCGGCGAATCGTCTGCCGGATTCAGGCAAGCCTATCGGTGTCATCACCATTGCCGGTGTCATCGTCGATGGAAATGCCGGCCCTGGCACGGCCGGCGGCGACCGGATCGCCAAGCTTCTCGACGAAGCGCAGGAGCAGGATCTGGCCGCGCTCGTCATCCGGGTCGATTCGCCCGGCGGCTCGGTTGCGGCCTCAGAACGCATCCGCGAAGCAATCGAGCGTCAGAAGGCGCGGAAGATTCCAGTGGTCGTGTCGATGGCCAATCTGGCTGCGAGTGGCGGGTACTGGGTGTCGACGCCGGGAACCCGCATTTTCGCCGAACCTTCGACTATCACCGGATCGATCGGCATTTTTGCCGTCTTGCCAACGTTCGAAAGGGCGCTGTCCGAATATGGGATCACCACCGATGGTGTAAAAACAACGCCCATTTCGGGCGAACCGGACTTTGCCGGGGGCATCTCGCCCCAGCTCGAAGGCATGCTCCAGGCCAATATCGAACACGGCTATGCCCGATTCATCGGTCTTGTCGGCAATGCCCGTGGCAAGACTCCGAAGGAGATCGACGCGATCGCCCAGGGGCGGGTCTGGGACGGCGGCACGGCGAGGCAGAATGGACTGGTCGACCAATTCGGCGGCCTCGACGATGCGCTGGCCTTCGCCGCCAATGCCGCGGGCCTGAAGGAAGGCGAATGGCACGCGTTCTACCTTGGCGCCGATGCCGATCCATACGCAGCGCTGATCGAACGGCTGTCTGGCGACGATGAGGGCGCCGACCCCGCCGGAGCCGCGGACTGGGCCGGACTGGTCGCCGATCGCCAGTCGCAACGGGCCGCCGAAGCGATTGCCGGGGCACGCCGCTTGCTGACTTTGCACGGGGCGCAGGCGCTGTGTCTCGAATGCCCCTCGACCGCGCCGGAGGCTGGCGCCAAAGGCAGTACGGCTGGCTTGTTCGACAGGTTTCTGGTACGGTTGTCCGGCCTGATCTGAAACATCGCACGGATCGCCGCACTCTCCCTGTCCCGTAGCGCTTGCCCTTTGCCGATAGTGCCGATAAGGGCGCTCCCTTGATTTTTCGGGCTTCGTCGTCCTGCGGGCGTGGCGGAATTGGTAGACGCGCTGGTTTTAGGTACCAGTATCGCAAGATGTGGGGGTTCGAGTCCCTTCGCCCGCACCAGTTCTCAGCCGTTCCGGCCGGCGAAGCGCATCAGCGAGAGTAAAAAGGCAAACACCGTCATGCAGATTGTCGAAACCGTCAACGAAGGCCTCAAGCGCGCCTATTCGGTCAAGATCCTGGCCGGGGACATCGCCGTGCGGATCGACGAGGAAGTAAAGCGCATTGCGCCGCAGGTGCGCATGCCTGGCTTCCGCCCGGGCAAGGTCCCGGCGAATCTGGTCAAGAAAATGCACGGACCCGCGCTGCATCAGGACGCGCTGAACAACACCATCCGCGATGCCATGGACCGTCTGGTCTCCGAAAAGAAGCTTCGCCCCGCGATGCAGCCGCAGGTAACGCTCGGCGACGGGTATGAGCAGGGCAAGGACGCGGAACTGGCTGTCAGCATGGAAGTGCTGCCGCTGCTGAGCGCACCGTCGCTCGACGGGCTCAAGCTGGAAAGGCTGGTTGTGCCGGTGAGCGAAGCTCAGGTGGACGAGGCCGTGCAGCGCATCGCCGACCAGCAAAAGAGCTTCAAGGACGCCAAGAAGGGCAAGAAGGCCGAGACCGGCGATCAGGTTCTGTGCAATTTCGTCGGCAAGGTCGATGGCGAAGCCTTCGAAGGCGGTTCGGCCAAGGACCAGGCGATCGAAATCGGTGCGGGCCGGCTGATCCCGGGGTTCGAGGACCAGCTCGTTGGCATCAAGGCTGGCGATGAGCGCCAGATCAAGGTGACGTTTCCCGAGGACTATCCGGCCAAGGAACTGGCGGGCAAGGAAGCGACGTTCGATATTTCCGCCCTTGCGGTAAAAGAGCCGGCCGAAACCGTCATCGACGAGGATTTCGCCAAGAACCTGGGTCTCAAGGACCTGGCGCAGCTTCGCGACCTGCTGCGCGGCCAGCTGGAACAGGAAACTTCCGGCCTGACGCGTACCCAGATGAAGCGCCAGCTGCTCGATCATCTCGCCGCGGGGCATGAATTCGACGTTCCGCCTTCGATGGTCGAGGCCGAGTTCGAGCAGATCTGGGAACAGCTCAAGCACGAAGCCAGCCACGAGGAAGACCCCGAGGCCGCGCTCAAGGAAATCGAGTCCGAGAAGGACGAATACCGCTCTATCGCCGTGCGCCGCGTGCGGCTGGGGCTGTTGCTCTCCGAGATCGGCCAGGCCAATGGCGTCGAAGTCACCCAGCAGGAAATGAACATGCTGATCCAGCAGGAAGCCCAGCGCTACCGGCCTGAGGATCGCGACCGGTTCCTCGAATATGTCCAGTCAGACGCCATCGTCGCCGCCCAGTTGCGGGCGCCGCTCTATGAGGAAAAGGTGGTCGACTACCTGTTCGACAAGGCGGAGGTGACCGAACGCGAAGTGACGCGCGACGAGCTTCAGGCCGCGATCGAGAGCGAAGAAGGACATGTTCATGGCCCGGGCTGTGGCCACGATCACGACGCGAAGCCGGCGAAGAAGAAGGCCGCTGTGGCAAAGAAGCCTGCCGAGGCAAAAGCCGAACCGGCCGAGGAAAAGCCCGCCAAGGCTGCTCCCAAGAAGGCTGCCACCGAAAAGGCGCCGGCGAAGGAGCCTGCCCCGGCCAAGAAGGCCGAAGCCAAGCCAGCCAAGGCAGCCGCCCCTGCGAAAAAGGCTGAAGCCAAGCCGGCCAAGGCAGCCGCCCCGGCCAAGAAGGCTGCGCCCGCCAAAAAGCCGGCCGCCAAGAAGGCCTGATCCCCGGTTGTGCCGGCGCCGCAAGGCGCCGGCGGCAATTCGCAGGGTTAAGCGCGCCATTGCGGCAGCGCCCCGTCGATTGTTGGGTTAATCCCCTTGAACATCGCCGCGCGCCACGCGACATAGGCGAACCATCGAAGAGAGGCATCCCATGATCGACCTGTTCGGCACATCGAACACCCAAGGCAAGTTCACGACCGATCCCGTCACCGGTGCACTGGTGCCGGTGGTCGTCGAGCAGACCAGCCGCGGCGAACGCAGCTTCGACATCTTCAGCCGACTGCTGCGCGAACGCATCGTTTTCGTGACGGGCGAGGTCGAGGACAACATGGCCTCGCTGATCGTCGCGCAGCTGCTGTTCCTCGAATCGGAAAATCCGTCGAAGGACATCTCGATGTACATCAACTCGCCGGGCGGAGTGGTGACGGCCGGAATGGCGATCCACGACACCATGCAATACATCAAACCGCGGGTTTCCACCGTGTGCATCGGCCAGGCCGCTTCGATGGGCTCGTTCCTGCTGGCGGCGGGTGAGCCGGGCATGCGGATCGCGCTCCCCAATTCGCGCATCATGGTCCACCAGCCTTCGGGCGGCGCGCGCGGCATGGCGAGCGACATCGAGATCCAGGCGCGTGAAATCCTGCGGATTCGCCAGCGGATGAACGATCTCTATGTGAAGTATACCGGCAAGAGCCTGACCGATATCGAGAAGGCGATGGACCGCGACACCTTCCTCGAGGCCGAGGAAGCGCTCAAATTTGGCATTGTCGACAAGGTTTTCGAAACGCGGCCCGAAGGGGCCGAGGGCAGCGCGGAAGCGGCTGCCAAGGAATAATCAACCTTTGCGCTTCAGCCCCTCGCAATGTTCCCGTTCTATGACGGCGGGATTGCCAATTGCGTCCGGCTGGCTAGACTTGGCGAATCTATCCCCGCAAAATGTTTCTTGGGCGGGTTTGGGATAAAGCATGACGAAACTCAGCGGTTCAGATACCAAAAGCACGCTTTACTGCAGCTTCTGCGGCAAGTCGCAGCACGAGGTGAGGAAACTCATCGCGGGTCCGACCGTGTTCATCTGCGATGAATGCGTCGAACTGTGCAACGATATCATTCGCGAGGAAACCAAGGCCGGGATCGCCGGCAAAAAGGACGGCGGCGTTCCTTCCCCTCGCGATATCTTCGAAACGCTCAACGATTATGTCATCGGCCAGGACCGCGCCAAGCGCGTGCTATCGGTCGCGGTGCACAACCACTACAAGCGGCTCAAGCACTCCAGCAAGGGCGGCGATGTCGAGCTGCAGAAATCGAATATCCTGCTGGTAGGGCCGACCGGCTGCGGCAAGACGCTGCTTGCGCAGACGCTCGCCAAGACATTTGACGTGCCTTTCACCATGGCCGATGCGACGACGCTGACCGAAGCCGGTTACGTCGGCGAGGATGTGGAGAACATCATCCTCAAGCTGCTCCAGGCCAGCGACTACAATGTCGAAAAGGCACAGCACGGCATCGTCTACATCGACGAGATCGACAAGATCAGCCGCAAGGCGGAAAACCCATCGATCACCCGCGATGTCTCGGGCGAGGGCGTGCAGCAGGCCCTGCTCAAGCTGATGGAAGGCACTACCGCTTCGGTGCCGCCGCAAGGCGGCCGCAAGCATCCGCAGCAGGAGTTCCTTCAGGTCGATACGACCAACATCCTGTTCATCTGCGGCGGGGCATTCGCGGGCCTCGAAAAGATCATCGCGGACCGTCTGCAGAAGCGCTCGATCGGATTCGGCGCGCATGTCGCCGATCCCGACAAGCGCCGGGTGGGTGAGCTGCTGCAGAAGGCCGAGCCGGAAGATCTGCTGAAATTCGGCCTGATCCCCGAATTCGTCGGCCGTTTGCCGGTGATCGCCACGCTCGAAGACCTTGACATCGCGGCGCTGGTCAAGATCCTCAGCGAGCCGAAGAATGCTCTGGTCAAGCAGTTCCAGAAGCTGTTCGATCTGGAAGACGTGGCGCTGACATTCACTGATGATGCGCTCGAAACCATCGCCCAGAAGGCCATCGAACGCAAAACCGGCGCGCGCGGCCTGCGCTCCATCGTCGAGGGCCTACTGCTCGATACCATGTTTGACCTGCCGACTACCGAGGGCCTCGCCGAGGTGGTGGTCGACAAGGACGTGGTCGAGGGGCGCAAGGAGCCGGTGCAGGTGCTCAAGGGCAAGGAAGAGGCGGCTTAGAGGGTTATTTCGTCATCCTGAAACACGATCAGGATGACGCTTTTGGTTGGGTGGTGAGTTGTGCCATAGGCTTCCTCATAAGAGAGGAAGCCAGACATGCCCGCCCCCATCCACGTACCACGCATCATCCACACCATCCACGCCACTACCGACATCTACAAATGCCGCACGCTCTATCAGGACGTGCTCGGCGGCTTGGTCTTCGCCGAGAATTATTTCCCGGCCGAGGACCGCGATTGCGCGCTGCTCTACGTCGCCAATCACATGGTGGAACCGATGGCCCCGCGCAATCCGGACGACCTGACCAAGCCCTTCGCCCGCATGACCGCGCGGATCGGGCAGGCGTTTCACTCATTCGAGATCAAGGTCGAGAACGGCAAGGAGGCCAGCCAGGCCTTTCGCGATGCGGGCTGCGAAGTGGCCAGCGACTATGGCGTGTTCTTTTTCGTCAAGGCTGAAAGCACCGGCGGCGTGCTGCTCGAAGTTTGCGAAACGAAAATGCCCAACGACCCCTATGACCGCCCGGGTGGCTGGGGGTCGAAGGTGGGCACTGGCCATGCCTCTGGCGTCACCCGGCTCGATCATATCGCCTGCGTGACCGCAAATATCGATAAGGCTCTGCATTTCTTCACGCAATGTGTCGACGGCAAAGTGTTGTCCGACGAGCACACCGGCCTGCCACAGCCCGCGCGCCGGGTGCTGTTGCAGGTGGGGGACACCCGGGTGGCTTTCATCCAGCCGGACGATGTGGCCTCAGGCCCACTGGGAGCGTTCCTGTCGAAGAAGCAGAACGGCATTTATGCGCTGGTCTGGCATGTGGCCGATGGGGAGCAGGCCAAGGCGCATTTCACCGGCGGCCTGCTGCAATTGCGCCTGACCGAGGCGGATTGCGTCTCGACCGGGTTCGCCATCGAGCCCGAGGATTTCCTCGGGGCGCGGCATGAATTCGTTTCCGGGTGAACGAGGCGGTCAGGGAAACCGTGCGTCGAGGATGATCTCGGTCAGTTCCAGGTCTGGCGGCAGGTTCACCAGCCACCGGATTTGCGCACCGGCGCTTTCGAACCGGGCGATCGGCTGTTGGGCCGGCAGCCAGTTACGCTTGGCGTTTTCCTCGGCAAATTGCTGCATTCGTTCGGGTGGAATGTTCCACTCAGAATCCTCGTCATACATCTTGCAGGTCCGCAACAGGATGACGCGGATGCCGCGCGGAGCCAATTCAGCCTGCAGCGCCTTCGACCAGCGCTCCAGCCCCCATTTACTCGCCTGGTAGACCGAGAACATCGCGGTGCGGTTCGTCACGGCTTCACTACCGACATTGACGATCATGCCGCCCTTTTCCAGCATCGGGATTGCCGCGCGGCTGCACCAGACCGCCCCTTTCAGGTTGGTGTCAATGATTGCATCGACTTCGGCTTCCGGCGCCTTCTCGATGAGGAATGGCGTGAAAAACGCAGCGTTGTTGATCAGCCCATCGATCCTGCCGCCGCAGCGGTCGGCCACTTCGGCGAAACAGGCATCGACCGCTTGCGGATCGGTAATGTCGCAGGCGAGCGCGAAAGAGCCGTTGCCGATTTCTTCGGCGACGGCCTGTACCTTTTCGACGCGTCGCCCGGTGAGCACCAGCCGGTGTCCGTCCGCCGCCAGGGTGCGGGCGAAGGCGCGCCCCAATCCCGTGCCGCCTCCGGTGATGACGAAAGTCCTGCCCATTGCTCTCCCCCTCTTGCGCCTTGCGCGGCGCCATCTAGGATCGCCTCCATAGCAAGGAGAGGATTATGGGCAATCTCGATGGTTTGGGTTACGCGGGCAAGACGGTGGTGGTCACTGGAGGCTCATCCGGCATGGGCGAGGCGACCGCACGCATCCTGGGGGATCTCGGCGCCCAGGTGCACATCGTCGACATCCAGGAACCCAAGGTCGCGCACAAACGCTTCTACCAGTGCGACTTGTCCGACTTCGACCAGGTCCGCGCCACTGCCGCCGCGCTGAAGGCGATCGCGCCGATCGATTTCCTGTTCCCCTGCGCCGGCCTGCCGCCGCACGTAAAGGGGCCGATGTACTGCATGCGGGTGAACTACATCGGCACCCGGCTGTTCGTCGAGGAACTGGTGCCGAGCCTGCGCGACGGCGCGGGGATCGCGCTGATTTCGTCCGACGCAGCCATGGGCTGGCAAAAGAACCTGGCGCAGAATCTGGAAATGCTGGCGATCAGGGACCCGGACGAGGCCTATGCCTGGTGCGAGGCCGATCAGGCCAACCGGGTGCGCGACGGCTATACCAGCTCGAAGGAAATGCTGGTGGTCTGGACTCAGAATGCCGCGGTCGAATTGGGTAACAGCCGCCGCATCCGTCTCAACGCCATCGGCCCGTGTCCGACGGCAACCGCCTTCGTCGACCAGTCGAAGGAGATCATGACCGATGAATTCATTGCCGCCTGGCCATTCCCTTCGCTCGGCCGCATGGCGACGGCGGAAGAGCAGGCCTGGCCGCTGATCCTGATCAATAGCCCGCTGTGCGGCGCGGTGTCGGGTGCCTTTCTGCTGACCGACCAGGGCTTCGCCAGCGGCGTCTATACCGGCGCGATAAGTCCCGCCTTCATGGGTGGCTGAGCGGTGGGCTCCAACCTCGACGTCGATCGCTTTTGCCCAACCGCGACCGACGATCTCTACTGGAACGAAAGCTGCTGGTTTTCCTTCTCGATCCCCGAGAAGGAAATTCACGGCATGGTCTATTACTTCTTTCGGCCGAACATGAAGCTCTTGATGGGCGGGCCGGTGCTGTGGGACGGTTCCGGGGCCAATCCCTGGGACTGCCTCTATTACGACTGGCACCATTTTCAGACCATCCCCGAAGGCGCACAGAAGTTCGATTTCCGCTCGCACACTTCGCTCGATGTGAGGGTGGAGGAGCCGCAGCGACACTATCGGCTGCGCTACGACCAGCCGGACTTCAAGCTCGACCTGCTGTGGGAGGGGATCGAGCCGCCGCACCATTTCCTCGGCATGGAGATCGAGGCGACCGGGATGAGCGCCGAAAACCGCATGCACCTCGAACAGATGGGCCGTGCCAAGGGCTGGCTGGAGCTGCGCGGCGAGCGGATGGGGGTCGATTGCTATGCGCTGCGCGACAGTTCCTGGGGCGTGCGGCAAATGGACGGGGTGAAGCGCGGCAGCTATTTCTGGGCGATCCACGACGCCGAAAATGCCTTCCATGCCCAGGTGATGGGCGAGCATGACGACATGCGGGTGGTCGGCGGGTTCCTCAAGCTCGATGGCGTCACTTCGTCGCTGTCCGGCGGGCACCGGCTGGTGACGGAGAAGGGCAAGGTCACGCCGCGCCGGTTCGATCTTCGGCTGGAGGACGAAATGGGCCGCACGCTCGACGTCAAGGCGCGTTCCTGCAGCGATCTGATGGTCAATTTCTATCCGCGCGTGCAAGTCGTCTGGTCGCTGCTCGAAGCCGATTTCGGTGGTGGCCGGATGGGCTGGGGCGATATCCAGGAATTCCAGCCGATGGAGCAGTTCCGGGCCATGGTGCGGGGCGGATAGAGTGTCACCCCCCTCCTCTTCAGAGGAGGGGTTGGGGGTGGTTTCGCGACGCGTTAGCGTCGCGCGTGGGGCGAAGCACCACCCCGCTACGACTAAGGTCCGCTATGCGGACCTAAGCCTCGCTGCCCCTCCTCTGAAGAGGAGGGGGAAAGGAGCATTATGCAAGGCCAGATCGTCCTCATCTCCGGCACGTCCGGCTCGGGCAAGACCACGACTTGTGCCCAGTGGGCCCGACGCGCCGAAGAGAGCTGGCTGATGTTCGGCATGGACCTGACTGTCGGCACGCTGATCCCGGCGAAATACACCATGTTCGGGGAGAAGAAGGAGGAGGGTTACCAGCCGACGCAGTATGGCCCGGTCTGCATGCAGGCAGTCGCCGCCATGCATGCCATGGTCGCGGCGGCGGCCAGAACGGGTCAGAACATGGTGGTCGACCACCTGATGTTTGTCGATCCGCCGGTGCTGCAGGACGCAGTCTGGCGAATGGCCGATGTGCCGGTGCTGTTCGACAACCTGAAGCCCTCGCGCGAAGTGCTCGAACAGCGCGTTACCACCCGCGAAATCCACGTCATTCCCGATCCGATTCGCGAGGCCATGGCAGCCGCGGGGCCGGATATTCTTGCTGCTTTGGGCGCGCAGTTGGCGGCAGCAACGCCGTGGTTCTATGAGCACGCCTATGCCAACGATATCTACGATCTCGAACTCGATACCAGCGCGATGACGCCCGAGGAGGTGTGCCAGCGGATCGAGGCGCGGCTGGCCCAGGGTCCGGGAACGGCATTTGCACAGTTGCGTGGAATATATCCTGATCCTACGGCGACATAGTGCCCAAGGATCTCACGCTCACATTTCACGGCGCCGCCAAAACCGTCACCGGCTCCTGCATTGAGCTGGCGCTTGGCGGCTCGCGCATCCTGATCGACTGCGGCCTCTATCAGGGCTCGCGCAGCCTCGAAGCACTCAATCACGGCGCCTTTGCCTTTGGGCCGGGCAAGATCGATGCGGTCGTTCTGACCCATGCCCACATCGACCATTGCGGCCTCTTGCCCAAGCTGGTGGCCCAGGGTTTCACCGGACCGATATTCTGCACCGGCCAGACTGTGGACCTGCTCGAATTCATGCTTGCCGATGCCGGGCGCATTCAGGAATACGAAGCCCAGCGGCGCAATCGCCGCCGGGACCGGGCCGGCGATGACAAGTTCGAGCCGCTCTATACCGAAGCCGATGCGCTGCAGGCCTGGCGGATGGCGCGGCCGGTTGAGCTGGAGGAATGGTTCGAGCCGGCCCCGGGCTTTCGCGCCTGCCTCTGGAATGCCGGGCACATTCTCGGTGCGGCTTCGGCGGAAGTCGAGGCGGATGGCGTGCGAATGTTGTTTTCCGGCGATCTCGGCCCGGAGCACAAGGCCTTCGAGCCCGATCCGCATGCACCGGCGGGTTTCGATCATGTCGTCTGCGAATCGACTTATGGCAACCGCGCCCGCCAGAAGCTGACCATCGACCAGCGCCGCGACTTGCTCGAAAGCGAAATCAAGCAGGCAATCGCGCGCGGCGGCAATCTCGTCATTCCCGCTTTCGCGCTGGAGCGCACGCAGGAACTGCTGCTCGATATTGCCCGCCTGCTCGACGCCAACCGCATCCCCAATGTCCAATGCTTCGTCGACTCACCCTTGGCCAACAAGGCGACCAGGGTATTTTCGAAATATGCCTCGGAGCTGGAAGACGTTGGCGGGCCGGGCGTGTTCGACCACCCTTCGATCCACCACGTTGATGATGCGCATGTGTCGATGCGGCTGAATACGGTTTCGGGTGCGATCATCATTGCCGCATCGGGAATGTGCGAGGCCGGGCGCATCCGCCATCACTTGCGCCACAACCTGCACCGGCGCGATTCGACGATCCTTTTCGTCGGTTTCCAGGCCGAAGGTTCGCTGGGCCGGGTGATCCTCGACGGGGCGAAGCGGGTGCGCCTGTCGGGCGAGGATATCAATGTGCGGGCGCAGATTCACAGAATCGATTCCTATTCGGCCCATGCCGACCAGGGCGAATTGCTCGAATGGATCGGCGAGCGTCTGCCGGTGCAGGGGACATTGTTCCTCGATCATGGTGAACCTGAGGCCGTGGCGGAACTGGCTTCACTCGTGCGCGAGAAAGACAAGGCGCTGTCGGTGGTCACGCCCGAACTGGGCGAAGTCTATGCCCTGGCGCCCGGCAAGCCGGCCAAACGTCTCCATACCGCGCGGCCCGAGGCGGCCGAATGTTGCGGCCGCGACTGGCAGAATGAATATGCCGACTTTGCGGTGAACCTGAAGCGGGAGCTAGCGCGCATCAAGGACGCCGAGGCGCGCAAGCGGGCGCTGGCGGAGATGCGCCGGGTGCTGGATGACTTTGCGGCCCATCGGGAAGAGCGAAAAGCCAAGCGCCCAGGGTAGGCCTATCCGGCCGGAACCAGCGGCCGGGCTGTTCGCAATGTCAGCATCCGCCCCAGCATCAGCACAAACATCGCAAACCCGATTGCCGCCACTGCCTTCATCGCGATGACTTCCCCATATTGTCTGATGAACGGCTGGATCAGCTGAACACAGATCGGCATGGCGAGGAAGTGCGCGGCCTTTACGAGCCCCGCGGCGCGGCCTTGCTGTTGCTTGGTCACTTTCGATCCCAGCGCGGTCATGATGTTGGGCACGAACCAGGATACGCCCAATCCGTGCAGGCCAATGCCGAGCAGGACAACTGGAAGAGTCGATGCGCTCGCCGCAATCAGCGCACCGGTGCTTGCCACCCCGAAGCCGAGGGCGAAAGCGGCGTGCGCCGATAAAATGCGCCGGGCGGGGCCATAGAGATAGGCCATTATCATGCCCAGCACCGACGAGCCCAACAGCACATAGGATATCATCGCAGGCGTGGCTCCGGCCTGTTCGCGCAGCTGAAAGGGTATCGATACCGTCGGCAGGAAGGTCATCGCCCCGATTGCGAAAGACAGCACCAGATAGTGCCACGGGAACCAGACGAGGATACCCGGCCCCGCTGGCTGGAAAGAGGCGGCTTCGGCCTTGCCGGCAGCCGGAGCCGCCACGCCGCTGCCGAACAGCAGGCCCAGCAACAGCATGGCGCCGCTACCATACAAGGCGAACGGCAGCCGCCAACTAATCTCGCCGAGCTGGCCGGCCAGGGGATGAATGAACAGGGTGCCGAAGATGGCAAAAGAAACGTGTATCCCCATCCATTTGGCGCGGGTGTTTCCGGATAGCTGGGTGTTGACCATGGTCAGCCCAAGCACCTGGATCGCTGCCGCGGAAAGGCCGAGAAACAGTCGCGAGACCAGCAGGAGCGGCAGGCTCGACAGATACAGGCCCGCCGTACCTGCCACGGTATAGACGCTCGCGGCGATAAACAGGGTTCGGCGCAGGCCGATCCTGTCGGCCAGATAGCCGCCCAGCGGCGCGCCCGCCGCCATGGCGAGCGCCACAGCGCCGAGCAGCTGCTTGACCAGCACTGCGTCGTCCGGACCCCGGGCCAGCTCCCGCTCGATGGAAGGCAGCACCGAGTTGATCGCGGTGAGACAAAGTGCGGAGAGCAGCCCGCTGAGCAGGATCAGCAGCTTGCCGGTGAAGTCGAGGGCGCCCCCGGTGCTGTCGCTGGCCCCTGCATTATTCGCCACGCGCATCAGGCATCCCCTCTTTGTGTTTCAGGCCCGCAGCACTACCGCCGAAGGATCGTGAAAAAAGCTGCCGATCGAAACCAGCGCGGCTTCGGGCACTTTGGGCAATTGCCGCTCGCCCTCGGTGCCGCGCATCTGGCGCACGGCCTCGCTGTAGTAATTCGCCCCGCCCGCCCGGCCCATGCCGATGCCGCCGCCGTGGGTCATCACTTCGGCCTTGCCGTTGAGGTGGAGCACCTGGCGCGCCTCGTCCCAATTATCCTTGAAGAAATCGCCGCATTCGCCAGGCTTGCAATAACCGGCTGCCTCGGTGACGCCGACCCCGTCGATAGTGTAGCCGTCGTAAGGGAAGAACAGGTCGATGTCGCCGAGTTGCAGCTCGCTCCTCGCCCACAGCCCCTTGTGCACCACCCAGAAGGCGTTCTCGGTCCATGGCAGCGAATTCTCGTAAAATTCCCCGCAGCGCGTGCCGCCCAGCGACATGGCATGGATCAGCACTGGCTTGTTGGGCAGGTCGCGTGCGCGCTCGGCCGTGGTGATGACGAAAGCCTCGGCGCAGTCGACCGGCACGTCCATGTCGAGCATCTGCATCGGTTCCCAGATCACGCGCGACGAGTGGTACTCGTCGAGCGTGATCGGGCGCTGCATCACGGCCGCAGGATTGCGCGAGGCGTGGCTGCGGCTGTTCATCGCCAGATAGGCGAAGGCGTCCTTGTTGGTTGCGTAATCGTGCATGTAGCGGCGCATCCAGGCAGCATAGGGCTCGCCCGAATGGACCCAGCGCTTGGCAAAATCGCTGCCGCCGATATCGCCGCCGATATCGCCGAACTTGGTGAGATTGCGGCGGAACGGATCGGCCCAGGCCGAACGCGACATGCCCGGATCGCGGACATAGGTCTGCACCACAAGGCACACTTCCGCCAAGCCCGACCACACGGCCTCGGCGGCATAGACAAAGCACGAGCCGAGCCACGAATTCTTGCCCCAGGTGATCTCGTCGATGCCCAGCGCGCCCTGCAGGCTGAGAAAGCCCGCGCCGCCCTGCGCCAGGGGAGTCATGCCCGAGCCGCAGATGCCGTCGATCTCGTGCTTGCTGACGCCAGCGTCTTCTATCGCCTTCACCGCCGCTTCCAGCCCAAGCGACAGGTGCGAGCGCTGCAAGTCGCGGCCATAGGGCGAGGAACCCACGCCTACGATCGCCAGCTTGTCCTTCAAAGGATTGCGGGCCATCAGCGGCTACTCCGGGGGATAGGCTCGAAGGCGGGCCATTCCAGGTTGCCGATTTCGATCCAGGTCAGCCGCACCGGCATGTCGTGGTAGATGTCCTCCGGTGCGCAGTTGACGATCCGCGCGAGGTAGCGCAGCCCCTTCTGCTCGGCGAAATCGACCGCGGCGACCGGCATCGGTTCCATCGGGCTTTGCGGATTGCGCTGCTGCATCAAGGTGGTCCACATGAACACCGAACCCAGCCCGCTGACTTCCTCAGCCTTGACGTTCCACGACCAGCATTCGGGGCAGATCGGCCGGTGCGGATAGATCCACGTGCCGCAATCGCCGCAGCGGTTGATCAGCAGGCGTCGCTCGGCAAGGCCGCGGTAATATTCGACATTGTCGCGGTTGACCTGGACGTCGGGGTAAAGTTCGAAGACGGTGAAATCGTCGATCGGGCCATAGTTTTGCGTCATGCTTCCTGCTCCTCTAGGGCCCAGTTCTGCAAGGTCACCCTGTCCTTCTTGCCATTGGCAAGGTGGGGCAATTCATCGACGAACAGGATATCGCGCGGCTGCTTGAACCGGGCGAGGCGCGCTTCGAGCCATGTCCGCAAATCGCTTTCCGCAAGCGTCCGGCCCTTGCGCAAGGTCAGGTAGATCCGCACCACTTCCTGCCGCCGCTCATCGGGCACGCCGACAGCGCCGCATTCGGCAACGGCCTCATGGCTTTCGACGACATTCTCGACTTCCTCGATCGAGACATTCTCGCCGCCGACCTTGAGCATCAGCTTGATCCGCCCGACATAGGAAATGTAGCCGTCCGCATCGACCGAGACGAGGTCCTGGCTGCGCATCCAGCCATCCTGGGTAAACATTTCCGCAGTCTCGGCGGGCTTGTTCCAGTAGGCCTTCATGCAATTGCCCCTGAGCCAGGCCTCGCCGACTTCGCCGGGCGCGACATCGCGCAGCGTCACCGGATCGACGACCCGCATCTCGTTGCCGTCGAGCAGAGTGCCGGATTTGCCCAGCTTGTCCGCCGGGTCGTCCGGGCTGGCGACGGCTGCCGGGCCATAGGTTTCGGTCAGGCCGAAAGGCATGATGTTGAAGGTCGCATTGGGCAGCACGTCGAAGCCGTCGGGCGGCACCGGCGCGGTTTTGACCGATGGGAAGGTCTTGCCCTGTTCGCGGGCGATATCGACCACTTCGTTGGACAGCACGCCGAACATGATCGTCGGCCTTTCCTGATCGATCAGGCGCACGGCGAGCGCCGGATCGAAGGCCTCTGTGAAGACCAGCGTGCCGCCGTTCATCAGCATGGTCATCTGGCCCCAGATCGATCCGCCGCCATGGAAGAAAGGCATCATCGAGAAGAAGATGTCGTCCGCTGCGGCATGGACGCGCCGGGCATGGATCATGCCCGAAGCGGCAATTCCGCCCTGTTCGAGCATGACGCCCTTGGGAAAACCGGTGGAGCCTGAGGTATACTTGACCAGACCGAGGCCCTCCGGCCGGACGGATGACGCCATGGTATCGGCGATGGAACGCCAATAGCCATTGTCCTCGCGGCCGGCCTGCTCGATCGTCGCGAAATCATGCGTGCCGGGATGCCTGCCGCCGCTGCGCGACAGCATCAGCACGTGGCGCAAGTCGGGCAAGGCCGGATCGAGCAGGTTTCCGGGTTGCTCCGCCGTGGCGAAAGGCGGGCTGATTTCCCCCAGCATGGCCGGAAAATCGAGCTTGCGGAACCGGTCGAGCATGATCAGGTGCCGCGCGCCCGATTGCGCGATGACATAGCGGATTTCGGGCGGCTTGAGGAAGGTGTTGACCGGCACTACTGCCGCTCCCAGCCGCATCGCCGCCTGTGCCGCGACTATCCAGTCGAGCGAATTGGTCATCCACAGGACCACCCTGTCGCCCCGGCGGACGCCGGTCATGGCGAGGCCGGTGGAAAGGTCGCGGATACGGCCGGTGAGCTGGCGGTAGGTGAGGCGGTCCACTTCGCCTGCATCGTTGGCGCCGACCAGCGCCGTCTTGTCCGGATGGGCATCGGCTACCTGAGACAGCGCCTGCCACAGCGTGCGCTGACTGGCCTCGGCGAGAATGCGGGCGCCATCTGCCCCGCCGCCGCGCCAGATGCGCATGGCTGAATCTGCGGATTCTCCCGCTTCCGGCACGCCTCTCTCCCGCCCTTTGTTATAGGCGAAAAGGCTATGGAGCGGGCCGGACCAAGTCAAGCGAAGCGCCGGACTGCTGGAGCAACAGTCCGGCGCTTCGGATAGTCAGTACTTGAATCCGGCGCTGATGCCGATCGAGCGGCCATTTGCGAAGGAGCAGCCGATTTCGTCTTCGCCTGCGGCATTGCGGGAAGTCCCGCCTGCGATCGGCGCGGTAAAGATCGAACCGCCGGCAGCATTGTAGCTGGAGCAATAGCCCGGACGCAGTGTGTCGCCCAGGTTCTTGCCATATATGCCGATGTTCCAGCGATCGTCCTTGCCGAACAGCGTAAGGTTGAGGTCAACCTTTACGGCACCCGGCTGGCGGGTGATCGGGCGAACCACATCGCTACCCAGGATGGTCAGGTACGAAGACTGGTATTGGTTATCGTTGCCGAAGACCAGCCGCATCCCGTCACCGACAGGCATGTCGTAGGTAAAGCCGAAATTGAGTTGCCATTCCGGAGCACGGACAAAGGGAACACCCGTCAGGTTTTGCGAGGTGAACCGTCCGGTGGAGGTGTTGAGGAACTGGTTACAGCCCTGCGAAACCAGCTGCCCGCCATAGCAAGGCACATTGTTGAGTTCGAGGAACTTGGTCTTGTTCCAGGCGCCGGCGAAATTCAGCGTCAAGCCATCGATCGAAGGCGGCCGGTACCGCAAGTCGAAATCGATGCCATAGATCTCGGCCTTGCCGGCGTTAACTGTGCGCAAAACCGGCAACCCGCCCACTGCCGGTTCGTTCACGCCGGTTTGCAGGCCGGTGTAGCGATAGTAGTAGCCGGCAATATTGAACGAAAGGGCGCGGTCCAGCAGCCTGGCCTTGATGCCAATTTCGCCGCCGTTCACCTTTTCGTCGCCGAAGCTCTTGTTCTCGCCGGCATTGCCGGGGATCACGATGTTGAACGAACCCGACTTGTAGGCCTGTTTGTAAGCGCCGAAAACGGTCAGGTTGTCGCTGGGCGTGTACGTGATGGTAAATTCGGGCGACCAGTTCTTCGAAGAAAGGTGATCAGTGCCCGGTGCGAGTACCGTGCGCGTATTGGTCAGCCGGTTGAAAACAGTCAGGTCGCGCGTTTCGTTCTGCCAGCGCACACCGCCAGCCAGTTCGAGTTGCTCGCTCGCCTTGAAGCGCACTTGCCCGAACACCGAAATCGATTCGACATCGATGGTGCTGATGCCCTTGATCAGAGTCGCCGGCAGCCCCAGTTTCGTATTGCCGCCCAGTGTGAAGTCGTTCGAAATCTCCGCGTTCTGGTAGAAGCCGCCGAGCGAGAAATTGATCGGCTTGTCGCGGAAATCCGATTCAAGCCGCAGTTCCTGCGTCCATTCGCGGCGGTTGAAGATATTGTCCGCGCTGATCGCCGGGCCGGCATAGCCGGTGAACGTGCCGTTGATCATGGTATCGGCATGGGCCTTGTAGAAGCCCGTCACCGAAGTCAGCGACAGTTCCGGATTGAGATCGTAGTTCATCTCCAGCGTGCCGAAGTTCTGGCTCAGCTTGAGGAACGGTGTGCCGTTGTTGCGGATGCCCGGGAACGCCGCCGGATCGAGATCGATAAAGTTGACGACCTTGTCGTATTTGCAGTCTTCAGTAGGTGCGTAGAAGCTCCAGGTTACAGGCAGGCCGGGGACCGTGCCGACCCCGTCGGGGCACTGCGCCAGCTGGTTGGAACCGCCCTGCCGGTTGTTGTCGGCGGCGAAATTGGCCTTGAGCCGGGCGGTGAAATTGTCGCTGGGCTTCCAGAGGAATGTGGCGCGGATCAGATAGCTTTCGCCCCCGCCAAGCCGGTCGTATTTCGGCGTCGCGCCGCCAAGGCCGGGCTGCGGCACGGCGGTGTTCTTATAGATGCCCTGCGAATTGGTGTAGAGCGCGGCGACACGGATGCCGGCGGTGTCGCTCAGCGGGCCGGAGACAATCGCTTCGCCGCGCCATTCGCGCGCCTCGAATTCATAGCCCGCCCGGCCGGTCAGTTCGAGCTTGTCGGTGGGATCGTTGGTGCGGAACGAAATCACGCCGGCCGTGCTATTCTTGCCGAAATAGAGCGCCTGCGGGCCCTTTAGTACTTCGACTTGCGAAACGTCGAAGGATGCGGCGCGATAGGCAAGGCCGTGCGTCAACTGAAGCCCATCGATATTGAGCGAAACCGACTGATCGACGCCCTGATCGAGCGAGTTGGACCCCACGCCGCGCAGCGACATCTGCTCTCCGATAGCCAACACGGCGTTGCCGCTGACCAGGCCGGGTATCTTGGTAGTGATGTCCTGGAGGCTGTTGATCTGATAGGTCTGGATCGTTTCGGCCGTCACCACGTTGGCGACTACCGGGACTTTGAGGATCGATTCCTGCTGCTTGCGGGCGGTGACAATAATCTCGCCGTCGCCTGTGCCTTCGTCGGCGGCAAACGCAGGATTTGCCGCCATTGTGCAAAACGCCGCGCCCGAAACCAGTAGAACTGTCCTGAACCTCATGTTTTCCTCCTTGTACAAAACCCAGAAAACGCATTTGCGCGATCATGCCGGAAGGAAGACTGTAGTCCCAGAGGCTTTATACCTCAGTTAATGCGGACTCCTCCCGACCTTACCCCGCAAACTAATGCTAAATGCAACAGGCATCAAGCATTTCGCCATTGAGCGTAGCGCCATCGCTAGGGCGTAAACCTCACAGAAAATGCCGGGGAGCCTGTAAGCCGGGTTCTGTTCCCCGCCCGAAAGCGGTTCGGCAGCCATTCCTCTAGGCCTTGCGTCGCCGCAAGGCTCAAGCGGCCAACCCGGGCGGTCGGTGCGAAACACACCTGCTGTTGCCAGCGCGCCGCCCCTATTCGGCCTTGCTCCGGGTGGGGTTTGCCGTGCCGGGACCGTTGCCGGCCCCGCGGTGCGCTCTTACCGCACCCTTTCACCCTTACCTCCTTCGACAAGCGCCGGAGGCGGTCTGCTCTCTGTGGCACTTTCCCTTGGCCCAGGACCGAAATCCTCTGCCCGGCGGGCGTTACCCGCCACCCTTGTTTCGTGGAGCCCGGACTTTCCTCGATACCAGATGGTAGCGCGGCTGCCCGGCTCCCCGGCAAGAGCTATGTAGAGCGTCCTTCGTCGCGATCCAAGAGCAATGCGAAGAGGATGGCCGAACATTCGCCGTCGATCACACCGTCGATGCAGCCGGGACGCCAGCGGCGCTGGAAGGCCCTGACAGCGGCGTGTCCATCGCCGATATCGTAGCCGAAGCGCTCGAGGGCCAGGTAGAATGCGCCGTCATTGGGGTATGGCGAGGGTATGCGCAATTTGGGGACAGGCAGCGCCAGGCCATAGCGCGCCAGCAGTTCCCAATCGAACAGTTCGCCGGGATCCTCCTTGCGTTGCGGCGCGATATCGGAATGGCCGGCGACATTGGCGGGCGAGATGTCGTGCCGTTTCATGATCGAGGCCAGCAGCGGAATCAGCGATTCCATCTGCGCTTCAGGAAACTCGCGATAGCCCCATTCGTGTCCGGGATTGACCAGTTCGATGCCCACGCTCGCCGAATTGATATCGGTAATGCCGCGCCAGTAGCTTTTGCCGGCGTGCCAGGCGCGTTTGGACTCGGGCACCAGGCGCGTCACCGTGCCGTCTTCGTCGATCATGTAATGGGCGGAAACCTTGGCCTCGGGATCGCACATGCGCTCCAGCGCGCCCTCGGCATCGGGCATTCCGGTATAGTGCAGCACCGCCATCGACACCGGCAGCGCGCGCTCGTCCCAGTTGGGCGAGGGCGCTTCGCGGTGGATGAGCTCGTTCACTATGCCCCCGGAAGAACTGCGCCCAGCACCAGCGCTTCTTCGCTCAGCGCATATTGTACGCCGCCACCCAGACCCGTTGCCAGCTCATGCAGCATGGCGGCGGGCGCGGTGCGGCTCGACAGTTCTGCGACGGGGAGCGATCCCTCGAGCGCCTTGCCGATGCTTTCGTCGAAGGCCACCTTGCTGCCAGCGGCGCGAACTACGATTTCGCTGGCGCGCCCCCCTGAATCATTGGCGCGCAATTCCGCCCCTATTTCCAAAGTGCCGCCGCGCACCAGTGCTTCGATGCCGATCTGCGCGAGATTGAGCAGCACCTTGACCGCGGGCTTGGGCAGGGGCTCGCCGCTCAGATTCCATGAAAGCTGGATACGAGCGTTGTTGCCCGCAAGCGCCTCGACCAGTTCGCGCGGCTCTTCGACTGGCACCATGTCGCCGTATCCACCAGCGGCGCCGAAGGCGAGGCGGAAAAAGCGCAATTTGTCGGCTGAAATTCTGGCGCTCTGCTCAAGCAGTTCGAAGCAGCGCTTGCGCATCTCCGGATCCTGCTCGTCGGCCAGCAGTTCGAGGCCATTCGACAGGGCGCCCACCGGACTCAGCAGGTCATGGCACAGCCGTGAGCACAGCAGGCTGGCGAGATCGAGCGATGTGGCGGTCATGGGCAAATGTTCGTTTTGGACATTGGACGGGCCTTAACCCGGTATCGTGCGATGGGGAAGCGCCTCGAAGCCATTCTTGCCGTCGCGCCAGAACGTCACGGCGCCTTGTGCGACGATGGCCCAGACCCGGCTGTCGCCGCTCGCATGCTCGCAATCGGTGGCCGAAGGCAAGGGATGGCCATTGGGATGCGAATGGAAATAGCCCAGCAATTCGGGTCCGCCGGCCCGTTCCTGGCGATGGGCGGCGAACAGCGCGGCGGGGTCGATTTCGAAGCGCCGTTGCGGATCGTCCGCAACATTGGCGGCAAGCCGCGCCTGTTCGATCCGGTTGCCGCGCCCCAGCAGCAGGCCGCAGCATTCCAGCGGCGCGGCTTTTGCCGATTCGGCAAGAAGTGTTGCAATTGCGCCACTTGTCACTTCGAGTTCCATACCCATCTCGATAACATGGTTCAGGGGGAACGCATCATCGAAGGCGCCATCGCGCGCGGCGGCGAACGGCTCGACAAGGCCCTGGCCGAGGCGAGCGGGCTGTCGCGTGAGCGCATCAAGGCATTGATGGGCGAGGGCAGGGTCGTGCTGGGCGGGAAGCCGGCCAGCCAGCCGTCGCTCAAGGCCGCCGAAGGTCTGGCTTTCCGCATCGGAGTGCCCGAACCCACCCCCGCCAAGGCGTCGGCACAGGACATTCCGCTCGCAGTGGTCTATGAGGACGACGATCTGATTGTTATCGACAAGCCCGCGGGCCTGGTGGTGCATCCGGCTGCGGGAAATCCCGACGGCACGCTGGTCAATGCCCTGCTGCATCATTGCGCCGGGCAGCTTTCCGGCATTGGCGGCGTTGCAAGGCCGGGCATCGTCCATCGTATCGACAAGGACACCTCCGGGCTGCTTGTCGCGGCCAAGACAGACAAGGCCCACGAAGGCCTTGCCCGGCAATTCGCCGATCATTCCATTCATCGCGCCTATCTGGCCGTGGTGGCCGGCGTGCCCATGCCGCGTCAGGGCACGGTTTCGGGCAACATCGGCCGATCCGCCGCAAACCGCAAGAAGATGGCCTTAGTCGAAGATGGCCGGGGCAAGCATGCCGTAACGCACTATAAAGTATTGGAATCTCTAAACACTGCCGCCCTGGTCGAATGCCGGCTGGAGACGGGGCGGACTCATCAGGTGCGTGTTCACATGGCGTCAATCGGCCATCCGCTATTGGGCGATCCACTCTATGGACGAACACCCCCGCGGCTCAGGCCCATCCTCGCAGCGCTGCACTTCCGCCGTCAGGCGCTTCACGCAGCCGAACTGGGCTTCATTCATCCGGTATCCGGCGAGACCTTGCAGTTTTCCAGCATGCTGCCCGCCGACCTGAAAGAGCTACTCGTCGAATTGCGGAACACAAGTTGAACTTTGTGCTATAGTATAATCCCTGAGTGGCGGCCACCGGGGGATGCCTCTAAAGGGTCCCCTAACGGCCTGCCGACAATGAAAGGACGGTCGAGTCGATTATGAAACCTACTAACCGCAACCTGCCGGCAGTTCCGTCGCTAGGCGGCGAACAAAGCCTCAATCGCTACCTTGCGGAAATCAAGAAGTTTCCGCTGCTTTCGGCTGAGCAGGAATACATGCTCGCCAAGCGCTATGCCGAACACCAGGATCCCGACGCGGCCAAGCAGCTGGTGACCAGCCACCTGCGGCTCGTCGCCAAGATCGCCATGGGCTATCGCGGCTATGGCCTGCCAGTCAGCGAGCTGATCTCGGAAGGCAATATTGGCCTGATGCAGGGCGTCAAGAAGTTCGAACCCGATCGCGGCTTTCGCCTCGCGACCTATGCCATGTGGTGGATCAAGGCCTCGATCCAGGAATTCATTCTGCGCTCATGGTCGCTGGTCAAGATGGGCACGACCGCGGCGCAGAAGAAGCTGTTCTTCAACCTGCGCCGGATGAAGAAAAACCTCGACGCCTATGAGGATACCGACCTCCATCCCGATCAGGTGAAGAAGATCGCCACCGATCTCGGCGTGTCCGAGCAGGAAGTGGTCAACATGAACCGCCGGATGATGATGGGCGGCGACGCCTCGCTCAACATCTCGTTCAACGAGGAAGGCGAAGGCCAGTGGCAGGACATGCTGCAGGACGATGCGCCGCTGCAGGATGAAACCGTTGCCGAGGCCGAAGAAGCGGTGATGCGCCACGCATTGCTGATCGAGGCGATGCAGAGCCTCAATGAGCGTGAGCAGCACATCCTCACCGAACGCCGGCTGATCGATGAGCCCAAGACGCTCGAGGAATTGAGCCAGGTCTACAATGTCAGCCGCGAACGCGTCCGCCAGATCGAAGTGCGCGCATTCGAAAAGCTGCAGAAGGCGATGATGCGGATTGCCGGCGATCGCAAGCTGCTGCCCGCCGCCTGATCGCAAGCTGTTCAACCCGGGCAATTGTGGCTTTCACAAGCGCCCGGCTTCCCGCTAGACTGACGCCATGGCCCGCCAGCGCACGTTCGGACCGTCCAGGCGCCCTTCGGGGCGCATAGGCCGCTTTTTCCGCTTTCTATCGCGCCTCGTGCTGTGGTTTGTCGCGGGTAGTGTGACGCTGACGGTTCTCTATCGCTTCGTGCCGCCGCCGGTGACCTTGACCATGCTGGTCGATCCCAATGGTTTCGACAAGGACTGGCAGCCGCTCTCGCGGATAGACCGCACCATGGTCGCCGCGGTGATTGCGGGCGAAGACGGAAATTTCTGCACGCACAATGGCTTCGATACCGAAGCCATCCAGCAGGCGATGGAAGAGAATGCCGCGGGCAAACGCGTGCGCGGCGGCTCGACGATCAGCCAGCAGACCGCCAAGAACGTGTTCCTCTGGCAGGGAACCGGCTGGTCGCGCTATATCCGCAAGGGCTTCGAAGTCTGGTTCACCTTCCTGATCGAAACGATCTGGGACAAGCGGCGGATCATGGAGGTCTACCTTAACGTCGCCGAAACCGGGAAAGGCACCTACGGAGTCGAAGCGGGGGCACAGCGGTACTACAAACATTCTGCCGCGCACCTGACGCAAGTCGAAGCCGCGCGCATCGCCGCGGCCTTGCCGAGCCCCAAACGCCGCAAGGTCGTCGCGCCCACTGGCTTCACTCGCCGCCACGGCAACGCCATCGCCGCGCGCAGCCGCGCGGTACGCAATGCCGCGCTCGACGCCTGCGTCTACGAATAGAAACCCCCTCCCCCCGGGGAGGAGAGGGGGGAGGGGGCGCGGGTCACCCGACCGGTGGGACCGGGATCGATGGACCCGGGATCAGTTGCCTTCGTCTGTCGCGATCAGCGTATAGCTGCCATCGGTCTCGCCGATGCCGAAGCTCTTGACGCGGACCAGCAGGGTGCCGGTGCTGCGCGCGGTGAAGTCAAGCTTTTCGTCGCCGGTGGTGCCACTGTCCTGGCTCTTCACTTCGCTGAAGCCGGCGTCCGCCTTGTCCGAACCATCATCAGGCTCGATCGGGTTGTTGAGGCCGATGGCGACAACCCCGTCGTATGCCGCGTTGAGCAGCAGGCGGTAATTGTGCCCGGCGGTGACCGGCAGACTGTAGAGCCGTACGTCGTCGCCATCCTTGAGCTTGTCGGCAATGCGCGCGCCTACCCGCATGGCGGTGGGCGGCGGGGGCGGCTTGGGCATGTCGATCTTCTTCAGCGTCAGTTCGAAATCGCCCATGTCCTCGGCGAGCGAATCGACCTGCAGGTAATAGATGCCTGTCACTGGCAGACGGCGCCGGATCAACGGATTGAGGCCGTCGCTGTCGTCGTTTTCGGCGATCTGCGCATAGGCGCCCTTGCGATCCGGGCCGGCCAGCCGCAGCACGGTGTCCTTGTCCGACGTCGACTTGAGCTCGACCCATTGGCCAGCTGTCCCGGCAAAAGTGAAGATCATCGGCGCGGTGGACGACACGCGGCCCTTCTGGATGGTGTCGAGGCCGGCCGACACGATAGGCGATTGCGCCGCGCCAAGATCGCGGTGGCGTGCGAGAATCTCGCGGGCATCGTCGCTCGAAGCCACGGAAATCACATAGCTTCCGGCGCTCGGCGCAACGAAGCGGAGCCGCTCGCCATCGGGCGTCGATGTAACGCTGCCGCCCTTCTCGAACACTTCGCCGGGCTGCGGAGCGAGAAGTGCGCCTGCCGAATTGCAGATCCGGACGGCATGGGCCGGAGGCGTCTTGGTTTCGTCCTCACCTTCTTCGTCTTCGCCGTCGGAACTGGCGGGCTTCGGCTTGGCATTGAGATTGGCCAGATCGACGATGACGCCTTCGCCGGCGGCGAGAGTGATCGTGTAGGTGCGGCCTGAGCCTGCGGGGACGTCTGTAACCGTTCCCATGGTGAGGGCCGATGCGCCCGAAGTGGGGCAAGCAGGTGCGGCCTGAGCGGATGCCAGCGGCGCCAGTGCGGCGGCGGCGAGCAAGGGCAGGGCAATGCGGATTTTGAATGCAGACATGTTCGGGATACCCCCTGGGGATTGAGTTGAACGACTGCGGCCCTCTGTTTCAGTCAGATAAATCACTTGTTCGATGAACAAGACATGAAAAAGGGAGGAAGGCCAGGCCTTCCTCCCCAATTCTGTCGTCAAGTGTAGTATCTTCGCGTCAGAAAGCGAAAACCAGCGTTCCGCTGACCGTGCGCGGCGCGCCAATCTGGGCGAACGGCGGTGAGCTTGCCGGCGAGATCGCTGTTGTGAAGTTGCCGACATAAAGTGTGTCGAACAGATTGTAGACATTGAGCTGCAAATAGCTCTTTTCGTTGAGCCCGATCGCCGAGAGATTGAAGCGCGCGTCGAGATTGACCAGCCAATAGGCATTCGTCTGTGCGGGGTAGACTTCGCGTCCGCTGAAGACCAGCGGCTCGTTGGTGTCATAAATGAAACGTCCGCCGGTGCGCTTTGCGATCACGCCGATTTCGACCGGTCCGATCGTGCCGCGGGCGCTGGCGCCCAATGTATACTCGGGTGCTCCCGCTTCTCGCTTGCCCTTGGTCTGATAGAATGCCGGATTGCCGACAGCGGTGCATCCCAGCTGGCTGGCAGACACCTGGGCGGCGTTGCAAAGGCCGGCCTGAACATTGTCCTGGATCTTGGACTTCATCCACGAACCGAACAGGTAGATCGACAGTTCCTGCATCGGCTGCCAGGCAATCGAGCCGTCAATGCCGTACTTCTCAACCGAACCGAGGTTCCGGTAAAGATTGCGGTCGGTGTCGGGATCGTAGGCCGAGGCCAGCCGGTCATTGTATTTGGTGTACCAGATGCTTGCCTGGGCCTGAACCTTGTTGTTCCTATAGCGGAAACCCAGGTCAAAATTGTCCGTGGTTTCCGGCCGGGGCTTTGCCGATTCCGTATTCGCAGGGAAGAAAAAGGCGTTGTAAAGGGTATCGGTACCCGGGACCTGCAAGCCCTTGGAATAGTTGGCGAAGACCGAGAAGTCCGATCCTACTTTGAACACCGCGCCGATGTTCGGCAGGACCCGGTTGTACTTGAGGACTCGTTGTTGTGGTCCCTGCACCGTCGGATTGAGTGCAGCATATGTGGTGTTGGCTGCCGTATTCGACCCGAAGCAATCGACGAAACCGGTATCGCTGGTGGTGAAGCAGAAATTGTTGAGATCGCGCTTGAAAAATGGCGCGCGTAGACCGGCAGTGACGACCAGATTGCCGTCCATGAACTGACCGCGATACTCGCCCGAAATCTGGTGCAGAATTGCAAACGAAATCCGGTCGCGCTTTTGCAGGACTGCGCCTGTCGCGTCCGATTGCGGAACATTGACCGCAAAGACATCGACCGGTTCCCCATCGGATTTGACCAGGGCAACCTGACCGGTCTGGCGATGCCTGGCCCGGTCGAAGGTATAGCCGACGCGTACACTGTGGTCATCGTTGATCCGCCAGCTCAAATTGGCGATCAGGCCGTAGCGGTGGGTTTGCGTTTGACTGGGTGCGATCATGGTCACTTCGTCGAGAAGGTCGCCGTCTCCATTGAGATCCCGGCCGAAGTAAGGGCGGCCACCGACGTAACCGGTCACATTTGTCACACCGGAGCCAGGTTGCACGTCAATAAGCCGCTCACGCGCGCCAACTGTGCCGCCGCCATTCGCTTTCACATACTGGTAGCTGGGATCGACAGTCAGTGTGACATTGTCGGAGAGTGAAAAGCGCGAATTGATGCGGATATTGCCTGTGTTCGAAGGATTGTAGCGCCGGTCGAATTCGGTGCCGCAGCTGTTGGGAGTGTCCGCCGATCCCGGTGTCGCGGCCGAATTTACAGTACACGGAAAATTGATCAGATATTCGCGCTCGCCGTTTGTGATCGGGAATCGGTTGCCGGAGCCCGAACCGACAATACGAGGCGCGCTGTTTGTCGAGCTCTGCGTAGTATCGAGACGCAGCGGCAGCGAGCCGAAAAAGTTGTTGCGGCTCTCGTTGTAGTGGCCTGCGATCGAGATGAAATCGCCATTGCTGCCTATCGGCTGATAGATCTTGGCGTTGAGCTGCATCTTCGCGATTCGCCCATAATTATTGTAGGGATTATCGTTCTTTGTGCGTGAAGCCGAGATAAAGGCGCGCGTCCCTAGATTCCCGATTGTGCCAGTGTCGATCACTCCGAACACCCGCCACATGTTAAATTGGCCGACTGAGCCGGAGACCATGCCTCCCAGATCTTCTCTGGGGTTGCGGGTGCGATAGTTCACGGTCGAACCAGTGGCAGCGGCGGTCGGGCTGTCCACGTCTGTCGTGCCCAGGTTGACGTTGACCTGTTCGATCAGTTCGGGATCCATTTGCTGGCTCGAATAGATCGCATAGTTGCCCGAATCGTTGAGCGGGATGCCATCGAATGTAAGGCTGACGCGATCGGCCGAGAAACCGCGGATGGTCAGCTGACCACCGGCCGAGCCGTAGGCATCGTTGTTGGTGAAATTGACGCCCGGGACGATGTTGATCGTATCGAGCACGGTCTGGCCCGGGTTCTGCCGCTGGATATGATCGCTGGTCAAAACGGCCTTGGCCTTGGCTGTGTCGGGGACGGAAATTCCCGCGACATCCTGTGTCAAACGGCCAGCCGTGACGACGATGTCCTCGTCGAATTCGATCGAGCCCGTGGACTGGGCTACAGCCTGCCCTGACAGGGCGGAAATCCCCATTGCAACAGTGGAAGCGGCGAGCAGATATTTCAAATTCATGGCGTAAGTCCCCTTCATTGCCCGCGAGTGCGAGCGACTGGCCTGGTGAGAATCGCGGTGGCTGGTGCAGCGCCCCGCTTGCTCTTTCGATACAACTTCAAAGCATGCGTTAGTGACGAATTTTTGACAGTCCGCAACCCCGGACTGGGCGGTTACTTGCATTCATGTAACTTTATTTCGTCCAAGCCTAAAAACCTGCAAAAAAAGTGCAAGAAAGCACTTGGGAGTCCCGGATTCGAGAGAAAAGGGGCAAGTTGCCGATGACGATTCTTGCTGCACTGCGGCAAACATGCCACACCTTGCCCATGTCGGCCGGCCATTCTCACGGGCATCACCACCACCCCGTGCCCGCAGGCGAATCGCGCGGGCGGGGTTTTGCGATCGCCGTCGCCCTCAATCTCGTCTTTGTCGCGATCGAGGCCGTGGCCGGTCTCGTCAGCGGATCGATGGCCCTGCTGGCTGATGCGGGGCACAATCTTTCCGACGTGCTGACATTGCTGCTTGCCTGGGGCGCCAGCGTGCTCGCCGCGCGGCCGCCTTCGGCGCGCTATACCTACGGGCTCAAAAGCTCCTCGATCCTCGCCGCCATTGCCAATGCCGCGCTGCTGTGGGTGGCGCTGGGGGCGATCCTGGTCGAGACACTGCGGCGGCTGACCGAGCCGGCGCAGGTAGAGGGTATGGTGATGATGGCCGTCGCGGGGGCGGGGATCGTGGTCAACACGGCAAGCGCGCTGATCTTTGCGCGCGGGCGGCACGAGGACTTGAACCTGCGGGCGGCGTTCCAGCATCTCGTCGCCGATGCGGCGGTTTCGGCAGGTGTCGTCGTGGCGGGATTGGCGGTCATGCTGACTGGCCGGCTATGGATCGATCCGGCAACGTCGCTGGTCATTGCCGGGGTCATCGCCTGGGGCAGCTGGGGCCTGTTGCGCGATTCGGTGAAGATGGGCCTGCTGGCTGTTCCCGAACATATCGACGAAAGCTCGGTGCGTGCCTTTCTGGCTGGGCGGCCGGGTGTCGAGGCGGTGCACGATCTCCACATCTGGCCGATGAGCACCACCGAAGTGGCGCTGACGGCGCATTTGGTCATGCCCGGAGGACCGCGCGAGGACGCGTTCCTGCATGACCTGGCGCACGACCTCGAGCATCGCTTCGGCGTGCACCACCCGACGATCCAGATCGAAAGCCACGGCGGCGCGGAATGCGCGCTGGAAGACGAGGGCGTAGTCTAAGCGGGCAGTGGCTCGAACCGCCTGATGCCGTCCTTTTCGCGCAGGTACCCCGCATGCGGAGCGGTAAAATGGGCAGGGATAATCAGCGCGCCGCTCGCCACGAACATATCCGCCAGCCGCTTGCGTGTGGCGGCAAGCGCAGGGCCATCCTCGCCTGCCTCGACATCAAGTTCGGGGTGGATCAGCTCCAGCGGATGATGAAAGGTATCGCCGGTAAACCAGGCCTCGCTGCCCGCCGATGTCAGGTGCAGGGCGGTGTGGCCCAGGGTATGGCCGGGCGTGTCCTCGATCTCCAGGCTGGGCGAGACGCGGCTATTGCCGCTTACCAGCTCGGCAAGGCCAGCCTCGATCACCGGCAGCACCGAATTTTCGAAGACATGGGCATTGAGCGGCTGGTGGACATAATCCGGACGGCGGAAGTCCCAGCGCTCGGTCTCGCGCCGGCCCAGGTAATAGCGGGCCCTGGGGAAAGTCGGGACATAGCGTCCGTCGCGCAAGTGCGTGTTCCAGCCGCAATGGTCGGAATGCAGGTGGGTGCAGACCACGGCATCGACGTCCTGCGGGCGCAGGCCGGTCGCGGCGAAGCGTTCGATGTAGGGCGTCTCCAGCATGTGGAACAGCGGAAAGTCGGGCAGCGGGCGGCCATTGCCGACGCAGGGATCGACCACCACGATCCGGTCGTCGACTTCGACGATGAAGCTCTGCACCACCATTTCCCAGGTGTGCGCCTCGTCGGCCCACAGCGGAAACAGCCAGTCGCGGTGGCGCTCGATCATGCCCTCGTCCGCGCCGAACATGGCCAGCGGGAAGCGGGTGGACAATTCCTCCACCCGGCGGATTCGCGCGTTGCCGACGGTGGTCAGGTGCATATTTTTCCCCTCCCGCTTGCGGGAGGGGCCAGGGGAGGGCCAGTTTCAGGCCTCACCCAACAAGCCCTCCCCCAACCCCTCCCGCAAGCGGGAGGGGAGTGATCAGAGTTTCCCTTCGGCTTCCAGTTCGGCGAAACCTTCGAGCATGGCCGCTTTCGCCAGATTGGACTTGGGCAGGCCGCAATAAGGTATGGCAGTGTAATAGATTTCCTGGATCTCGTCCCTGGTCAGCCCGTTCGCTATGCCCATCTTGGTGTGATACTTGATCTCATCCGCCGTCCCCATGCCGATGGTCATGCCCAGCACCGCGCAGCTGCGCAGTTTGCGCGGAAGTTCGTCTCGGGTCCAGATCGTGCCGAAAGCCCATTCCATCGCCCATTTGGCCTGCAGTTTGCCGAAACTGTCGGGGCCGCTGGCGAGATATTGCCGCAGGCCCTCCGCCTGATCCTCGCCATAGACGTCGCCGAAGATCTTGAGGCCTTTTTCAAATTCTTCGCTCATGGGAATTCTCCTAACCAATCTGTTGCAATGCGCCGCCCGCGGCAGACGAGGCGCGCATGGCGTCGATCACCTGCATCGAGGCGAGCCCGTCGCGGAATGTGGGGATCCTGACGGGCGACCTGCTCTCGCGGCCCTCGATCCCGTCGCGCAGGGCTTCGCAGAAGCGGGTGAAGGGACCAATCTCGAAATGCGACATGCGCCGGCTCGAATTGGCATCGGCGGCGGGTGGCGGCTCGGGCAGTCTGAGTTCCTCAGGCACCTCCAGCTCGCGCTGACCTGCCTTGTCGGCGACCATGACCTTGCCCTGCTCGGTCCACACCGTGCCATGCGTCCCTGCACAGCGCCACAAGGTCGCCATCGGGCCCCAGGCTCCGGCGCTTTGCTGCACCGAGCCTTCGACGCCGTTGGTCATGCGGAAGCGCATCGAATAGGTATCGTCGGCCTCGACCTTGCGGTCGGAGACCAGGAACAGGTTGGCGCTGAGGCTCTCGAACTCGCCCAGCCAGGCCCTGATCTGGTCGATCATGTGCGATCCGCCCGCGCCCAGCCAGCCGCCGCCCGCCGCCACGTCGAACCACCAGGGCGGCAGCGGCGTTTCCGGATCGGCGCAGAACTGGATGAACTGATCGACGACAAGGAAGCGCGGCTCTCCGATCATGCCCTCGGCGATGGCCCGGCCGAACAGGGCGCGGTCGGGCAGCCAGCGGAATTCATGGGCGACCATGTTCATCACCCCGGCCTTTTCCGCCGCCTCGACCATCTGCCGGCCTTCTTCTGCGTTGAAGGCAAAGGGCTTTTCGCAGACCACGTGGCAGCCGCGGGCAATCGCGGTGAGAGTCAGCGCTGCGTGGGTATTGGGCGGCGTGGCGATCGAGACGGCCTTGGCGCCGGTCTTGGCGATCGCTTCATCGAGATCGAGGAAAGTGCGCGCGATGCCATTCTGTTCGGCGCGGCGGGCGAGCCGGTCGGGCGTCGCGCCGACCAGGCCGACGACCTCGAACCCGGCCGCGCGAAGGGCCGGAACGTGGATGCGGCAACCGAAGCCTGTGCCGACGACGAGGGCGGGGATTTTAGCAGTCAATTCATCTCTCCCAATTCCCCTCCCGCTTGCGGGAGGGGGCAGGGGTGGGTCTGTCCTCTAGACGCCTTGCGAGGCCTGAATTGACTCGCCCACCCCCCAGCCCCCTCCCGCAAGCGGGAGGGGGAGTTACATGCACACATGCACCTTGGTTTCGTTGTTCGCGCCCCTCAGCACGTCCATCATCTGGGGCAGATCCACCAGCGGAATATCGTTGGTGATGATCGCCTTGGGGTCGCAGTGGCCTCCCCCATAAATCTTGTCACGGTCCATCTGGCTGGCGATGTAGTGAAACTCGGTCATCGAATAGCCGACGGCGAAATGGATCGAAGCGCATTTGTAGCTCGCCATGCCGGGAATCAGCGGATCGGGCGACGTGCAGAAGCCGAGGCTGACGATCCGGCCGAATTGCGCGGCGTGCATCACCGCCTTGGTCATCATCCCTTCCGCGCCGACGCCTTCGAGCACAACCTGCGGGCTTCCGCCCAGCGCCTCGATCACTTCGCCGGCTTCGTTGTCGCCGAAAGGAATGAACGCATCCGCGCCCATCTCGAGGCACAGGTCCTTGCGGCGGCTGGAACGCGACATGGCGACGATCCGCCCCGCTCCCAGCCTGCGCGCCCAGTAGATCGCATAGAGTGCGACCGTGCCCCCGCCGAGCACCAGCACACGGTCGCCGGGCTGGATATGCGCCATCTTGGTGCCGTAGAGGCTGATCGCCAGCGGTTCGATCAGCGCGCCGTCAGCCATCGAAAGGGTCTGCGGCAGTCTGGTCGCGACGCTGACGGGGACTTTGGCGAATTCGGCAAAGCCGTGCATCGCAGTGCCCGGCATCGACTGGCACAGGACATTGTTCTTGAAGTCGCGGCAGGACGAACATTCGCCGCAGGCCACCGAGGGCAGCACGGCAATCCGCTCGCCCACCTTGAAGTCGGATACCTCCTTGCCGGTGGCGACGATCTCGCCGGCATATTCGTGGCCGAACTGGGTGTTCTCGCCGAAATCGAACATCTTGCCCTGCGTGAACGAGATATCGGTGCCGCAAATGCCGCAGCGGGCGACCTTGATGATCACATCGGTGGGGCCGGGTTCGGGATCGGGCAGGTCCTCGATAGTGACGGGCTTGCCATGGCCGGGATAGATCGCGGCTTTCATCTGCTTTTCTCCACCAGGTCGAATCTGTCGATGTAGTCGCCGTATTGCTCGCGGATGCGTTCGGCAGTCATGCCGAAGTCCTTGAGGTCATAGCGGTGCGTGCCGAGCGCCAGTTCAGGCTTTTCCTCGATCCGCTTGGCGAACTTTGCCCGCAGGTCATCGCCGATCTCCATGCCGATAAATGCATAGATGTCATCGAGCACTTTCATCGGATTGCGGTGAAAGTCGCCGTGGACCACATCAATGGTCCGGCCCGGGTGCCGCGCGCGCACCTCGTCGGCCTTGCGCACCGCTGCCGCCCACTTGCCGGCTTCGCGCGCCAGCATGTTGTGCGCGCGCTGTTCGTAGCGTCCTTCCTCATAGATCGGATGCAGGTTCATCAGCAGCGAGCACAGCGAGGGCACGGCCTTGGCCGGATCGCGGTGGGTCTGGATCACCTTGGCCTGCGGATAGATGGCGAAGAGCAAGTCCAGCTGTTCGATGTGGCCCGGGTTCTTGAGCAGCCAGCGCTTGTCCGGCTCGTTCATCCCGATCAGCTGCACGCATTTGTAATAGTAGTCGTAGGCCGCATCTTCCGGCTGACTCTGCCGCCAGGCGTCGTATGTGGCGGATGACCACGAGCCGCAGGCCCAGATGTTGCAGTTGAAGCTGTGCCACAGGATCATGCAGCACTCGTGCACTTCTTCGGCGGCGCGCAAGTGCGCGGCGCGCGTGTCGGACTTGGCATAGTGGGCTTCGAGCTGCGCCAGTGTGCGCTGGAATTGCGGATACTGGCTCCACGTCTCGATCGGCGGGCGCGGCATCGGGCTGTCGATCAGCCAGGTCTGCAGGCCCTGGAAGCGATCGTCGACCGCCATCAGCCGGTGCAGCGCTGTAGTACCGGTGCGCGGTACGCCGGTGATCACCACGGGATCGAGAATCGGCTTTGCGTCGAAGCCGGGATTCTCCTTCATCGACTTTATCGCTTCCGCCCGGCTGCGCAGCACGCCGATCACCTGACCCCAGGCAAGGCGGCGGCCCTGTTCCGTATAGTGCGAGTCGTAGTCCATCGACTGTAGCATGACCGTGAGGCCGGGGAGGTAATCGCAGGGTCCAAAGTCTGTGGTCCCGACTTCCTTCGCGACGATATCGTGCAGCTGGTCGCTGGCCTTGCGGAATTCTGCGGGAGGATCGTAACTTGCGTCCATTATTGCACCTTACTGAAGATCGATTCCGCCGATGTTGGGTCCCCCGCTGACCGAAATGGTCTCGCCCGAAATGTAGCTGGCGGCGTCGCTGCAGAAGAAGACGATCATGTTGGCCATTTCGTCAGGCGTGCCGGTGCGGCCCAGCGGCACGGCCTTGCCCATCTGCTCCTCGTCGAGGCCCGCGACTTTCCAGGCTTCCGAAACCCGCGCACTGGCGATCGCGCCAGCGGCAACGCAGTTCGCGCGGATGCCATAGCGGCCCCATTCGGCCGCGGTCACTTTGGTGAACATCTGCACCGCGCATTTGGCCGCCGAATAGTGTGCACCGCCCTTGACGCCATTGACACCCGCGCCGGAGGAAATGTTGACGATGGCGCCGCTCTTCTGCGCGATCATGTGCTTTCCCGCCTCGCGGGTCAGGATATAGGTCGATTTGGTGTTGAGATCGAAGATCGAGTCCCAGCCGCGCGTCGGGATGCTCTCGAGCGGCCCCATGCGCGTGCCGCCGGCATTGTTGACGAGGATGTCCACCTTGCCGAACTCCTCCACGGTGCGCTGGACGAGGGCGATGCAGCTTTCCTCGTTCTTGACGTCGGTGGGAACGGCCAGGCAGCGCGATCCGCTCTCCGCCTCGATCCGCATGGCCGCCGCTTCCAGCTCATCGACCGTGCGGCTGCAAATGACCAGGCTTGCGCCCAGCTTTGCGAGCTGCAGCGCCGTCGCATAGCCGATGCCGGTAGCGCCACCGGTGACAATGGCGACTCTGCCGGTGAAATCGAGTTGTTCCGTGATCATGCTTTCACCACCTTCTGCGCCGTTGGCAGGCTCTTACACGGATACGCAGTTCCTCGGCGCGCTGATCGGGAGTCACCACCGGCGTATCAGCTGGCAAATGATCGCGCAGCTCGGCGAGTTTTACCCGCTTGATCGTCGGCAGGGGCTCGCTGTCGCAATCGTACCAGCGGCCATAGATGCCGCCTTCGGTGTAGCCCGCAGGATCGAGCCAGTTGGGCACGCCCGGGTCTTCCAGCGCAATCACCGCGCGGAACTTGCCGTCGCTGGACAGGGTCGCCATCGCGCCGTTGGTGCTGGAAAGGCGATAGACATATTCCAGTGCGTTGAAGAGCGGATCGTTTAGCTGGATGTTCCAGTAGGGCGCGCGTTCGGGAATTTCGGTCTCGATGATCAGGGCTTCGTCGGGATCGAACTGGAAATTCGCAGGCCAATAGGTTTGCTTGACCAGCGCGCCGGCCATGCGGATCGGCTCGAATACATTCCAGCCAACCCGGTCCATCACGCCGTTCTGCATGCGGAAATACTGCTTGGTCTTGCGCGCCGGAAACTTCGCCATTTCCTCGATGCGCCGCAGGATCTCATCCGGTGTCAGGCGCGGCTTGGGCGGGACCGGGTCGAGGCATTCGATGGAGAGGACTGGGTCGGTCTCTGTCGCCCAGTCGTACATGCGGTAGCGGGTGTACATGCCGCCGGCCTTGGGATGAATCGGGGCCCAGTGGCCCTCGTATCCCGCCGGACGCTCGGCGCTGAACACGATTTCAAAGTCCTCGCCCAGCTTGATGCCCAGATCGTCGCAGTCGAGTTCGTTGTGGCCGTTGGGCTGCGGCGGCTCGTCATAAGTTCCGGAAAGTGCGGCCTGGGTGGTGAAGGAGAGGATCTTGCATGTCCCCCGGTTGCCCGAAACCCGGTAGGTCAGATCGCCGCGGATCGGCGACTGGACATAGATGTCGTCGGGGTTGGGCTGGAGCGTGAACACCGGGTTCCACAGCGGTGCCCAGTCGGGATGTTCGGCGTCGGCGTGGAAGAACATGAAATAGGCATAGCTCAGGCTCGTCATGGTCTGGCGATAGATATCCGCGCGGTAGAGCGGATCGTCGGGCCGCCAGGTATCGGCAAGGTTGCCGACTGCGCCTTCAAGCGCGGCCAGATAGGGCAGGATCGTCGGTTCGATCTCGGTCGTCATATGGATCAGCCTCTCCCTCGTTCCCGGTGCGGGCCGGGAATCGATTCACCGGACACTATATGCTATCCGGGCGGACGGAAAGATAGTAGATACTATCAAATTGCGAGAAAGTGGGGCGACGCGTGTCCAAGCCAAAAGCCAGTCCGGCTACCCGCCGCAAGCGCCGGAGCACGGAGGAAATCTTTGACCGGATCATTGCCGCCGCTGGCAAGGTATTCCAGGAATGCGGCTATTCCGGCGCGACGACGGCAGCCATCGCCAGACAGGCGGATGTGACCGAAGCACAGATCTTCCGGCTGTTCCCCTCCAAGGCGGAGTTGTTCAGGGAGGCGATCTTCCGCCCGCTCAACCGCCATTTCTCCGAGTTCCAGTCGCGTCACCTTGCCGCGATCGGCGATGCCGAACCAGTTCGCGAACTGGCCGGGCGCTACATCAACGAGCTGCAGGATTTTATCGCCGAGCATTCGGGCATGCTGATGTCGCTGATTGTCGCCAATGCCTATTCTCCCGGCGCCGCCGAGCGCATCAGCGAGATCGATGGGCTGAAGGCCTATTTCGAGCGCGGGACCGCCACCATGTCGGGGCATACCAAGGGCAAGGCGGCAGTGCGGCCCGAGGCCATGGTGCGCATATCCTTCGCCGCGGTGCTGGCCAGCGTCCTGTTCCGCGACTTGCTGTTCCCTCAGGGGCTGGTCGACGACGAGGAAATGCGCAAGGCCATCGTCGATTTCACCATCGGCGGAGTCAGCGCGAACTGGGAGCCGGGCTGGTAGCGGGGAACCAGCGCTGCGGCCTGACATCGCGCCGCAGGTAGAGCGGGTGGCGGGGGTGGCCCTGGCCGGTTACGCCGAGAACCCGGATCGTTACCCCTGTGTCGAGGCAGCGAGTCAGGACATGTGCATTTCGGCCCAGCAATGCGCCATGATTGCCCCAGGCGACGATGGTTTCACGGCTTAGGATGAGGGCCAGGCCGATCGCCGCGTCGTTGTCCGGCCCGACCGGGTCGGCGGCCTTGCGCAGCTCGGCCGGATCGGTCGCGCGCAGGGCAAACAGGTTCCAGACCAGCAGGCCGGGATAGCCCAGCCGCCGGGCCAGGTCATGGCAGCGGGCGATGGTCGGATCGTTGGCATGCTCGTCCGCCGTCGAGGGATTGAGCATGCCCATGCCCAGCACGCGCCCGCGCGGGTGGTGCATCCGCCACAACAGATAACGCCAGGTCCCGCAGGGGCTGAACAGCGCGCCGAAGCCGGTCCGGCTGTCGTGCCGGAAATCGAGGCGGCGGGCATGTGCCCAGGCCTCGATCCGCGCGAGCGCTTCGCTGCAGGCTATGGACTGGCGCATCGGGTGAATTGCTCTAGCTAGGGACGATGACTGCTAGCCGCGCCAGGCCGCCGGAACAATCGCCCGCCCGCGTCCTTTACGACGCGGCCTGGCATGTGATCCGTGCGCGGCTGGGGGAAGGGCTGCTGGTGGCGGGCATTTGCGGCGCGCAGGGTTCGGGCAAGACGACACTGGCGCGAGCGCTTGCCATGCGCGCGGAATCGGAAGGGATCGCGACTGCGGCGCTGTCGCTCGACGACCTCTATCTGTCGCGTGCAGAGCGCGAGGGCCTGGGCCGCGATGTTCACCCATTACTGCGCACCCGCGGTGTTCCGGGTACACACGATGTCGCTCTGGGCCTTGCCATGATATCCGCGCTGGAAGAGGGGGACGCGGCGCGCCTGCCGCGCTTCGACAAGGGCCGCGACGACCGGGCTCCGGAAAGCGATTGGCCCTTTGCCCCCGCCCATTGCCGCCTGCTCATTCTCGAAGGCTGGTGTCTAGGCGCCGTTCCGCAGGATGAGGCTTCGCTGGCAGAACCGGTCAATGCGCTTGAGCGCGACGAGGATCCCAACGCCGTGTGGCGCAGCTATGCCAATCGTGCTCTGCAAGCCGAATATGGTGAGCTGTTCGCCCGGCTGGACTTGCTCGTTCTGCTTGCCGCGCCGGGATTCGAAGTCGTCCGTGACTGGCGGATCGAACAGGAACTTGCCCTGCGCGCAGCCGGTGCCCCTGCCGCCATGGACGATGCCGCAATCACGCGCTTCATCCAGCATTACGAGCGGCTGACCCGGCACATTCTCGACGAAATGCCCGCCCGGGCCGATCTCGTCGCCTGGCTGAACCGCGACCGGACCGTGCGGCGGATCGTCACCCGGCCTTGATCGACCAGCTTTCGCGCGCGTTGAGCAGCGCCGGATCGAAGCCGGCGAGCTTGCGGTACCCGGCGGAGATTTCGGCGCGTTCCTGCACGGGCAGCAGCTTGTCGAGATCGCTCGTGGGATCGGCTGCCCGCTGCCGCGCCAGTTCCAGCACCTTGTCCGGCCCGCCGGCCCGATTGCCAAGAACGATGGCTCTGGTTGGAGCCAGCCGTGCTTCCTCATAGCGGGCCAGCGCAGTTACTGGGTTGGGCGCCGTGGCGAGGTGATAGGCCAGCGCGCGGGCATCGATAATCGCCTGGGTCGCACCGTTTGAGCCGATGGGATACATTGGATGCGCCGCGTCGCCCACCAGCGTCACCCGGCCATGCGACCAGCGCGGCAGCGGATCGCGGTCGACCATGGGGAATTCGAACACATCGCCCGAAGCTTCGAGAATCTCCGGAATGTCGGCCCCTGGCCAATGCCAGCCATCATAGCGCGGGATCAGGTCCTGCTTGTCGGCAATGCGGTTCCAGTCCTCGAACGGTTCGCTGCCCGGCTCGCCGCTCCTCAAGTCGCAGACCCAGTTGAGCAGCAGATCCCCGCCCTCGCGCCGGATCGGATAGGCGATGAATTTCTGGCCCGAATGCCCGGCCCACAGCATGCGCGGGCCAAAGCTGCCTGCGGGCAGGCGCGTGGTCGAGCGGAACAGCGAAACCCCGTTCCAGATCGGCCGGCCTTCGTGCGGATAGAGCTGGCGGCGCACTTGCGAGTGGATGCCGTCCGCGCCAATCGCCACATCGGCACGCAGCGGATCGCCTTCGCGGAAATGCAGCGTCACGCCCGCGTCATCCTGCTCGAACCCGGTTAGCGCCTGCCCGGTGCGCAAGGCCTCGCCGCCCAAAACGTCGATCACCTTGTCGCGCAGGAACAGCTGGAAATGACCGCGGTGGATGGCGATCTGCGGCCAGTTGTAGCCTGCGTGAATGCCGCGCGTTTCGCTCCACACCTTGCGGCCGTCGGTCATGTGATAGTCGAGGCCCCCGATCTCGACGCCGATTGCGCGCAGGTCTTGCAGCAGCCCCAGTTCGGTCAGCTCGCGCACGGCATGCGGAAGCAGGTTGATGCCGACGCCGAGCGGCCGCAATTGCTGCGCCGCTTCGTGGACCGTGCAATCGAGCCCGGCCTGCCTGAGCGCCAGCGCCATGGTAAGCCCAGCAATGCCGCCGCCGATTACCGCAATCCGCATTTACAGCACCGGATGGACATCAAGCGTCACATGGCGCGGAAACCGCGCGCCTACAGCCACCGCCAGCATGTGATTGAGTCCGTCGAGCGCGGGCGAGGCAGTGAAAAAGCGCATGGCCGTGCGGAAATAATACTGGCTCGCCGGTACCTCTTCCCCCGCGGCCAGCCGGTCCAGCACCTCGCGCGGGCCGGTGCGCAGGCCTTCGGAGCGGACTTCGACCTTGCCCTGTTCCAGATCGAGCACATAGCGCGCCGATATTTCCAGCCGTCCTTCCGCGCCCAAAGTCTGCCAGTCCATGCCGCCCGGCACGATCGAGCCGCGAAAGTCGCCTTCTACGCTGCCGCCGAGCAGGGGGACATAACGCCGCAGTTGCCCCGCCACTTCGCCGACCGTAACCGGCTCGCCGACATCGACAGCAAAGCGCATGATCGGCGGCGCGAGA